>JAAYBB010000076.1 GCA_012719075.1 Clostridiales bacterium | reverse complement strand
GCTGGTGGTGGGCACCTCGGCCGACTATCCGCCCTTTGAGTTCCACGCCGAGATCGACGGCGTCGACACGATTGTCGGCGTCGACATCATGATCGCCCAGTACTTTGCCGACAAGATCGGCGTTGAACTGCGCATTGAGGAGATGGCCTTTGACGCGCTGCTGATCAGCCTGGACCAGGGCATGTTTGACCTCGTGCTGGCCGGTATGTCCCCCAACGACGAGCGGCGCCTGGCCGCCGACTTCACCGACGACAACCACTTCACCAAGTGGGTGGTGATGATCCGCAAGGCCGACGAGGCCAAGTACAACGAGATGATGACCGACTTCAAGGATGCCGTGATCGGCATTCAGAAGGCCTCGGTCTACGGCAAGGCGGCCGTGCAGATGAGCGACAAGCCGGTGGTCGAGCTGGTCAAGTTTGTGGACCTGATCATCGAGCTGCAAAACGGCAAAATCGATGCGGTGGTGGCCAACCAGCTGACCTCGGAGGCCTATGTCTCGGGCAACCCCGACCTCATGGTCAAGGACGTCAACATCGTGCACGACGAGCCGGGCCAGGCCGCTGCGGTGCAAAAGGGCAATCCCGACTTTGTCGAATACCTCAACGGCCTGCAGAAGGAAATGAAGGAGAGCGGCGCCTTTGACCGCTTCCTGGCCGAATCGGTTGCGCTGGCCAACGCCAGCGGACAGGAGATTGCCGAGTAACCCGTCCCGCCACGGGCACAGGACAGCCACACGCACAGACGCAAAACGCCGCAGAACCCTGCCCGGTCGGGCAGCGGGTCTGCGGCGTTTTTGAAGGCGCAAGTGCAGGTGTGTTTGGCGGCCTGCGTCAGAGGATGATCATCTCCTTGGTCACCTTGTTGAGCACCTCGTGTCCGTCCTCGGTGCAGACCAGGATGTCCTCGATGCGGACGCCAAAGCGGTCGGCCAGGTAGATGCCCGGCTCGATCGAGAAGGCCATGCCCGGCTCGAGCCGGCGCAGGTTGTTCTTCTTGATGTCGGGGGACTCGTGGTTCATGTAGCCGATGCCGTGGCCCAGCCGCGTGGTGAATTCCGGGCCGTAGCCGGCCTCGGTGATGATGTCCCTTGCGGCGGCGTCGATGTCGGGGATCCAGGCGCCGTTGACGGCGGCAGCCTCTCCGGCGAGGTTGGCCCGCAGCACCAGGTCGTAGACCTTTTGCTGCTCCTCGGTGGCGCCGCCGACAAAGACGGTGCGGGTGATGTCCGAGCGCATGTTGTTGACCATGCAGCCGTAGTCCATCAGCACGATGTCCTGCTCGCCGATGATGCGGTCGGTGCCCATGTAGTGGGGATAGCTGCCGTTTGGCCCCGAGGCCACGAGCGCGCCGGCCCGCACACCGCCCGCCTCGGTCATGTGCTTCACAATGAAGTTCTTGATGTCGAGCTCCTTCATGCCGGGCTTGATGAAGGAGAGCACGGCCGTGAAGGCGCCATCGGCAATTTCGGCGGCCCGCCGCAGACCGTCGATCTCCTCGGGGGTCTTGATGATGCGCGCCTCGGCCAGCACGTCCTTGGCGTTGACAAAGGTCACGCCGCAGGCCGCGGCGATGTCCAGCACGTTGAAGGCCTGCGCCGAGGAGTTGACGCCCAGCGTCGCGCCCTCAAGGCCGTTTTCGCGCAGCGCCTGCATCACGACGTCGGTCATGCTCTCGCCGTCCCACCAGGTGTACTGCCGGATGGCGCCGCCAAAGCCGTCGCGCACCTCGTCGGTATACAGGCGGTTGCTGACGTAGAAGCAGGTGCCGTCCGGCTTTAAGAAGAACCCCTGAAAGCGAAGACACATCATGCATTGGAAGCCCGTGAGGTACTTGAGCTCCTCGGAAGGGCAGATCAAAATGCCGTCCAGTCCGGCCTCCGTGATCTTGGGCAGCAGCCGTTCAATGCGATCCCTGTTCATCCCCAAATCCCCCTGTCTGAATCGTTGTGTTGGTCGCGCTATGCCAATCATTATACCACTGCGCGGGTCAAATGGAAACAGGGGAAATTGCGCTTGTAAAGGCTGGTAGGCTTCGCTATAATCAAAGGCAGATAAATCCATACGGGCAACGGCTGGCCCCTGCGGGCAGAGCGGCGCCTGCCCGAGACGAAAGGAGTGGCGTGATGGAGAACAACTTTACACGGGAGTCCATGTTGCTTGGCCTGGGCAAGGGGGTGAGCGCCGGCGCGCAGATCCCCGAGACGCCGCCCATCCACCTGACCACGGCCTTTACGATGAGGGACCTCTCCGAGGTGGAGCAGGTGTACCGCCAGAAGGAATTCACCTATGTCAGAACCCGCAACCCCAACCGGACGGCGCTGCAGCAGGCCCTCTCCTTCCTGGAGAACGGCGAGGAGACGCTGGTCTGCAGCTCGGGCATGGGGGCGATCTCCTCCACGCTGATCTCGCTGCTCTCGCCCGGCGACCACGTGCTGGCCAACCGCCACCTCTACGGCGAGACCTACGACCTGCTGGTCAAGCTGCTGGCCCGCTTCGGCGTGCAGCACGATCTGGTGGACTTCGAGGACCTGGACCTCGTGCGGGCCTCCATGCGCTCAAACACGAAAATGCTCTACACCGAGGTGCTCAGCAACCCACTGCTCTCGGTGGCCGACATCGGCGGCCTTGCCGAGCTTGCGCACGCGGGCGACGCCCTGTTGGTCGTGGACAACACCTTCACCACGCCGCTGGCCATCCGGCCGCTGGACTTTGGAGCCGACCTCTCGATCAACAGCCTGACCAAGTTCCTCAACGGGCACAGCGACGCCATGGCCGGCGCGGTGACCGGCTCGGCCGCGCTCTGCGAGCGCATCCGGCCCATCGCCATGCTGCTCGGCGTCCCGGGCGACCCCTTTGACGCCTGGCTCATCCTGCGCGGTCTCCAGACCGTGGAGCTGCGCGTGGGGCGCCAGATGGACAACGCCCTCGCGCTGGCCAGGTCGCTGGAGCAAAACCCCGCCGTCAGGCGGGTGCACTACCCGGGGCTGGAGCGCAACCGCTGCCATCAGGTGGCCGAAAAGCTCTTCACCGACCGGGGCTTTGGCGCCATGCTGAGCTTTGAGCTGGAGAGCGACACCGACAAGATCAACCGCTTTATGTGCGCGCTGCACTTTGCGCACTACGCGCCGACGCTGGGGGGCGTGGCCTCCTCGCTCAGCCACCCGGTCACCTCCTCGCACAGCAACGTGCCGGAGGCGGAGCGGCTGGCCATGGGCATCACGCAGGGCACCTTCCGCCTCTCGGTCGGCATTGAAAACCCACAGGACCTGATCGCCGACTTTGCGCAGGCGCTCGAGGTCTTTACGGCCTAGGGCGGCGAGGGCCGCCGGCGGCAAAGGACGGATAAAAAGGCAAGGGTCCCCGGTGCACCGGGGGCCCTTTTATAGGTCTGTGCTACAGGCTCTTGCCGCGGCTGGTCACCGGGACGCGGTCCACCACCCGGTCCCCGCGGACAAAGTAGAAGAAGTCGTGCAGGTTCACGGTGGTGCAGCAGTGGCTGGGCACCATGCACAGCCGGTCGCCCACCGCATGCGAAAAGCGGTCGGCCACAAGTGTGCTGTGCTCCTCCGAAAATCGGATGGGCAGGTCGGGGTATTCGCGGAAGACCGGCGGCCGCTGGTCGACGCTGACCGATTTGAGGCCGGCGTCGGTCACCAGCAGCCCGCCGCCGAGCCGGATGACGGTGGCCAGCACAAAGAGTGAATTCGAGAAGGCCAGGTTCAACGCGTTGTAGGCGGTGTCCATAAACAGGTAGCTGCCGGCCTGAATTTCGGTGTAGACGCTGTTTTCGCTGCGCAGCATGGCGGTTCCGGTGCTGACGCCGCTGATCTCCTTGACCTCGTAGCCCCGCTCCTCGAGAAAGCGCCTCAGCTTCCAGAGCGCCTGCTCGATCTCCCCCGAGGCCTGCCGGCGCAGCTCGAGGTCGGTCTGGTGGGCCAGGTGCCCGGCGTAGGCCTGGATGCCCTCGAAGTGCAGGTGCGGGCAGGCGGAGATCTGGTCGGCCAGCGCAAGGACCTCTTCGCGCGTGGCGACGCCGCAGCGCCCCATGCCGATGTCGAACTCCACGAGGCAGCAGATCAGGCTGTCCTGCACCGCTGCGGCGGCCTCGAGGTCGCGCACATTTTGCGCGCTGTCGACGCAGACAGTTAGGCGGCAGCACTTGGCCAGCGAGGCCACCTGTGCAATTTTGGCCGGCTCGGTCACCTGGTTGGCGATGAGCAGGTCCTCGATGCCGGCCCGGACCAGGTCGGCGGCCTCCGAGGTCTTGGCGCAGCAGAGGCCCTTTGCGCCGGCCGCCATCTGCATGTGGGCGATGGAGGTGCACTTGTGGGACTTGTAGTGCGGGCGGAGCCGGATGCCGACGCTGTCGGTGAAGGCCTTCATGACGGCCATGTTGCGCTCCATCACGTCGAGGTCGAGGATCAGGGCGGGGGTTTCGATTTGGCAAACCTTCATCAGAAAATCCTCCTTTGTGTACAGCGCTGTAGAAGGGCGCAAGAAAGGGCGCGGAGGGCGGCGGGGGACATGGGAAAGGGCGCGGAGGGCGTGGGGGATATGGCGCCCGGTGCGCCGTGTGCCGTGCAGAGGCGCGTTGGCCAACGGGCTGGGTGGACGCTTGCGGCCAAGCGGCAGCCTTGCCGATGTTGGAGTTGCTGTTGGCGTTGATGTTGGATGCCATTGTATCACAGCCGGGCGCACGCTGCCAGTGGCTCTGTAAAAAGAGGGTGGGGAGCGCCGGCCTGCGCGGCCGGCATCACCCGGTGGGGCAGGGCGATTTCTCGGGTTGCCGTTATTGACATCGGGCGTTTTTCCTGCTAGAATAAAAAATGCATGATTCGGCAAGGCTGTCCCCAGCGACCGTTGAAAAAGGGGCCGTCTGCCGGTTTGCTCGAATAGGCGTAAAATTGATTCAGCCATGGAGAAGTACTCAAGTTGGCCGAAGAGGCGCCCCTGCTAAGGGCGTAGGTCGGGGAACCGGCGCGAG
>JAAYBB010000075.1 GCA_012719075.1 Clostridiales bacterium | reverse complement strand
TGTTTCCACAGCACGTCCAAGATCCGATGTAAAAACAGCTTTGATTCCATCATGACGTCGACGTATCCCTAACTCGGCAGCGAGTGCCCGTCCTCGTTCTGAAAGCTGTCCATCTTGCCAGCCAGTTGCAATTCCTTTTTCATTGTCTTCACTTAAAGAATGAGTCTCAAAGACAAGTTGTATTTCCATAATACCCCTTCTCGCTCAGTTCTTCAAATTCCGGTTTACATTTATCCTGCATTGAAAGCTTGCATTTATAGTACCAAATTTTTGTGCATAAAGAAAGACATGCTTTCCGCTTGGCGGAAAGCATGTCTTTTTTGGAGCTGGCGGTGGGAATCGAACCCACAACCTCATCATTACGAGTGATGTGCTCTACCATTGAGCCACGCCAGCGTGTATTGGGTTTTTGAACGCCATTTTTGAGCATGTGTCAGCTGCGTTTCGGTTTGCGGTGGTCATGTCATCCGGCTTGCCGCTCGCCAGGGTCTTTCGCGGCCTTGACAAGGGCGATCCCAAACGGAACCGAGCGGCAATCGGGCGGCGATGCGGCACCGTTTTGGAGATGCCGGCGGCGCCGAAAGCGGTTGGCGCCAAGACGCCCCGCGCAAAACGCCCTCGCCCCCTATACTACTAAACGCGAGGCGGCTTTGTCAAGGCGGCGCGGGCGAAATCCGCCGCGCGGGCGCCCGCCGGCCGCCCCGAAACAGCAACACCCCCGAAACGCGGGGGTGCAGGCGTGGTGACCCGTAGGGGAATCGAACCCCTCTCTCAGCCGTGAAAGGGCCGTGTCTTAGCCGCTTGACCAACGGGCCATGTCTGCTAAAGTCTGCGCGGCGCGGGATGGGGCCGGTGCAGAAGAAAACCCCCTTGAGGGGGCTATGGTAGCGGCAGTAGGATTTGAACCTACGACACTTCGGGTATGAACCGAATGCTCTAGCCAACTGAGCTATACCGCCATATGGTTTTTTCATCATACTTGATTTTATGGGGTTTGTCAATGGGGGCGGGACAAAAAAACGCGCGGAACGCGCCGTCCGGACATTTTTCCCCCCGCCCCGCCGAGCGCTGAAAAAAGCCGGCGTCACAAAGGGGCTTTTCTGTTTTTTGACAAAATATTTCCAAAGCCGGTGATAGATTTGTAAATAATTACCATTCATAAATCGCACAGGTGAAATGGGGTTTTTGTCTATGCAGCAGACGTGGCGGGCACTGTGCTCAAGCCCCCTGTCCAGGCCGGCCGTGTTTGGGGTCTTCTTCCTTTGGGGCGCGTTGATTTCGGGCGCCTCGGTCCAGGGGGTGCTGTTGCCGCTGGGCGTGGCGGCGCTGGCGGCGACGCCGTCGGGCATGCTACTGCCGACGGCGGCCGGCGTGATGGCGGCGCTGCTTCTCTACGGCGGCCTGCAGGGCATCCGCTACTCGGCGGCCTGCGCCGTGCTGGTGGCGGTGCGGCTGCTGTTCAAGGAGAGCCGCAGCCTGCGCTCGCTGTTTTGGTTTGAGCCGCTGCTGGCCGGCACCGTCACGCTCTCGACCGGGCTGGCCATGCTGCTGAGCGGCGACGGCGACCTGATGTTCGGGCTGGAGTCGGTGGCGGCGGCGCTCTGCGCCGCGCTGTTCAAGCAGGCCGCCGAGGCGCTGCTGGTGCTGCGGGCGGGCGGGCAGCCCGCGGAGGGGCGGCGGTGGGCGCTGACCGCGACGCTCTGCCTGACCGGCTATGCCGGCACTTCGCTGCTGTTCGGCGCAACGCTGCAGGGCGCCGTGCTGGCGGCGCTGGCCCTGCTGGCGCTGGCCCGCACGGGCAGGGCCGAACCGGCGCAAAAGAGCGAGCCTCCCCCACTGCCCTCGCCGGCGGTGCAGTTCAAGCTCGAGCGCACGGCCGAGGTGCTGCGGGAGCTGACCGACCGCCTCAAGTCGGGGCAGTCCTTCCTGCCCATCACGGCGGTCTTTGCGCCCACGATCGAGACGCTCTGCCGCGGCTGCGCGCGCAGTCCCCTCTGCTGGGACGCCGACTACAACACCATGGCCGACGCCCTCAACAATATGGGGGTCACGCTCTCGCGCCGGCGCCAGCTGCAGGAGGGAGATCTGCCCGAGGCCTTCACGCAGCGCTGCGACAAGCCGGGCAGCTTTGTGGACAGCGTCAACGCCGAGGCGGCCATGTACGACCTCACGCGGCGCTTCCGCGACGAGTCGCTCGGGGAGTCGGCCTTTCTGCGGGAGCAGTACAAGTGCTTTTCGCTGGTGCTCGGCGACCTCGGCGAGGACTTGGCCACCCCCGAGCAGAGCGACGCGGCCGTGGTGGAGCTGGTGGACACCTATTTGAAGGAAAAGGGGGACAAGCCTGTGTCGGTATCGGCCGGGTACGGAAAACACGGCAAGCTGCGCATCTCCTGCAAGACCCGCGAAAAGCCCGAGCTGTCGGGCATCGCGTCGCTGGTGCAGCAGTCCTGCAACTGCCGGCTGGCCGAGCCCGAGCTCTGGCGCAGCGAGAGCGGCTGGCACATGATTTTGAGCGAGGCCGAAAACTTTGCCGTCTCGCTCGACCGCTACATCTCGCCGCTGCCGGGGGAGCGCATGGCCGGCGACGCGGTGCGGGACTTCCGCACCGACGACATGAAGTACATCCTGGCCCTCAGCGACGGCATGGGGGCCGGCCGGGCGGCCTCCTGCAAGAGCCGGCTGGCCGTGGACTACCTCGAAAAGCTCATGCAGGCCGGCCTGCGCCGCGAGAGCGCCACCCAGGTGCTCAACGCCGCGCTGATGGTGGGCCCCGAGCCCGAGGTCTTCGCCACGCTGGACGTCGTGGTGCTCGATCTGTACAGCGGCGACCTGGAGTTTGTCAAGGCCGGGGCGGCCCCCAGCTTCATCCTGCGCGGCCGCGAGCTGACAAGGGTGGACAGCCACAGCATGCCGGCCGGCGTGCTGCCGGTGCTGGAGCCCGAAATCCATCGCAGCAGCGCGCAGCCGGGGGACAGCATCATCCTGCTCAGCGACGGCCTGCTGCCGCCCGGGCAGTCGGAGCAGCCGCTGTGCGAGTTCATCCTCTCCTTCGACCGCAAGCGGGGTTCGCTGGCGCGGGCCATGGTCAACTTCTGCAAGAAGCTGTACCAGAACCAGCCCGGCGACGACATGACCGCGGTGGTGCTGGACATCCGCAAGGCCTAGCCGCGGCGCGAATCCGCCCACCCACCCCCCGCATGAAGAAAGGGCCCGCACCCTGTGGAAGGTGTGGGCCCTTTTTGGATGGAGTAAAAAATCCGGGTCTTGGCCAATGGGGCCTGTTTGTCCGCGCCACATACGCAGGGGCCGGCGCCGCTTTCGGTTTTCCGCAAGCCACCCTCAAAGGCACGCCTCAGTCCGCCGGGCGGCTGCGCAGCAGCGCGGCCGGCTGCAGGCGGGCGGCCTCGGCCTCGGCGTCGACGTCGATGAGGTCGGCCAGGATGCTGTTCGAGACGCAAAAGCCCTGCGGCGTCAGCCGGTAGCGGGTGCCCTCCCTGACCATCAGGCCGGCGGACAGATACTTGTTCAGCTTGTCCCCCATCATGCGCTCAAAGTCCCGCCGGAAGGTCTTTGCAAACTCGCCGGTGTCGATGCCCCTGGTCAGCCGCAGCGAGAGCATGATGCTGTCGGCCAGCGCGTCCTTCGGGGCCACTTCAAACAGCTCGGTCACCGGGCTGCCCTCGCCGCTCTCCATCACCTGGCAGTAGCGCAGCAGGTCCTTGGCAAAGGCGAAGCGGCGGTTGCCGAGGTAGGAGTGTGCACCCGGGCCAAGCCCCAGGTACTCCTGCAGCGTCCAGTACTTGAGGTTGTGCCGGCTGGCGTGGCCGGGCAGGCAGAAGTTGGAGATCTCGTACTGGTAGTAGCCGGCCGCGCGGGTGCGGGCGATCAGCTCGAGGTACTCCCCGGCCCAGGTGTCCTCGTCGGGCAGCGTGAGCAGGTCGCCGAGCCGGCCGAAGGGGGTGTCCTCCTCGACGCGCAGGCCGTAGGCCGAGAGGTGTTGCACGCCGAGGTCAAAGGCCTGCTGCAGGCTGTCGAAAAACTGCGCGGGCGACTGGTCCGGCAGCCCGAACATCAGGTCGAGGTTGAGGTTCTCGAACCGGGCCTTTCGCGCGGCCTCGACGGCCTGCAGGATCTGCCCGGCGCTGTGGATGCGGCCGATGCGCTGCAAAATGGCGTCGTCAAAGCTCTGGGCGCCGATGGACAGCCGGTTGACCCCCAGCTTGCGCAGCCGCACCAGCGTGCGCCGGTCGACCGAGTCGGGGTTGGCCTCCACCGTGATCTCGGCGTCCTGCGCCAGCTTGAAGTGCTTGTGAATGCCCTTGAACAGCCGGTCCCACTGCGGCCGGCTCAGCAGCGAGGGCGTGCCGCCGCCGACAAAGACGCTGTCCACCACATAGGCCTTGGCCTGCGGGGCATACTCGGCCATCTGCCGCAGCAGCGCCGCGAGGTAGCGGTCGATCAGCGAGAGGTCGGTCACCGAGTAAAAGTCGCAGTAGGGGCACTTGCTTGCGCAAAACGGGATGTGCAGGTAGAGCCCCAGGGGCCTGGCCTGCTTTTGCGGCGTGGTTCTCACGGTCTCTCCTCCTGCCCTTTGCGAAGGTTGCGCGTTGGCGCTAGTCGTCCAGCTTGAGCACCGCGAGGAAGGCCTCCTGCGGCACCTCGACGGTGCCGAAGTTGCGCATGCGCTTTTTGCCCTCCTTCTGCTTTTCGAGCAGCTTCTTCTTGCGCGTGATGTCGCCGCCGTAGCACTTGGCCAGCACGTCCTTGCGCAGCGCCTTGACGGTCTCCCGCGCGATGATGCGGCCGCCGATGGCGGCCTGGATCGGGATTTCAAACATTTGGCGCGGGATGGTGTCCTTGAGCTTCTCGCAGATGCGCCGCCCTCTGCCGTAGGCCCGGTCGGCGTGCACGATGAAGGAGAAGGCGTCGATCAGGTCGCCGCCCAGCAGGATGTCCAGCTTGACCAGGTCGGACTTCTGGTAGCCCTTGATCTCGTAGTCAAAGCTGGCGTAGCCGCGCGTGCGGCTCTTGAGCGCGTCGAAGAAGTCGTAGATGATCTCGTTCAAGGGCAGCTCGTAGTGCAGGTTGACCCGCTTGGGGTCGATGTACTTCATGTCCTTGTAGACGCCCCGCCGCTCCTGGCAGAGCTCCATGATGACCCCGACGTAGTCGGAGGGCAGAATGATGTTGGCGTCGGCGATGGGCTCCTCGGCGCCCTCGATCTCGGAGGGGTTCGGGTAGTTGGTGGGGTTGTCGATCATGACCACCTCGCCGTTTGTCTTGGTGATGCGGTAGCTGACGCTGGGCACCGTGGTGATCAGCTCCATGTTGTACTCGCGCTCGAGCCGCTCGATCACGATCTCCATGTGCAGCAGCCCCAAAAAGCCGCAGCGGAAGCCAAAGCCCAGCGCGACCGAGGTATCGGGCTCGAACAGCATCGAGGCGTCGTTGAGCTGCAGCTTTTCGAGCGCCTCGCGCAAGTCTTCGTACTTGGCGCCGTCGAGCGGGTAGATGCCGCAGAAGACCATCGGCACGGCGGGGCGGTAGCCGGGCAGCGCGGCGGCCCTGCGGTCGGCGTGGGTCACGGTGTCGCCGACGCGGGTGTCCTCGATGTTCTTGATCGAGGCCGTGAGGTAGCCCACCTCGCCGGGGCCCAGGCAGGCGGCCGGCTGCAGGCTGATGGGGCGCAGGTAGCCCACCTCCACCACGTCGAAGCTGGCGCCGGTCTGCAGCATCACAATGCGGTCGCCCGGCTTGAGGAGGCCGTCCATGATGCGCAGGTAGACGATGACCCCCTTGTAGGCGTCGTAGACCGAGTCGAAGACCAGCGCCTGCAGCGGGGCCTCGGGGTCGCCCGTGGGCGGCGGGATCTGCGTCACGATGCCCTCGAGCACCGCCTCGATGCCGACGCCCTGCTTGGCCGAGATCAGCGGCGCCGCCGAGGCGTCGATACCGATGATGTCCTCGATCTCGGCGCGCACCCGCTCGGGCTCGGCGGCCGGCAGGTCGATCTTGTTGATGACCGGCAGGATCTCGAGGTCGTGGTCGAGGGCCAGGTAGGTGTTGGCCAGCGTCTGGGCCTCGATGCCCTGCGCGGCGTCCACCACCAGCAGCGCCCCCTCGCAGGCGGCGAGCGAGCGGGAGACCTCGTAGTTGAAGTCCACGTGC
>JAAYBB010000074.1 GCA_012719075.1 Clostridiales bacterium | reverse complement strand
CATTTACGTATCATTAATCCAGCGATTGTGTATAGAAAAAGCCTGACTGAGTACAGCCAGGCTTTTTTTGCATTGGTACGATCAGGATTTGCAGCTCACGGCACGGCTCCGGCATATTGAGCAGACAGATTTTTTGAATTTAAATTTGCGGCGAAAGAAGTCTTTTTTGCGGAGCGCATGAAGCGGGTGGGAGCGTCCATACTAAAATCGCGGCCTGTCCGCTTACGATTTTTCAAAAAACTGCCTATGCGTATCAGTGAGAAAGGAAATTGCCGACATGAATGAGAACATCAACAGAGGCGTCACCTGTTCGGTTGAGACCTGCCGTTATCACAAGGGCCACGACAAGTGCCACGCGCCGGTGATCGCGGTGCGCTGCGACGGCTGTTCGTCCGGTGAGGCGCAGAAAAAGACCGAGACCAACTGCGCCACCTTTGAGTGCAAATAGCCTGGCTTTCTTTCAAGGAGAGCGGAGGATGGGGCCGGACATGCGCCGGCCCCATCCTCTTTTCGTGTGGACTCGCCCGAAAGCGCGCCAAAACGGCGCTTTTGAGGGTCAGCCGCCCTGGACGTCCGCCTGCTTTTCGTGGAAGAACTCGATCAGCTCGCCGATCGGCCCGCGGCAGAAGGCGATGCGGATGGGGGTGGGCGGCGTGGTGCCAAGGGCGCCGTCGCGGGGCGCAAGCGTGATGTCGTAGCCGGCCGCCTGTACGCGCTCCACCAGCACGTCCACCTGTGTGGTGGACAGCGCAAAGTGGTCGATGCTGCCGACCGGGGCCTTGTCCGGCGCGCCGCCCTCGACCACCTCCAGCAGGCTGTTGCCGGTGGAGAGCATGGCAAAACCGCTGCCGTCGGGGCGGTCCCAGCGGTGCAGCAGCTCCAGCTCCAGCAGGTCGCGGTAAAAGTGCAGGGTCTCCTCGAAGGAGGCCCTGTCGGCCGGCTTGAGCGAGATGTGGTGGGTACCTGTGATCAGTTTCATCCGTATACTCCTCTCGTGCATGTAGTTTTTGGGAGGTGCTTGGCTTAAACCGGGGGTTTCCGACGGTCTCCGCACTGGGGCGAGGGATGGGAAAAGCCGCAAGCGCGCCGTTTTCAGCGTGAAGTGCTGCTTTGACAGCGGCCACCCGGCAGGGCAGAGGGCAGCAAACCGTGCTCCACCCGGAGAACGCGCGCTGCATGACACCCTTGTCATTTTGCCTTGCAGGTGTTATACTTACTATGTCATTTTGACCGCTTTCAACAAAGAGGGGTATGCCATGCCTACGCAGACCTTTTTCAATCTGCCGGCGCAAAAACGGCAGCGCATCGTGGAGGTCGCGATCGACGAGTTTTCGGAGGCCGGCTTTTCGGAGGCCTCGATCAACCGCATCGTCAAGCATGCGGGCATTGCGCGGGGGAGCTTTTACCAGTACTTTGAGGGCAAGGAGGACCTGTTCTTCCACGTGGTTGAGCTGCTCAGCCAGCAAAAGCTGGATGTCTGCGAGCGCATTGCGTCGGAGAGTGCCGAACAGGACCTCTATGCCAACATTTTGGGCGCGCTGCCCGAGATCTTCAAATGGGCCGACCAGCACGAGAAGTACAACCGCATCGGCCTGCTGCTGGTGACCGAAAACTACGAGCTGTTCGCCCGCCTCTCCGGCGAGGGGAGCGCCGGCGCCACCTGGCTGATGAAGCTGCTGGAGAGCTGGCGGGACTCGGGCGAGATCCGCTCCGACCTCGACCTGAAGCTGTTGACCGAGCTGCTCGTGGCGGTCGCCTTCTGGCTGCTGCGGGAGTATTACCGGACCGACTGCCGCGAGGACGTCGCAAAAAAGGTGCAGATCTTTTTCGACATCCTGACCAACGGCATCCGGACCAGGGCGGAGGGCGGCCGATGAACGGGGACCTCATCCGCGCACAGGGGCTTTCAAAATTTTACACCTCGGGAGAGGTGTCGGTCAAGGCCCTGCAGGACGCCAGCTTCACGGTGGACCGCGGCGAGTTCATCGTCGTGCTCGGCCACTCGGGCTCGGGCAAGAGCACGCTGCTCAACCTCCTCGGCGGCATGGACCGCCCGACCGAGGGGACCCTGTACTATCAGGGGCGGGACCTGACCGCCCTGACCGACCGGGAGCTGGTGGCCTACCGGCGGGACGTGGTGGGCTTTGTGTTCCAGTTTTTCAATTTAATCCCCTCGCTGACCGCCTATGAGAACATCAAGCTGGCCGCCAGCGTGGCGCAGAACCCCATCGAGGTACAGCGGGCGCTCGAGCTGGTTGGGCTCGAGGACCGCGGCGGCCACTTTCCGGCCCAGCTCTCGGGCGGCGAGCAGCAGCGGGTCTCGATCGCGCGCGCGATCGTTAAAAACCCGGCGCTGCTGCTCTGCGACGAGCCGACCGGCGCGCTGGACAGCACCAACGGCCTGGCGGTCATCCGGCTGCTGGCACAGGCGCGGGACCAGCTGGGCTGCCCGGTGGTCACCATCACGCACAACGCCGAGATCGCCGAGATCGCCGACCGCGTGTTCCACATGAAGGACGGCCGGATCGAGCGCATCGCCGTCAACGAGCACCCGCTGCCGGCGGAGGAATTCTCATGGTAAAGCTGCTGTTTTTTAAAATGCTGCGGGACCTGCGCCGCTTGGCCTCTACATATTTAATCTGTGCACTGATCATCGCCATCGGCTTTACGGGGTATTCGGTGATGTCGATCAGCCTTGACCAGCTCACCGAGTCGCGTGACATCCTCTATGAGGCGACCGCCTTTTCCGAGGTCTTTGCCGAGCTGTACGAGGCGCCGATCGGCCTGGCCGGCCGCCTTGCGCAAATTGAGGGGGTCGAACGGGTACAGGGGCGCATTGTCAAGACCGTCCCATTGTCGGGCAAGAGCGAAAACTCGGCCGAGCTCAAGCTGATCTCCTATGTCGAGGGCGGGCTCAACTTCCCGCTGCTGTCCAGGGGCAGCCTGCCGGGCCAGGGCGAGGACGGCCTTGTGGTGGGCGACGGCTTCTTTGAGGCCCGCGGCCTTGCGGTTGGCGACACCGTCAGCCTCGACATGGCCGGCCAGCCGCGCCTGCTCACCATCACCGGCAGCGGCATCTCGCCCGAGAACAGCTACATGGTCAAGGACATCATCGACATGCTGCCCGACAACGCGCAGTACGACGCCGGCTTTGTGCGCCACGACGCCATGGAGCGGCTGTTCTCGATGGAGGGCCGCGTCAACGACATCGTGCTGACGCTGAGCCCCGGCACCACCTTTGAGGAGGTGGAGGACTCGCTGCGCCGGGTGCTGGAGCCCTTTGGCCTGATCCGCCTCTACGACCGGGACGGCCAGGTCTCCAGCGCCGTGTTCGAGATGGAGATTGATACCATCGGCCGCATCAAGGAAATTATCCCGGCGCTGTTTCTGTGCATTGCCGCCGTGATCCTGTACATCTCGCTCTCGCGCCTGATCGAGCAGCACCGCACCCAGATCGGAACGCTGATGGCGCTCGGCTTTGACAAGCGCACCATCAGCACACACTACATGTGCTATGCCGCACTGGTGGGCTTTGTCGGCGGCCTGCTGGGCGGCTTTTTGGGCAACCTGGTGGCCATCCCGATGACCGACCTCTACCAGCTCTATTTCCGGCTGCCCGAGCCGTCGCGCATCTTTTCGCTGGAATACCTGCTGATCGGCGCGCTGATGGCCACGCTCTTCTGCGCCCTTGTCGGGCGCATGGCGGTGCGCGCCTCATCTCGGCTGGAGCCGGCCGAGGCGCTGCGCCCGGCGCCGCCCAAGAGCGCCAAGACGGCCTTTTTTGAGCGCATCCCAAAGGTCATGGACCTGTTTACGGTGCCCGGCGTGATCGCCCTGCGCAGCCTTGTGCGCAACAAGCGGCGCTCGCTGCTCTCGATCCTGGGCATTGCCGGCGCCTATATGATCACCTCCACGCTGCTGTCGGTCTACTCGCTGTTCGACGTCTTCCTGTTTGACTACCTCGAGGAGACCCAGCGGCAGGACATCACGGTGGCCTTTGAGCGGCCGGTGCTGCGGCAGGACGCAACGCGCGTGATCCGGGATTCGGAGATCGTGGAGGTCCAGGGGGTGGTCGATTTGCCGGCCACGCTGTACGGCACCCTCGACAAGATGGACTGCACGATCCTCGGCATTGCGCGGGACAGCGGGCTGACCAAGCTCTACGATGCGCGCGGGGCACCGGTGCTCGTGGAGGACAACGGCCTTGTGATCACCGAGCTGATGGCCGACAACCTCGGCCTCTCGATCGGCTCGACCGTCGAGGTGGAGGTGGCCTACCCCAAGGTCCGGCGGACCTCGGTGCCGGTGGTGGGCGTCGTTGCGCAGTACCTGGGCGCCAACGCCTACATGTCGCACGAGGGCATCGGCCGCATCAGCGACTTTGGCCAGGTGTACACCTCGGTGCTGGTCCGCGCGCCCGAGGCGGTGCGCGACCGGCTGCTGACCCGGCTGCAGGACGCCGATTACGCCGGCTCGGTGCAGAGCCGCACCCGGCGCGTTGAGGAGTACCGCGGCATGATGAGCATGGTCAACGGCATGCTGTACGGCGTGACGCTGATCGGCGTCGCGATGGGCGTCGCGGTGGTCTATGTGAGCTCCATCATCAGCTACGAGGAGCTCAAGCGCGAGATCGCCACCATGCTGGCGCTGGGGCTGGACTTCAACCAGTGCCTCGAGGTCATCTCGACCGGGCAGTGGATTTTGACCTGCCTTGGCATTTTGGCCGGCATCCCGCTGACCTTCTGGGCCAGCAGGCTGATTGCCTCGGTGATGAAGACCGAGCTCTTCTCGATCCCGGCCTTTGTCAAGCCGCCCATGCTGCTGCTGGGCATGCTGCTGACCTTCGTCGCGGTGCTGGTGGGCTCGGGCGTCATCTACCGCAATTTGAAAAAAATCTCCCCGGTGGATCTGCTGCGGGAGCGGGAATGACCGCGCTTTACATCCTGGGTTTATGGAAATGATTTGATAAAGGGGCATACCTCATGAAAAAGCAGGTAAAAATTGCGGCGGCGGCCGTCGTCGCGCTGGGCTGCCTTCTGGCCTCGCTCTACTGGGTGCTGCGGCCGGTCGAGGTACAGGCGGTCACGCTGGAGCCGGGACCCCTCGTGGAGTCCTTTACCGAGCAGGGCAGCGCCAGGCCGCTCACGGTCCTCCAGGTGGGCGCGCCCTGCACCGGACAGGTCGGGACCATCCACTTCAAGGAGGGCCGGCGGGTGCTGGCCGGCGAACACCTGATGGACATCGACCAGGCCGACCTGCAAAAGGCCATGGGCGAGCAGCTGGAGTCCCTGCAGCTGCAGCAGCGCCAGCTCGAGCTGGGCAGGGAGGGGCAGTCAAGCGAGCTGACGGTGGCGCTGGAACAGCTGCGCAGCCGGCTTGCACAGCTCGAAAAGGCCTATGCCGATCTCTTTGGGGCGGGCGGCAGCGCCGGGGCGCTGCTGTCGGGCGCGCAGAGCGCTTATGACCTGGCGCTGCGCAACTACACCTACCAACAGGAGCTCCATGCGCAGGGGCTGGCCTCCGAGGCCGACCTGCAGTCGGCCGAGGGCAACCTCCGCGGCGCCGAGGCCAACCTCGCGTCGGTGCGCGCCGAGGTCTCGGACGAGGGACGGGCCTACTTCGAGGAGCAGATCCGCTCCACCAGGGCGCAGCTCGAAGCGACCGAGCGGGGCGGCGACACCATCGGCGAGTCGGCCGGCACCCAGCAGCAGCAGCTCCAGATCCAGATCGACAGCCTTGGCGACAAGCTCGAGAAGGGCCCGGTCGAGGCCCCCGTCGACGGCGTTGTGGGCCGGCTGCTGGTGGAGGAGGGGCAGTACGTCATGGAGCAGACGCCGGTGGCCCTGATCTACGGCGACGGGACGCTCTACCTCGAGGCCGAGCTGCTCGAGGAGGACGCCATTGCGCTGCGGCTGGGCGAGACCGTCTCCTGCAAGCTGGCCGACAACACCCCCTTTGAGGCGACGATCAGCTTCATTTCGCCGGTCGTGACCGAGATCCCCTCCTCGCTCGGGCTGCTCGAGAGCCGCCGCAAGGTGGAGCTGCACCCGGTGGACCCGCCGGCCGCCCTCTGTGCCGGCAGCCAGGTGGACCTGACCTTTGCCTCGGTGGTGGCCGAGCAGGCCCTGATCGTTCCAACCGGCGCGCTGGTGCCCCATGAGGGGGGCAGCGCCGTCTACGTCCTGCAAAATGGCAAGATTCGGCTTGTGCCGGTGGTGGTCGGACGGCGGGCCTCGGGCTACGTCGACATCGCGGAGGGCCTCGGGGAGGGGGACCGCGTGCTGACCGACCCCTATCGGGACGGCGTCAAGGCGGGCGCGCGCGCAAGGGTCTCCGGCTGACGGCCGGGCGTCAAAAATTAAGGTGTAAAGCGGGGGATTGATCTGGTCTATGTGATTGCGGACCTCCATCTCGGCCTGTCGGTCGACAAGCCGATGGACATCTTCGGCCCCGGGTGGGAGCAACACGAGCGGCGCCTGCGGGAGAACTGGTGCGCGCGGGTGCGCGCGGAGGACACGGTCTTCGTCCCCGGCGACATTTCCTGGGGCATGGACCTCGAGCAGGCCATGGCCGACCTGCGCTACCTCTCGCAGCTGCCCGGGACAAAAATCCTCTCCAAGGGAAACCACGACTACTGGTGGGGCACCGTCGGCAAAATGGAGGCGGCGCTCGAGCGGCAGGGGATCTGGAACATTCATTTTTTGCACAACAACGCCTACCTCGTGGAGAACAAGATTTTCTGCGGGTCCAAGGGCTACCTGCGGGACGGCGAGGAGAGCGACGCGCAGAACCAAAAGCTCATGGAGCGGGAGGCCCAGCGCTTTGCGCACTCGGTCCGGGAGGGCCTTGCGCTCCGGGAGCGGGCGGGGGAGGCCCTCGAGCTCATCGCGCTGTTCCACTACCCGCCCGTCACGCCGCAGCAGCGCAACGAGGGCATCCTCGCACTGCTCAGGCGCCACGGCATCGGCCGCTGCTATTACGGGCACATCCACGGGATGGGCACGCGCACCGCGATCACGGGACCCTTCGAAGGCGTGGAGCTTTCACTGGTTTCGGCAGATTTTTTATCATTTGTCCCGAAAATCATTGAATAACGCTTTTCTTTTTTTGACGGTGTGATATAATAAAGCGAATTTTAGTTCGAAAGATCATAACGGAGGTCATGTCAACATGAGGGTTCTTTCCAAGAACGAACTGGAGCATTCCCAGGTCCAATTTGAGATCCGGGTGGATGGAGAAGAGTTTCAAAAAGGACTGGATGCCGCCTTTCGTCTGGTCTCGCCAAAGCTGAACCTTCCCGGCTTTCGCAAGGGGAAGGCCCCTCGCAACCTGGTGATGCGCACCTACGGCATCGGTATCCTGTTTGACGACGCGGTGCAGGAGACCTATCTGCCCGCCTACGAGCAGGCCATCCTCGAGGCCGGCATCGAGCCCATCGACCACCCGGAGGTCAGCGTCCTGAACATTGACGAGACCGGGTACACCTTCTCGGCCACCGTCACCAAGAAGCCGGCGGTCAAGCTGGGCGCCTACAAAAACCTCTCGGCGCCGAAGGCGCAGGTCCAGGTGTCCGACGAAGAGGTCGAGAAAGAGGTGCAGAGCCTGCGCGCGCGCAATGCGCGCCTGCTGGACATCCAGGATCGCCCCGTGCAGAGCGGCGACATCGTCCTGATCGACTACGAGGGCAAGCTGGACGGCGTGCCCTTTGAGGGCGGGAGCGCGGCCGGGCAAAACCTCACGATCGGCTCGGGCACCTTTATCCCGGGCTTTGAAGAGCAGCTCATCGGGCACGGCGTCGGCGAGACCTTCGACATCAACGTGACCTTCCCGGAGGGCTATCCGATGGAGGAGCTGGCCGGCAAGCCGACCGTCTTCACCATCTCGCTGCACGCCATCAAGCAAAACGAGCTGCCCGAGCTGGACGACGAGTTTGCCAAGGACGTCTCGGAGTCCTACGCGACGGTGGAGGAGCTGCGGGCCGGACTGCGGCAGGCGCTGGTGGAGTACCACGGCAACGAGGCCGAGCAGAAGTTTGAAGACGCGCTGCTGGGGCAGGTGGTCGAGAACCTGGCGGTGGAGCTCCCGCCGGTCATGCTGGAGCGCCAGATGGACGGCATGCTCGAGGACTTTGACAAGCGCCTGCAGCAGCAGGGGCTCAGCGTCGACGGCTATATCGAAATGCTGCAGACTGACCGCGCGACCTTCCGCGAGAGCTTCCGCGACCCGGCCGAACACAACATCAAGGTCTCGCTGGCGCTTGAGGAAATCGTGCGCCAGGAGGACATCGAGGTGTCCGAGGAGGAGTATCGGGCCGAGGTGGCCAAGCTGGCCGAGCGCATCGGCGGCGTAGAGGTCGACAACATCATCGAGATGGTGGACCGGGCCGGCATGGTGCGCGAAATCGCCATCCGCAAGGCGCTCGACCTCATCAAGGCCTCCGCCACGGCCACCGAGCCGGTCGATGAAGAGCCGGCCGAAAAGGCCGGGAAAAAGCCGAAGAAGGCCGGCGCAAACGCCGAGCCAAAGGAGGAGGCCGAGGCGTCCGCCGAGGAAAAGGCGCAGGACAAGCCCAAGCGGGCGCGCAAGGCCTCTGCCAAAGAGACTGCTGACGAAGAGCCGCCGGCGGAAGACAAGGCCGACTAGCCCTTTTGGGGCCTGCCATCCATGGCAAATTGGCCGTCGCCAAACGATCACCGAATCAACATGTATTTGTGTTAGACTGTCTGCAAACGTATAAAAACGGCGCACACCGCGTATAATCGGTGAGATTGTTGCCGCCATGCGGGCAGACCGGGCTTTGCCGGACAGTTTATGTAGGATGTTCAAAAAGCGCGATCGGTGCTGTTTGGCGTGTGCGCAAAAGGAGGCTTTTTATGGGTGAACTTCATTTGGGACAGATCGCCAGCAGCCTGGTGCCGATGGTTGTGGAGCAGACCTCCCGCGGGGAGCGTTCCTACGACATTTTCTCCAGACTGCTCAACGACCGCATTGTCTTTTTGTCCGAGGACGTCAACGACACGACGGCCAGCCTGGTGGTGGCCCAGCTGCTCTTTTTGGAGGCGCAGGACCCCGACAAGGACATCAACTTCTATATCAACAGCCCGGGTGGTTCGGTCTCGGCCGGCTTTGCCATCTACGACACCATGAACTACATCAAGTGCGACGTGTCCACGATCTGCATCGGCATGGCGGCCAGCATGGGGGCCTTTTTGCTGGCGGCCGGCGCAAAGGGCAAGCGGCTTGCGCTGCCCAACAGCGAAATCATGATCCACCAGCCCTCGGGCGGCGCCCGCGGGCAGGCCTCGGATGTCAAGATCCACGCCGACCAGATCATCAAGACCAGGGAAAAGCTCAACCGCCTGCTCTCCGAGATGACCGGCCAGCCCCTGGCGGTCATCGAGCGCGACACCGAGCGCGACAACTTCCTCTCGGCCGCGGCGGCCGTGGAGTACGGCATTGTCGACAAGGTGATCGAGCGGCGTTGACCCGGCGCACCGCACACAGACAAAACGTTGCGCCATGCGGCACAGTGACCTGAACTCGGCAGGAAGGCTGGTTTCCCGCAGGAGTACGACTTAAAACGGCGGGCATCCACCCGCCGTTTTAGACCGTGTGGGCCATTTTGCCGGCGCGGCGCTCCACTGCCCGGGGGAACCGTGGGACCGCGGGCACGTCTTTGAATATGAGCACACAAATTCTGACCCTTTCACGGATGAAAAGAGGACATCATGTCTACCCCAAACAACCATGAAATCGTCTGTTCCTTTTGCGGCAAGTCGGCCGGCGAGGCCGCCCGCATCATTGCGGGCATCTCGGCCTACATCTGCGACGAGTGCGTCGAGATGTGCTACGAGCTGCTGGATGAATCGGAGGACGGCACCCAGAAGCCGAGGCCCGGGTCGCTGCCCCCCTCTTTTGACGCGCTGCCGACCCCCAAGCAAATCAAGGCCCTGCTGGACGAGTATGTGATCGGACAGGAGGACGCCAAGCGCGTGCTGGCCGTCTCGGTCTACAACCACTACAAACGCATTTACTTCAACGACAATGAGCGGGTGGAGCTGCAGAAGAGCAACGTGGTGCTGCTGGGGCCGACCGGCGTCGGCAAGACGCTGCTGGCCCAGACGCTGGCCAAGGCGCTCGGCGTGCCCTTTGCCATCTCCGACGCCACCACGCTGACCGAGGCCGGCTATGTGGGCGAGGATGTCGAGAACATCCTGCTGCGCCTGATCCAGGCCGCCGACTACAACATCGAACTGGCCGAGCGCGGTATCATCTATATCGACGAGATCGACAAGATTTCACGGCGCAGCGAAAACCGCTCCATCACGCGCGACGTCAGCGGCGAGGGCGTGCAGCAGGCCCTGCTGAAAATCCTCGAGGGCACCATCTCCAACGTGCCGCCGCAGGGCGGCCGCAAGCACCCGCAGCAGGAGTTCATCCAGATCGACACCAAGAACATCCTGTTCATCTGCGGCGGCGCCTTTGACGGCATCGACGAGCTCATAGAAAAGCGCACCGGCTCCTCGGCCATGGGCTTTGGCGCCCAGGTGCTGGGCCGGAAGGACAAAAAGGCGGCCAACCTGCTCAAAAAGGTGATGCCGCAGGATCTGATCAAGTACGGGCTGATCCCCGAGCTGGTCGGGCGCCTGCCGGTCATCACGATGCTGGAGCCGCTGGACATTCCGGCGCTGCAGCGCATCCTGACCGAGCCGCGCAACGCGCTGATCAAGCAGTACACGCAGCTCTTCTGGCTGGACGGCGTCGAGCTGGTCTTCGAGCCCGAGGCGCTGGCGGCCATCGCGCAAAAGGCCAACGACAACGAAATGGGCGCGCGCGGAATGCGCTCGATTGTCGAGGGGCTGATGACCGGCATTATGTACGACGTGCCCTCCAACCTGGACATCGTCAAGGTGGTCATCACCAAGGAGTGCGTCTTGAACGGGGCGGAGCCGCAGCTGCTCATCGAGCCGCAAAATGCGCGGCACCTCGCGGTCCGCAAGGCGGGCGCCATCGAGCGGGAGGCCAAAAATCCGGCCTCGTAGCGCCCTGTGCCGCCCGGTCTGCCCCTGCACACCCAAAATCGAAAGGGGAACGGTGTGAGAAAGCAACTATACGACACGGGACCGATACGCCTTCCGATGCTCGCGCTTCGGGGCCTGGTGCTCTTCCCGGGCATGACGCTGCACTTTGACGTGGGGCGCAAGCGCTCGGTCGCGGCGCTGGAATCGGCGCTCAAGAAGGACTCGCCGGTCTTTTTGGTGACCCAGCGCAACGTCAAGCAGGACGACCCCGACCGCGACGACATTTACGAGGTCGGCACCATCGCGGTCATCAAGCAGGTGCTCAAGCTGTCGGGCGACAGCATCCGGGTGCTGGTGGAGGGCATCTCCCGCGCCAGGCTGCTCGAGGTGACTGCGGGGCGCAGCTTCAACACGGTGCTGGCCGAGCCCATTATGGAGCCCCCGATCGAAGAGCCCGCCAAGGCCGAGGGGGCCATAAGAGAACTGCAGTCCATCTTTGAAGAGTATTCGATGTACCTGCCCAAGCTCTCGGGCGAGATCATCATGTCGGTGCTGGCCATCGACCAGCCCGGCGAAATGGCCGACTACGTGGCCTCCAACATCTCGATCAAGTTCTCCTCCAAGCAGCAGGTGCTCGAGTGCATCCATCCGGTCGAGCGGCTCAAAACCCTGATTTTGCTGCTGCACGAGGAGATCGAGATCATGGGCGTCGAGCAGGAGATCCGCGCCCAGGTCAAGGACCAGATGGACCAAAATCAGCGCGAATACTACCTGCGGGAACAGCTCAAGGCCATCCAGGGCGAGCTGGGCGAGGGGGAGAGCATCCACTCCGAGGTTTCGGACTACCGGCGCAAAATCGCCGAGCTCAAGCTGGACAAGGCGGTGGCCGAGCACCTGCTCAAGGAGGTCTCCCGCCTTGCGCACAACCCCGCCAACTCCTCGGAGGCCTCGGTCATCCGCTCCTATCTGGACAGCTGCCTGGCGCTGCCCTGGAACACCTCGACAAAGGACCACCTGGACTTGAGGCGCGTGCGCAACCGGCTCAACAAGGACCACTACGGCATGGAGAAGGTCAAGCAGCGCATCCTCGAGCACCTGGCGGTGCAGAAGCTGGCCGGAAACAACAAAAACAGCCAGGTCATCTGTCTGGTGGGGCCGCCCGGCGTGGGCAAGACCTCGGT
>JAAYBB010000073.1 GCA_012719075.1 Clostridiales bacterium | reverse complement strand
GGGCAACGACATCTCCATGATCTTTCAGGAGCCGATGACCTCCCTCAACCCGGTCTACACCATCGGCAACCAGCTTGTCGAGGCGGTGCGGGCCCACCGCAACATCAGCCGCGAGGAGGCGCGCAGCCGCGCGGTCGAGATGCTGCGCACGGTCGGCATCACGGCGGCCGAGCAGAACATGCGCTCCTACCCGCACCAGCTGTCGGGCGGCATGCGCCAGCGGGTCATGATCGCCATGGCGCTGTCCTGCGAGCCCAAGCTGCTGATCGCCGACGAGCCCACCATGGCCCTCGACGTCACGATTCAGGCGCAGGTGCTCGAGCTGATGCGCGACCTCAAAAAGAACCTCGACACCTCGATCATGCTCATCACCCACGACCTCGGCGTCATCGCCGAGATGGTGGAGCGGGTCATCGTCATGTACGCCGGCACCATCGTCGAGGAGGCGCCGGTCAGGACGCTCTTTGCCAGCCACAGGCACCCCTATACCGAGGGACTGCTGGGCTCCATTCCCCGCATTGACGAGATCCGGGACCGGTTGTACACCATCCAGGGCTCGGTCCCCCACCCGTCTCAGGCCCCTTCCGGCTGCTACTTCCACCCGCGCTGTCCCTACGCCACCGAGCGCTGCCGGCAGACGGCGCCAACGCTGCGCCCGATCGGAGAAAATCACACCGTCAGCTGTCATCTGGCGTGAGGAGGGAAACGATGGCCAAGGAACTGATTCGGGTGGAACACTTAAAAAAGGACTTCCCCATCAAAAAGAACACCTTCCGGGCCAAGGCCCATGTCAAGGCGGTCGACGACATCAGCTTTTCGGTCGGCGAGAAGGAGACCATCGGCCTGGTCGGCGAATCGGGCTGCGGCAAGTCGACGACCGGCCGGCTCATGCTCAATTTGCTGTCCCCGACCTCGGGCCGGGTGCTGTTTGAGGGCAAGGACATCTACGCGCTGCCCTCCGCCGACATGCGCAGGCTGCGCCGCGAGATGCAGATCATCTTTCAGGACCCCTACGCCTCCCTCAACCCCCGCATGCGCGTCAACGCCATCGTGGGGGAGCCGCTACTCTGCCACGAGCCGGGGCTGTCAAGGGGCGCGCGCGACGAGCGGGTCAACGAGCTGCTCGCCAAGGTTGGCCTTGACGCCCGCTACGCCGACCGCTATCCGCACGAGTTTTCGGGCGGCCAGCGGCAGCGGCTGGGCATTGCAAGGGCCATTGCCCTCAACCCCAAGCTGATCATCTGCGACGAGGCCGTGTCGGCCCTCGACGTGTCGGTGCAGTCACAGGTGCTCAACCTGTTTCAGGATCTGCAGCAGGAGTTCAACCTCACCTACGTCTTTATCGCCCACAACCTCAGCGTGGTCAAGCACATCAGCGACCGCATCTGCGTCATGTACCTGGGCAAGATCGTGGAGCTCTGCAAAAAGAACGAGATTTTTGAAAGCCCGCTGCACCCCTATACAAGGGCGCTGCTCTCGGCCATCCCCATCCCCGACCCGGAGGCGGCCCGCAACCGCATCCTGCTGGAGGGGGACATTCCGAGCGCCGTCAACCCGCCCGAGGGCTGCCGCTTTCAAACCCGCTGCCCCATCAAGGAGAAAATCTGCGAGGAGCTGGAGCCGGAATTCGCCGACAGGGGCGGTGGTCACTTTGTCGCCTGCCACAAGGTGTAGCGCAGGACAGGCAGGCCTGCCAAACGCAAAAACAGTCAACAGGGCAGAAAGGGCGGCGGCGCTTGGTCGCCCCGCCATTTGAGATAGCGGGTGGGGCGGCGGGAACAGGGCCCCTGCAGGCAGACAGCGGCAGCGGCTCCCCCGCCCCCCTTCCGCAGCGTTCCCCTCTTGAGAAAAAATACGGCCGGCCGCTCGCCGTCAAGAGTGGCAGCCGCCGCCTGTGCAGGGACCTTGCGGACCGCTTGCCGCCGCACGGGCAGGGCTTTTGGGAGAGCAACATGAAAATCGCATGTCTCAACATGGATCGGCTGGTCAACGTCGCCATCCGCCCACAGGGAATGCCCCGCGCGGACCTCGGCATTCTGTATGACCTCTGCGCGCAGGATGGGCCGGTGTCCTATAAAATTGCGCAGGACATCCTGAAGCAGCCGGGGGCCCACGTCGGCATTTTCACCGGAGCCGCCGTCCAGGACAAGATGCCCAAGGGCGAGAGCGACGGCCCGCTGGGGGCCGCCGCCATGGGCAGGGCCTTTCAGATGCTGGGCTATCAAGTGACCATGTACACCGAGATCGAGGGCGTGCAGGGCCTTGCCGAAATCGGCAAGCTGCTGGGCTTTGAGGCCCCCATCGTCGTGCTGGAAAAGGAGATCGGCCAGCAGACCAAGGACATCGCGCAGGCGCTGGACATCGCCGTCTGCACCGAGAAGGTGGGCATGAATGCCAAGGGCGTGCAGCACTCGGTGACCGGCATGAACCGAAACGGCATGCGGGCCTATGTCGACCCCATCATTGACGACATGAACGCCATGGGCAAGCTGACGGTCGGCATTGGCGACGGCGGCAACGAAATTGGCTTTGGTAACGTCTACGAGGCGGCCCGCGAGCTGATTGTCAACGGCAAGACCTGCGCCTGCGCCTGCAACGACGGCATCGTCACGGTCACCAAGGTCACCCACCTGTTCCCCGTGGCCATCTCCAACTGGGGGGCCTATGTCGTCTGTGCGGCGCTGGCCATCGCAACCCGGCGGCCGGAGCTCTGCGTCACCCCCGAGGAGGAGCGGGCCATGCTGATGGCCTCCATCGAGCTTGAGCTGATGGACGGCGGCACCGGCCTGCCCCGCTTTGCCATCGACGGCGTGAGCGGCGAGGCCTCGGTCGGCTGCGTGACCATGATCAAGCAGATCGTCGACAAGACGCTTGAGACCGTCGAGCGCCACTTCTAAATGAGGGGAGCTTTGTAAGATGGATTTTGTCTGCGGAAACATCGACCGGCTGATCACGGTGGGCATCCGCCCCATGGGGGTGCCCCGCAAGAACATGGCAAAGCTCTACGAGCTGTGCGCCAAGGACGCGCCGGTCAGCTTCAAGATCATCCGCTCGCTGATGGAGCGGCCGGGCATGAAGCTCGGCATCTTCACGGGGGCGGCCCTGCCGGGCAAGTTCCCCAACGGCGAAAACGACGGCCCGCTGGGCAGTGCGGCGCTGGCCCGCGCGCTGGAGCAGCTGGGGTATGACGTGACGATTTACACCGAAGTCGAGTGCATCGCGGGCCTGCGGGAGATGCAGCGCATCTTGCACTGCAAGGCGCCCGCCGTCGTGCTGGAAAAGGAGGCGGGCTGCCCGCAGCACCGCCGGCTTGCCGCCGAGCTGGACGCCGCCATCACGATTGAGAAGGTCGGGGTCAATGCCAAGGGCATCCAGCACAGCATCACCGGCCACTCCCGCAACGGCGTGCGGGCCATGATGGACGGCCTCATCGAGGAGATGAACGCCATGGGCAAGCTGACCGTCGGCATTGGCGACGGCGGCAATGAAATTGGCTTTGGCAACATCTACGAGGAGGCCAGGGAGATTTTGCCGACCGGCAAGACCTGTGTCTGCGGCTGCGGCGACGGGGTGGTCACCGCCACCCGGGTCACCCACCTCTACCCCGTGGCCATCTCCAACTGGGGGGCCTACGCCCTCTGCGCCGGCCTTGCCGTCTGGAACAAGCGGCCGGAGCTGGCGGTCACCCCCGAGGAGGAGCACCGCATGCTGTCGGAGTCGGTCCCGCTGGGGCTGGCCGACGGCGGCACCGGACTCTTCCGCTATGCCCTCGACGGCATCGGCGGCGAGGCCTCTGTGGCCTGTGTGCGCATTTTGCAGGAGCTGGTCATGATCTCGCTCAAGACCGTGAGCCGGGACTTCTAAAGGGCCTGTTCAACAGCGCGCCAACGCGCCAACGCGCAGGGCCCGGTCCACACGGAATACACAACGCCGCGACAACGGCAATAGGGAGAAAATACGATGAAAATCGCCTGTTTAAATCTCGATCGGCTGGTCAGCGTGGCCATTCGCCCGCTGGGGATGCCTCGCGCCGACCTCTACGAGCTGTACAAGCTGCTGGACAAGGACGGCCCCATCTCCTATCAGATCGCAAATGCCCTGCTGGAGCGGCGGGGCGCCAAGGTCGGCATCATCTCGGGGGCGGCCGACAAGGTCAACTTCCCCAATGGCGAGAGCGACGGCCCTCCCGGAGCCGTTGCCATGGCCCGCGCCCTTGAGCGGCTAGGCTACGACGTCACGATTTACACCGAGGAGCCCTGCGTCATGGGCATGGAGGAGATGAAGAAGGTGCTGGGCTGCAAGGCCCCGGTCGAGGTGCTGGAGCTGGACCTCTGCAACCACTACCACGAGATCGCCAAGAAGCTGGACATCGCCATCATCACCGAAAAGCTGGGCATGAACGAGATGGGTTACCAGCACTCGGTCACCGGCCGCTCCCGCGAGGGACACCGGGCCAAGGTCGACTACATCATCCTCGAGATGAACGCCATGGGCAAACTGACCGTCGGCATTGGCGACGGCGGCAACGAGGTTGGCTTCGGCAAGGTTTACGAGGCGGCCCGCAAGCTGATCCCGCTGGGCGAGCAGTGCATCTGCGGCTGCGGCGGCGGCATCATCACGACGACGCCGACCACCTTCCTCTACCCTGTCTCGATCTCCAACTGGGGCGCCTACGCCCTCTGCGCCGCGCTGGCGCTGGCGACGGGCGACAAGAGCCTCATCGTCCAGCCCGAGGAGGAGGAAAAGATCCTGCGCCGTTGCATTGAGATCGAGCTGGTCGACGGCGGCTCCGGCAGGCCCGCCTATGCGCTGGACGGCGTGGACGGGGCCTCCAGCGTCGGCTGCGTCACCCTGATGAAGGAAATTGTCGAGCTGACCGGAACCACCACCAACCGCGCGTTTTAGGCGGTTTTTGCAGATTTGATGACGTTGGCCCGTTGCAGGCAAAAGAGCGCCGCCCCCCCAAAGGGGGCGGCGCTCTTTTGTCTTGTCATCCCACGGGCTGCTGAGAATGGCCGCTGAGAACCGGCGATAGTTTTCT
>JAAYBB010000072.1 GCA_012719075.1 Clostridiales bacterium | reverse complement strand
GTGGCTTTTGAAGAAAAAACGCTTTGCCCTGCCCACGCTGCTGTATTTTTGCCTGCTCTGCTGCGTGCTGACCTTCGCCTTTACGGTTCTGACCTGCCGAAAGCTGGTCAACCGCCAGCTCGAGGACTATCAGGCGCTGAAGTCCAGCTACCAAAAGCTCATCCGGATGGACCAGATCGTCCGGGAGAACTTCGTCTACGACATCGACGAGCAGTACCTCTCCGACTACATTCTGGCCGGGTACGCCTATGGCCTCAAAAACGACTACAGCTACTATTTGACCGAGGCCGACTTCGCCAAATCGTCCGACAGCATCGGCGGGGACTTTGCCGGCATCGGCATTCGGGTGCTGCCCGACGAACAGGGGCTGATCCACATCGCCAACGTGATGATCGGCTCGCCGGCCGCCGAGGCCGGCCTGCAAAACGGAGACCGCATCGCCGTTGTGGAGGGACGCCCGGTCGGGGAGATCGGCTACAACCAGGCGGTCAACGACCTGCTGGGCACCGAGGGCACCCAGGCCCACTTCGAGGTCCTGCGCGGCGATGGGCAGCTGGACTTTGCGGTGACCCGGCGGAAGTTCGCGCTGACCACCGTGGTCTCGCGGGTACTGGACAGCGGATACGGCTACATCCGCATCTACGAGTTCGACCTGCGCACGCTCGAGCAGTTCAACACGGCGCTCGATGCCCTGCTGGGACAGGGGGTGCCCGGCATCGTCTTCGACATGCGCGAGAACCCGGGCGGCGAACTCAAGACCATCTGCAGCGTGCTGGACCGCCTGGTCCCCGAGGGCGTCATCATCGAGATTGCCGACAAACAGGGGACCTACGAGCAGATCCGCTCCGACGCCAGGGAGCTCGACCTCCCGATGGCGGTGATCACCAACGAGAATACCGCCAGCGCCGCCGAGCTCTTCTCGGCCACGCTGCGCGACTATGACAAGGCGGTGCTGGTCGGCACCAGGACCTTTGGCAAGGGCAGTGTGCAGACCATCTTTCCGCTCGGGGACAACACCGGCCTCAGCCTGACCACGGGGCTCTACTTTCCGCCCTCCGGCGAGAGCTACGACGGAGAGGGCATCGCCCCGGACGTGGAGGTGACGCTGCCCGAGGAGTTGCACAAGAAGATCTACTACCTCGAGGAGCCGGAGGATGTGCAGCTGCAGGCCGCCGTACAGGCGCTTGAGCAGGCGGCCTGAGCCGGCATTGAGCGCCTGTGAATCCTGTGCCTTACTAAAGACAGCCGGATGGAGACAGCGGAGGTCTCCATCCGGCCTCGCATGCGAGCGGCTTTCCGCGGGGTATTTTCCATGAGGCACTTTTCTCGACGCACTTCCCCCGGCGCGGGCGGTTCTTTTGACTGTCCGGCTGGCATAAACTGGGCTGATGTCTGTTCTAAACACACAGGATAGGTCGCGGCAGCCGGGGGAGGATACTATGGTGTGTGTCCTTGTGTGCGGTGACGACCGGCCGGACCGGCTGCTGGACAGGTGGTTTGGCGGCCGCCCCACGCCTGAGGAGGTACGCCTGCCGGTTGGCGGGGGCGCTTACACGCTGCTGACCCTGCCCGACAGGTTGCTGCGTCGCCGGGGGCGGCGCGCGTCAAAAAAGATCAACAGACTGCTGTTGCAGGCCGGGGCGACCGAGCTGCTGTTCAGCCAGGCGCTCGTCAGGGCATATCCGCAGCTGCCGGAGGCGCTCGGGCCTCGGCAGGGCGGGCCGAGTGGCGGCTATGCGGCCCTTTTTTTAGGTCCGATGCTGCAGCGGGCGGCCACCCTCTGCGGCCTGCCGCCCGCCAGGCGCAGCCTGGCCATTGTGGATCTCGGAGGGGGGATGGTGGGGGAGGACCTGCTGCTTGAGGCCGCGCAGGTGGCCGGCCGGCTCTCGGTGGTCACGGCGGCGCCCGAGAGCTTTGCACAGCTGGCCGAGGCGGTCTTTGAGCAGACCGGGCTGCCCATTCAGGTGCAGGCCGGCGAGCGGGCCGAGGCCGACATCGTCCTGCTGCTGCAGTGCGGCGAGGGCTTTTCGGTGCGCGCAAAGATCCTGCTCAACCCGACGGCGCAGTCGCCGCGCATCGTCGACGGGCGCTGTTTTCGCAGCGTCCTGCTCAAGCTCCCGCAAAATCTGCAGGCCTGCCTGCCAAAACAGCTCACCGAGCCGGAGCGCCTCACGCTGCTCTGGCGGGTGCTCGGGGATGCCTGGCTGCAGTCGCTGCCGGTCGGCCAGCTGATCTGAGAAGCCGGTTGCCGAAGGGCCAGCAATGATTGACAAAACCGTGAAAAAACACTATAATACATCAAATGCACCATTCCTGAGGGGCGCATGTGGTGTTGCCACAGCTCGCCCCTCTGCTGTGATTTTTTCTAAAAATAGAAGTTTATTCCAAATCGCTTACCCTGAATACAGCTCACAACAGAAGGGAACGCCGGACATGTCCACTAGACAAGAATTTATGATGACGCGCAGCGAGTATGACGAGCTGCTCAAACGGCAAGAATTCCTGCTGACCGAGCGCCGCCAGGAGGTTGCGCAGAATTTGCAGGCCGCCCGCAGCTTTGGCGATCTCACCGAAAATGCCGAGTACGACGACGCCAAGAACGAGCAGGCCATTCTGGAGGCCGAAATCGCCTCCAACGAGATCAAGATCATCAACGCCAAGATCATCGAGCAAAAGGACATCGACGAGAGCCGCGTACACATCGGTTCGATCGTGACGGTGCTCGACCGGGCCTTTGAGGAGGAGACCACCTACTCCATCGTCGGCTCGGCTGGCAGCGACCCCCTCTCCAACAAGCTCTCGCAGGAGTCGCCGATCGGGGCGGCGCTGCTGGGCAAAGAGGTGGGGGACCAGGTGTCGGTCGAGACCCCCGGCGGCCTTGTGGAACTCGAGATCCGCTCGATTGCGGTGCAGCAGCATGGGTAAGGCGAGCTTCGTGCTCACTGCCATAGACTTCGAGGGAGGCTTTCTTTCGGGGAAAGGATGAGGTAAAGTATGGATGAGAACAGAGTCCCGATGCAAGAGGAGCAGGAACTGAGTGAAGTGATTCGCGTTCGCCGCGAAAAACTGCGCGAGTTGCAGCAGGCCGGAAAAGACCCCTTCGAAATCGTCAAATACGTCCGGACCAGCAACTCGGCCGAAATCCTGGGCCGCTTCGAGGCGATGGAGGGCAAAGAGGTCTCCATTGCCGGGCGCATGATGCTGCGCCGCGAGATGGGAAAGGCCTCGTTTGTGGACCTGCTCGACCGCGACGGCAGGATTCAGGTCTACGTCAAAATTGACGAGATCGGGGAGGAGGCCTACGCCGCCTTTCGCAAATGGGACATCGGGGATCTGTTTGGCGTAAAGGGCACGGTGTTTCGCACCCGGCGCGGCGAGATTTCGGTGCAGGCCAGCGAGCTTACGCTGCTGGCCAAGTCGCTGCTGCCGCTGCCCGAAAAGTTCCACGGCCTCAAGGATGTGGAGCTGCGCTACCGCCAGCGCTACGTGGACCTGATCGTCAACCCCGATGTGATGGACACCTTCCTCAAGCGCACCAAGATCGTCTCGGGCGTGCGCCGCTTTATGGACAGGCGCGGCTATATCGAGGTGGACACCCCCATTTTGAACACCATTTCGGGGGGCGCCAACGCGCGGCCCTTCATCACCCACCACAACACGCTGGACATCGACATGTACCTGCGCATTGCCACCGAGCTGCACCTCAAGCGGCTGATCGTGGGCGGCATGGAGAAGGTCTACGAGATGGGGCGCATTTTCCGCAACGAGGGCATGAGCCCCAAGCACAACCCCGAGTTCACCACCATTGAGCTGTACGAGGCCTATGCCGACTACAACGACATGATGGAGATTGCCGAGAGCATGATCACCGAAATTGCGCAGGACGTGCTCGGCACCCTCAAGCTGACCTATCAGGGCATCGACATCGACCTCACGCCGCCCTGGCGCCGCCTCTCGATGATCGACGCCGTCAAGGAGTACGGCGGGATCGACTTCGACATTGCCCTCACCGACGAGCAGGCCAGGGAGGCCTGCCGCGCCGCGGGCATGGAGGTGGAGGACGGTCAGACGCGCGGGGATTTGCTCGAGGAGGCCTTCGAGACCTTTGCCGAGGCCAGGCTGATCCAGCCCACCTTCATCACGCAGTACCCGGTCGAAATCTCGCCGCTGGCCAAGCGCATGCCCGAGAACAAGGCGCTGACCGAGCGCTTTGAACTCTTCATCAACGGGCGCGAAATGGCCAACGCCTTTTCGGAGCTCAACGACCCCATCGACCAGAAGGACCGCTTTGCCCAGCAGCAGAGCAAGCGGGACGCCGGCGACGAAGAGGCCAGCATGATGGACGACGACTATATCAACGCGCTGGAGTACGGCCTGCCCCCCACCGGCGGCATGGGCATCGGCATCGACCGCCTGGTCATGCTGCTGACCGACAGTGCCTCGATCCGCGACGTGCTGCTCTTCCCGACCATGAAGCCGCTCACCTGAGTGCACTCTAGGCCCCAGGCCAAGGGCCCGGCCGCAGGCAACCCCTGCGGCCGGGTTTTTTTGCGCCCCTTGCGCGCATGCGGATTGGACATAATTGCACGCGCCCCCTCATAGGCTATAGGGGACAGGGGAAGGGGTCTGTACGCGCCTCCCCGCTGTCCGGCACAAGCGGCACGGGGCGGCGGCCCTGTGAAAAGGAGGGGACTTCGGTGCGTCAGGAAAAAAAGGGCGAGGCGGGCGGATTTGCGGCGGTGCTGCTCAAGCCGACCATCCTGTTTGTGGTGCTGCTCTTGCTGGTGAGCGTGCTCGGCATCCGGCTGGACAACCGCATTGTCGAAGAGGTGCTGCTGGCCGCGGTGCTGGTCACGGTCTCTTTTTACCTGGCCAGGCTCTGCATTGCGCGGTACGACGGGGCGCCGCTGATCGTGGGCCTGAGCAGCGGACTTGGGCTGGTGGTGCTGCTGTGCATCCTCGCGGCCCTGGGGCCCGGCAAGGCGCCCGACATCCTGTCGCTGGGCTACACCTGCCTGAAGGTCTTTCCGGCCTCGGCCGTCGCCGGGATGACCGCCCGCAAAAAAATTGTGCGCAAGAGAAAATAACTTCCTGTAATTGGCCAAACCCGGCGGCGGGCACATGTTGTGCCGACTGTGCGGCGCAGCCGGCATCTGTAGTGTCCATCATTACAAAATGAACATCGGTTTACATAATGAAATTACATAAATCGTAGATTCAATCCGAGCGGGCGACTTGTCCGCCCGGATTTTGCCGTTTTTCACCTTGCTTTTTCATTTTCCATACGGTATGATGGGTGGCACAGGCGTTTTTGGCCCCTCCCGGGCGATTTTCAAACCACATGCGCATGATATGAATAACGCAGAATTTACATATCTTATTCTTGTCACAATTTTATTCGCCTATTCACCACCATGCAGCGGTTGCGCCGATTTCTCCGCCCCCGGCAGCCCCTCCCCGTCATAATTGCCCCCGGCCGCTCATATGCTGATACCAGATCAGTGGACAAGGCGGTGATGGGCGTCAAAGGTCGGGGGAAGCGGGCTGTCAAGAGGCCGGCCGTGTTGCTGTCGGTGTCGTTCGCCACCTATCTGGGGGGCATTTCGCTGGCCGCCCTGCTCCCGCGGGAGGCCGCCGGAGGCGCCGCTTGGCTCATGCTGTCCCGGCTCGCCGATCTGCCATGGCCGATTTTTCACCTGTTGCTGCTCGCGGTGCTTTTTTTATTCTCATTTTCGCTGGCCGGGGTGCTTTTTTCGCTCTCAAGCTGCCTGCTGCTGGGCTTGCAGGTCGGCATGCTGATGCTGGAGGTGTTGGCGGCGCCCTCGCTTCGGCTGCTGCTCTGCGCCTGCGGCCACGCCTTTTTGCTTGCGCCGGCCACTGTCTATCTGGCTGCGCTCTGCCTGGACACCTCCTTGTTTTTCGGCAGGCTGCTGCTGGCGTCGGGGCAGGACGCCGCCATGGGCCTGTATCTGAAAAAACTGGTCGCCGCCTCCTCGCTGTTGCTCGTGGTGCTGCTGGTGGCCTACTGGCTCTGTTGAACGATGTACAAGAAGTGGAAAAGAGGGGAACGTAACATGCGGCCGTTGCTCAATCAATTTCTCGACTACCTCAAGGACACCAAAAAGTCGTCGGAGAACACCGTCCACTCCTATCGGCACGATGCGCTGCTGTTCATCCGCTTTGCCGAGGCCCGCGGGGTGCGCCAGCTCTCGACCGTGACGCCGGCGCTGGCCGACGCCTATTTTGACGACCTGCGGGCACAGGGCAAGGCCCCCTCCACCATCGCCAGGAATGCGGCCGCACTGCACAGCTTTTACAAGTTTCTGGTGCTGCAAAACCACGTGGAGGTCAACCCCTTCTCCAATGTCCGCAACGAGAAGAGCACGCGTCCGCTGCCGCAGATCCTGACCAAGAGCGAGATTGAGCTGCTGCTGCAGCAGCCCTCCATCTCGGACTTCAAGGGGCTGCGCGACCGCACCATGCTGGAGGTGCTGTACGCCACCGGCATCCGCGTGTCCGAGCTGATGGAGCTGAATGTGGAGGACGTCAACCTGACCATCGGCTTCATCCACTGCAAGACCTCCGACAAGGAGCGCATCATCCCGCTCTACCCGATCGCCACGCAGTTTTTACAGCGCTATATCCACACGGCGCGGGTGGCCTTTACAACGCCGACCTCGGGGCGGGCCCTGTTTTTGAATTTAAATGGCGAGCGCCTCTCGCGCCAGGGGTTTTGGAAGCTGCTCAAGCGCTATCAGGCGCAGGCCGGCATCACGACCAAGATCACGCCGCAGACGCTGCGCCACTCCTTTGCGGCCCACCTGCTCGAGAACGGGGCTGACCTCAAATTCATCCAGGAGGTGCTGGGCCACACCGACATCGCCACGACCCAGCTTTACTCCCAGCTCATCCGCAGCCGCTTTCAGAGCGTCTATGCCAAGTACCACCCGCGGGCCGGAACGCTCGACAACCCGGTCTAAAGCTGCCGGCAGGCAGCGGCCGCACCGCTCTTTCATCACCCATCAAAACCAAGAGAGCCCTCCTTGCGGAGGGCTCTCTGTCGGTTAAAAAGCGGCTTTGGCATCAACCTCAGGACCAGCGACCCTGTGCCGTGACGCGGGGCCTGCCACGTATGCAGGCGAAACCCCTTGTCCAACCCCCACAGGGCCTGCAGGCGCTATGCCGGCCCGGTCGGCGGCTCCAGCAGCGAAAGGCGCCTTGCGGCACAGTCGATGCGGGCGCGCAGGCCGTAGGGGAGGGTGCAGATCGGCGAGGTGTGCCCGAAGTTGAGGTTGCACAGGATCGGCAGCGTCGGCCGCCCGGCCTCCTCGGCCACCACGCGGCGCAGCACCGCCCAATACTCCGCTTCGTATCGCCCGTGATAGGGCTTGCCGAAGAGGATGCCGCCGATGCGCTCCAGCAGGCCCTGCGCCGCCAGGTTGCGCAGCAGGTACCTGAGCAGGCTGGGCGGCGGGCACTCCTCCGAGGTCTCCAAAAAGAGCAGTGCCGACTGGAAGTGCCCGGCCGACGGCCAGAGCTCGGTGCCGATCAGCATGGGCAGCACATCGAGGCAGCCGCCGATCAGCGGGCCCTCGGCAACACCCTCCCCCTGCAGCAGCACATACCCCCGGGGGTCGGGCGTCATGCTGCGGCGCCGGGCATTGTTTGACGGGTCGCCCCAGTCCAAAAACTCGCTGGTCCACTCGGGGCTGGGCAGGATGGTCTGCGTGGCCGGCGGGTCCATCAGCGCGCGCACAACATGCTCGCTTGTGTAGGCGTGCATGGCCACATTTTCGGCAAATTCCATCAGCAGGCAGGGGCCGTAGTACGAGGTCACCCCCGCTTTATACAACATAAAGTGACTGACGGTGGTGTCGGAGTAGCCGAGAAACACCTTGGGGTTTGCGGCCAGCAGCCCAAAGTCGACATGGGGCAGCAGGCGGATGCTGTCCTCCCCGCCGATGGTGCAGAAAATGCCGGCAATGTCGGGGTCGGCGACCGCCGCCATCCAGTCCTCGGCGCGGGCCTGCGGGTGTCTGTCCAGATACTCGATGCCGCGCAGGGCGTTTGGCATGGGACAGAGCTCGAGCGAGAAGTGCTCGGACAGCCGCCGCTGCGCCAGAGAAAAGCGCTCGATCACGGCGCCCTCCCCGGCCAGGCCGGAGGAGAGCGAGACGGCGGCCACCCGGTCTCCGGGCCGAAGGGCCCTTGGCTTGTGCACGGTCGATTCCTCCTAACGTTGAGGCCGCTACAGGCCGAATGATTGCAGGATGCGGCCGATGCGGGCCGTGGTGTCGGTCGGATTCATCGCATACTGCCCCAGCTCGGCCGCCGCGAGATCTCCGGCGCAGGCGTGGACATAGACGGCGCAGGCCGCCGCCGCAAAGGGGTCGGCTCCAGCTCCGGCAAAGGCGGCGATCATGCCGGCCAGCACATCGCCGCTGCCGGCCTTGGCCATGCCGGGGTTGCCGCAGGGGTTGATCAGGATCTCCCCCGCCGGCGAGACCGTGAGGGTCCGGTTGCCCTTGGCCACGATCACCGCACCCAGCCGGCGCGCAAGCTCAAGCGCGGTCTCCCAGAGGGGGGCGGGGCGCTCGAGGCCAAGCGCCCGCTGAAGGCGGCGCAGCTCGCCGCCGTGCGGCGTCAGGATCAGCGGCGGATGGGGGGCCTCCAGCGCGTCGAGGTTTGCGCAGAGCGTGTCGATGCCGTCGGCATCGACCACCACCGGCCGGTCGCCGGCCTCCCGCATCAAGCGCCGAAACAGGGGGCCGTTGTCGGCCGATCGGCCGATGCCGGGCCCGAACAGCACGGCCGTGGCGCGCGGGATCAGCGCCGGAATCAGTTCGGCCGCGGCAGGGGAGAAGCCGCTGCCGTTGTCGGCGGCCGGGTGCACACAGGGCTCGTCCAGCTTGGCGGCCAGGACTTGGTAGATGCAGCGCGGCACCAGCAGGTTCACAAAGCCGCCCCCGGCCCGCAGGCAGGCGTTGGCGCAGAGCGCGGCGCTGCCGGTGTAGCCCTCGCAGCCGCAGAGCATGAGGATGCAGCCGTTGTCGTACTTGTGGCTGTCCTGGCGCCTCGGCCGCAATGTGCCGCGCAAATCGTCCGGCCCATAGCGCCGGGCAATCGGCACAAAGCGGTCGGTCAGCGCGCCGGGCAGGCCGATGTCGCCCAGCAGGCAATCGCCGTGGTGGTGGCAGCCGGGCGAGAGCAGGCAGCAGGGCTTGGGCAGCCCCAGCACCAGCGTTGCGGTGGCCTCAACCGCCACCCCCTCGACGGCGCCGCTGTCGGCGTTGAGGCCGCTTGGGAGGTCGCAGCTCAGCACCGGCTTGCCGGACCCGTTGATCTGCCGGATGGCCTCCGCGTAGTCGTCGGCCACCGGCCGGTTGAGGCCGGTGCCCAGCAGCGCATCGACCACGAGGTCGCAGCCGGCGAGCGCCTGCGCAATGCGGCCGGCATCCGGATGGTCGAGCAGCTCTCCGCCCGCGGCCTGGTAGGCGGCCGCCGTACTGCGGCAGAGCGGGCTGCTCTCGGCCGGGGGCCGCACCGCCACCACCGTGGCCGAAAGGCCCCTGCGCAGCAGGTCGGCCGCACAGACATAGCCGTCTCCGCCGTTGTTGCCGCCGCCGCAGAACAGCAGCACCGAGGGCGTCGGCGCCCCCTGCGGCAGCATTGCGACGGCGCAGGCGGCCAGCGCCCTCCCGGCATTGTCCATCAGCCGGGAGAGCGAAATGCCAAACTCCACGGCGGCCAGACGCTCGGCCTCCCGCATCTGGGCCACGGTATAGACGCGGTCAAACATTGAAAATCGCCTCCCCGGTCTGATGTCGTCCACAGGACGGCCGCCGTCCGCTGTCGATGGCTTGCCATGGCAAAAGGGCGGGTGCCCCCGCCCTTTTGGCGGATACTTCGGGAAAAATGGCCCGGGCTGTGCCGCCGACATGCCAAAGCCGACAGTTGCGGGCTTTTTATGATTGTAAAGCCCATTTGCATTACAGTTGAATTGCTGCTATTTTACGCAGCATGCAGCCCAAAAACAATCTGGCATTGCAAATAAACGGCAATATGGCCCCTTTTGCGCTGTTTGTACATGATGAAAAGCAAATTGGCTTTACATTGAACGGGCGGGGATGGCGACACTGGCCGCGCCTGTAAAATCGCCAACCGGGGTAAATATGTCCTGTGAAAAGGTCGGGCCGCCGGATTGCGCCAGCGCGGCACCTCCATAGCGCCCCTTTCGGCGGACTGGACAGGCCGGTAGCCGGCCGCTCCGGGCATACGCCTGTGGTGTATCATGATCAATCCCCAACGGCCATGCGCTGCGGGCCGGGGGGGCCTGCACGGGACACCCGCCATCCTGAAGTGCCCGCTAGTGCATGCTAAAAGCGCCAGCAAGCGGGGCCGGGGCCGCCCTCCTTTTGGCAGGGCAAGGCCATCGACAAGGGCCGAGTGCAAGCCGTTGACAAGAGCCGGGTGCAAGCAAGGCACTCTGGCCATTTTCCTGGCAAAAAAGACGGCATGACTCCGGCCCGCCGCCTTTGATCCGCCTGCCCGCTTGTAACCTGTGCTGCGGGTCAGCCTTTAGACTTCCCCTGATCTGCGCGGACGCTGAGCTGCAGCCGCGCCCTGTCCAGCAGCGCCCTATCCTGCTGCGCGGCGACGCGATCGCCCGACTCCGCCAGACGCCGCTCGGCGGCGCTGCGGTCGGCCTCGGCCCGCACGGGGTCGATCTCCTCGGGCCAATCGGCCCCGTCGGTCAAAATCGTGATCTGGTCGCCCTTGACCTGGGCGATGCCGCCGTAGACCGCTAAAATCCGCTCGCGATCCTGCTGGACCATGCGCAGGACGCCGTAGTCCAGCAGCATTGAAAAGGGCTGATGCCCCGGCAGGATGCCCATGTCGCCGGTTGTGCAGCGCAAAATGACCATGTCGGCCCGCTCGTCGACCTTGGTTCCGCGCGGCGTCACGACCTTCACCTGCAGCTTTTGCTTTCCCTTATACATGGTCGGCCGGCTCCTTTTGGGCCTTCTGGAAGCGCTCGGTCACCTCGTCGATGGTCCCCGCGTTCAGGAACAGGCCCTCCGGGACCTCGTCGTGCCTGCCGTCCACAATCTCCCGAAAGCCGCGCACCGTCTCCGCAACCGGCACAAAGCGGCCGGGGATGGAGGTGTACTTTTCGGCCACAAAGAAGGGCTGTGACAGGAATCGCTGCACCTTGCGCGCACGGTTGACCACCAGCTTGTCGCTGTCCGAGAGCTCGTCCAGCCCCAGGATAGCCATGATGTCCTGCAGGTCCTTGTAGCGCTGCAGGATCCGCTGCACGGCGCGGGCCACGCGGTAGTGCTCGGCGCCGACGATGTCGCGGCTGAGGATGCGGGAGGTTGAGTCCAGCGGCGAGACGGCGGGGTAGATGCCCTGCTCCACGATGGCGCGGGAGAGCACGGTGGTGGCGTCCAGGTGGGCGAAGGTGGTGGCGGTGGCCGGGTCTGTAAAGTCGTCGGCCGCGACGTAGATGGCCTGCACCGAGGTGATGGAGCCGGATTTGGTCGAGGTGATGCGCTCCTGCAGCGCCCCCATCTCGGTGGCCAGCGTGGGCTGATAGCCGACGGCACTGGGCACCCGCCCCAGCAGCGCCGAGACCTCTGACCCGGCCTGGACAAAGCGGAAGATGTTGTCGATGAACAGCAGCACGTCCTGGCGCGCCACATCGCGGAAGTACTCGGCGATGGTCAGCCCCGTGAGTCCGACCCGCATGCGGGAGCCGGGCGGCTCATTCATCTGGCCAAACACCAGCGCCGTCTTGTCGATGACGCCGGAGCGGATCATGTCGTTGTAGAGGTCGTTGCCCTCGCGCGTGCGCTCGCCGACCCCCGTGAAGACCGAGTAGCCGCTGTGCTTGGTCGCGATGTTGTGGATCAGCTCCATGATCAGCACGGTCTTGCCGACGCCGGCGCCCCCGAACAGCCCGATTTTGCCGCCCCTGGCATAGGGACAGAGCAGGTCGATGGCCTTGATGCCGGTCTCCAGCATCTGCGCGACCGAGGCCTGCTCCGCAAAGCTGGGCGCCGCGCGGTGGATGGGCCAGTGTTCCCGCGTCTTTGGCTCCGGCTTGTTGTCGATGGCCTTGCCCAGCACATTCAGGATGCGGCCGAGCGTCTGCTCGCCGACCGGCACCGTGATGGGGGAGCCGGTGTCCACGGCCTCCATGCCCCGCACAAGCCCGTCGGTCGAGTTCATCGAAATGCAGCGGACCGTCCGGTCCCCGAGGTGCTGCATGACCTCGAGGACCACCGTCTCTTCGCCGTGCTGTATTTCAATTGCGTTGTAGAGCGCGGGCAGGACATGCTCAAAGCGGACGTCCAGCACCGCGCCGACAATCTGCAAAACTTTCCCCGTGTTCCGTTCGGACAAATAAAATCGCTCCTTTATCGCTTGTCGCTCATCTCGCCGATCGGCCGGTGTTTGCACCGCTGATGATCTCGGTGATCTCCTGCGTGATGGCGGCCTGACGCATGCGGTTGTAGGCGAGCGTCAGGTCGTCGAGGATCTCCTCGGCGTTGTTGGCCGCGGCGCTCATGCTGACCATGCGGGCGGCCTGCTCGCAGGTCTCCGACTCGACCATGGCGCCATAGAGCACGGCGCTGAGGTACATGGGGACGACCTGGGTCAGAAATTCGTGGATCCCAGGCTCATAGCGCATACACTCGTCCTGGGCGTCGGCACGCTGCGCGCCGCCGATCGGCAGCACCCGCGTGACCTGCGGCAGGTAGCTCAGCGCCGACTGGTAGGTGGTGTGGGCCAGGTAGACCTCCTCAACCTCGCCCGCGCTGTACAGGTCGACCAGCAGCCGGGCGATGGCCTCGGCGTCCTCGTAGGTCGCCAGGTCGGAGGACTTGGTGTGGTGGTGAAGGAGGTTCTTCCCGCGCTGCCGGAAAAACTCGTATCCCTTTGCACCGACCGTGATGAGCTGTTCGTTTCGCCCCATCTCCATGTGCGCGAGGGCCTCGTTTGAGAGGTTGCTGTTGTAGGTGCCGCAGAGGCTGCGGTCGCCGGTGATGACGACGTAGGCGGTGTGGTGGATGGGCCGCGCCCTGAGAAAGAGGTTGTCTTCGGCGCCCTCGCAGGCCTGCAGGCCGCGGATCACCTGCGCCATCGCCCGGGTGAAGGGGAGTAGGGCCTCGTGCTGGGCCTTGACCTTGCGCAGCTTGACCGTCGCCACCATGTCCATGGCCTTGACGACCTGCTGCATGGCGCCCACGGCGTTTGCCCGGCGCTTGACGGTTTTCATGGATGGCATGACGGCTCCCCCTTCCAGCCGCCGCCTGTAGTCAGGCGGCGCTTACGCATAGTTGTGCTGCGACACAAAGGCATCCAGCGCCGATTTGAGCTCCTGCTCCAGCGCCTCCGAGATCGCACCGGTCTCCCGGATTTCGGCCAGGATCTCGCCGTGCTGCCTGCCCATATAGGCCAGCAGGTCCCGCTCAAAGGCCCGCACGCGCTCGACCGGGACGTCGAACAGGTACCGGTGGATCAGCGCATACAGCAGCAGCACCTGCTGCTCGACCGGCATGGGCCGGTACTGCGGCTGCTTGAAGATCTCGACAATGCGCTCGCCCTGCCGCAGGCGGTCAAGCGTGTCCCGGCTCAGGTCGGAGCCAAACTGTGCAAAGGCCTCGAGCTCCCTGTACTGGGCCAGCTCGATGCGCAGCGGGCCGGCAATGTTCTTCATGGCCTTGATCTGGGCCGCGCCGCCCACGCGCGAGACCGACAGGCCGGGGTTGATGGCCGGCCGGATGCCGTTGTTGAACAGCTCCGACTCCAGGTAGATCTGTCCGTCGGTGATCGAGATGACGTTGGTGGGGATATAGGCCGAGATGTCGCCCTCCTGGGTCTCCACAATGGGCAGCGCCGTCAGCGAGCCGCCGCCGTAGGCTTCGCCCATGCAGGCCGCGCGCTCCAGCAGCCTCGAGTGCAGGTAGAACACGTCGCCCGGGTAGGCCTCGCGGCCGGGCGGGCGGCCCAGCAGCAGGCTCATGGTGCGGTAGGCGACGGCGTGCTTGGACAGGTCGTCGTAGACGATCAGCACATCCCGCCCCTCCTCCATCCACTCCTCGCCGATGGCGC
>JAAYBB010000071.1 GCA_012719075.1 Clostridiales bacterium | reverse complement strand
TGGTGAAGGTATAATATGCCCAAAAAGAATTTAATAAGGCGGGAAATCCACCCTAATTTTTATGAGCTGTTTTAAGAAAAAGACGCAAGTTTCGGAACTTCCCACAAAGATATTTAATGCCAGCAAACTCGCTGGGCATTCTAGCTCAAAAAGACAGCCACATTCGAAGTTGCTTTCGACTACAGCTGCCTTTTTATCGTCCAAACAGGAAATCCAGCGAGACATTCAGCACGTTTGAAATTGCGCTGATCTCTATATCGGTAACCGTTCGCTCCCCTTTTTCAATACGGGAAATGGACCCCCGGCAGACATAAACGGCTTCTGTTTCCAGCTTTGCAGATAGTTCTTTCTGGCTCAGGCCCGCCTTCAAACGGGCTTCTTTTATACGCTCACCCGTTATGTTATTTTGATTTCCATCAATGATTCTCGCCATCGCATACACCTCTGTTGTCTTGACATAAGACATTATCAGTGTATACTGAAACTTACAAAGGAATGTCCTGTCACAGGACATCGAAGAGAATGGAGGGACTGACATGAGAAACAGCGCAACTGTCCGTCTGATCGACGAACTGGGTCGCATCGTATTGCCTGTCGAAGCACGGCAGGCGATGAACTGGGGCGAGAAAACACCGGTGGAAATTTGGATCAACGCCACAGATCATGAAATCATCCTCCGACAGCATCGGTTTGTCTGCACGTACTGTGGATCGATGGACAATTTAAAAGCGTATCAAAACAAGCACATCTGCCCGGATTGCCAAAGGGCGATCGCCACGCTGTAAACAAATTAAGCGCCCGAAAACCGCCTTGCGGTTTTCGGGCGCGCTATGGATGGCAACTATCTTCATCACCCGCCGACAGACCGAACCGGTTCGGTCTGTCGGCGCCATATTGAGCAATTTTCGACCCTTTATTTGCCGGTCTGCCACGCCAGACCGAAGGCCTCGATCCCGAGGTGGACGGCAAGCACGGGCCCGATCGGCCACCGGACAATGTCAAGTCCCCCGAACCTTGCCGCCGCGGCCTGTGCCAGCGCGTGGACCTTGGGGCTGTTCTGCACGTAGTGCAGGCTCAGCCGCTCCGCCTCGGGCGGAACGGCCTCCAGCAGCTTGGCGACCTGTTCGCTGCGGCCTCTGGCAATTCCGCCCGACACGATGATCCCGTTGCTGCACAGCAAAATCGGGCGGATGTTCAGCACCGTGCCGACCGACTGCCGCACCGAACTGATGCGGCCGCTGGCGCGCAGCGCCTCCATGCTCTCCACTGAAAACACGATGCCGACCGACTCGCGCTTTTTTTCAAGCTGCTCCACCGCCTCGGGCAGCGGCACCCCCTGTGCCGAGAGCGCGCAGGCGTACTCCACCAAAAAGCGCAGCCCGCCCGCGGTGCTCAGGGAGTCCACTACGGCAATTGCGGAGGCGTCCACCTGCCCGGCGGCGATCAGCGCGCTGCCGTAGGTGCCGGACAGCCTCGAGGATATCGTCAGGCACAGCACCTCGCGGTGTTGGCGCTGCAGCTCGTGAAAGGTGCTCAAAAAGCCGCCCACCGGCACCTGTGCGGTGTGTGCGGCGCGGTGTGTGGGCAGCTTCAACAGCTCGACAAACCGGCCGTTTTCGTCCGAATACCCCTCAAAGTAGGCCTGGTCGCCAATGGAATAGGACAGCGGAACCACCCGGAGCAGCTGGGGGTCCACAGACCGGCGGTCAAAATAGGAACTGCTGTCGGTCACCACGGTAAACATCTACTCCACACCAATCCTTCTGAATCTTTGATAGCGCTGATCCAGCAGCTGCGGCACCGGCAGCGCACAGAGCCTGCGCAGGGTCTGCGGCAGGCTGGCGCGCAGCCGCTGGTACACGGCCTCAAACCCCTTGCCCTCCGGGATGATCTGCTCGATCACGCCCAGCGCCAACAGGTCTTCCGAGGTCATTTTCAGGCACTGTGCCGCCTCGGCCACGCGGGAGGTGTCCTTCCACAGGATGCTGGCGCAGCCCTCCGGCGAAATGACCGAATACACGGCGTTTTCGAGCATCCACACCTCGTCGGCCACCGCCAGGGCCAATGCGCCGCCGCTGCCGCCCTCGCCGGTGAAGATCGAGACAATCGGCGTGCGCAGCGTCATCATTTCGTACAGGTTCTCGGCGATGGCCTGCCCCTGCCCGCGCTCCTCCGCCTCCAGACCGCAGTAGGCTCCGGCCGTGTCGATCAGACAGACGACCGGCCGGTGGAACTTCTCGGCCTGCTTCATCAGCCGCAGGGCCTTTCGGTAGCCCTCCGGGTGGGCCAGCCCAAAGTTGCGATAGAGCTTATCCTTGGTGTCCGCGCCCTTTTCCAGTGCCACGACCGTCACCGGCATGCCGGCCAGCGTGGCGAGTCCGGCCAGGATCGCCTTGTCGTCGCCGTACCGGCGGTCGCCGTGCAGCTCGACAAACCCCTCAAACAGCTGCTGTACAAACTGCTTGCCCGAGGGGCGCTTGGTGTCCCTGGCGCGCTTGACCCGATCGATCGCCTGCATCATCGCCCTCCCTCCGCTCCGCCGTGCAGCAGCAGCAGGCGCGCCAGATAGGCACGCTGTTCGCTGCGCGCAACCACGTCGTCGACAAAGCCCTTTTCCAGCAGGAACTCCGCGCGCTGAAAGCCCGCGGGCAGCTTTTGCCGGATGGTCTGCTCAATCACGCGCGGGCCGGCAAAGCCGATCAGCGCGCCCGGTTCGGCCACAATGATGTCCGCCTCCATGGCAAAGCTGGCGGTGACGCCGCCGGTCGTCGGATCGGTCAGCACCGCGATGTACAGCAGTCCGGCGTCGCTGTGCCGCTTGACGGCGCCGCTGGTCTTGACCATTTGCATCAGCGACAGGATGCCCTCCTGCATGCGCGCGCCGCCCGAAACCGTGAAGCCCACCACCGGCAGGCCCTCCGCGGTCGCGTGCTCAAACAGCCTTGTGATCTTCTCCCCCACCACGGTGCCCATGGAGCCCATCATGAAGGAGGGCTCCATCGCAAAGAAGGCACAGGCACTGCCGCCGATGCGGGCCGTCCCGGTGAGCACGGCCTCGTTTTGGGCGCTGTTCAGCATGGCCGCTTTGAGCTTTTCCCCGTACTGCGGAAACTGCAGCGGGTTGCCCGACTTCAGCCCGCCGTCCCGTTCGAGAAAGCTGCCCTCGTCGCAGATAAAGTCTGCCCTGAGGCGGGCGCTCATCTTGAAGTGAGCGCCGCACTTGGCGCACACGTAGCCGTTTGCCGTGAGGTCGGCCACCAGCAGAATGCGCTTGCAGGAGGGACAGCTGAGCACCAGCTCCTCCGGGATGGAAAACGAATTTCCCTCCACCTCGTCCCCATATGACTCAAGGCGGTTATTCGGTTTTTTAAACAGGCCCTTTCGCAGCATGGCACTCCCCTTCCCGCCGCCCGAAACACAGCGGGCGGCACGCTGGTCGGCCGATCGGCTTTCGCGGCGTCTTTACCCGCCGACCTGGACCGGCTCCGCCTGACCGAAGAGCTCGGCCAGAAACTGCGTGCCGTAGCGGCCGCTGATGAAGTCGCGGTTGGACAGCACGCGCTTGTGCAGATCGGCGTTGTGCGAGATCCCCTCGATCACCAGCTCGCACAGCGCCGCCTGCATTTTCCGGATGGCCTCGCCGCGGGTCTTGGCGTACACCACCAGCTTGCCGATCAGCGAGTCGTAATAGGGCGGCACCTCGTACTCCTGGTAGATGGCGCTGTCAAAGCGCACCCAGGGGCCCCCCGGCACGTGCAGCAGCGAAATTTTGCCGCAGCTCGGCCGAAAGTTCTGGTCGGGGTCCTCGGCGTTGATGCGGCACTCGATCGCACAGCCCGAGGGAGAGATGTCCCCCGTGGAAAACGAGAGCGGCTGGCCGGCCGCCACGCGGATCTGCCACTTGACCAGGTCGATGCCGGTGACCATCTCGGTCACCGGGTGCTCCACCTGCAGGCGGGTGTTCATTTCGCAAAAGTAGAGGTTTTGATCGGCGTCCATCAAAAATTCCAGCGTGCCGGCGTTGGTGTACGAAATGGCCCGGGCGGCGCGCTCTGCCAGCGCGAATAGCTCTTCGCGCTTGGCGGCCGAGAGCGTCGGCGCCGGACTCTCTTCGAGCAGCTTCTGGTTCTTCCGCTGCACCGAGCACTCCCGCTCGCCCAGGCAGACCACGTTTCCCTGCTGGTCGCAGAGCAGCTGCACCTCGATGTGCTTGACGGGCGAGAGGTACTTCTCCAGATACAGGCCGCCGTCCCCGAAGGCGGAGGCCGCCTCGCTGGCCGCCGAGAGGTAGGCGGCCTCGAATGCGGAGGCCTCGCGCACCAGGCGAATGCCGCGGCCGCCGCCGCCGGCCCGCGCCTTGATCAACAGCGGGTAGCCGACCTGCGCGGCGGCCTGCTTCACCTCGTCCAGCTCCCCGACACAGTCGCAGCCCGGCACAACTGGGATGCCCGCCTGCTGCATGTGCGTCTTGGCGGTGTCCTTCTCCCCCATCCGGGCGATCACGGTGGGCGAGGGCCCGATAAAGGCGATGTGCACCTGTTCGCACAGCTCGGCAAAGCGGGCGTTTTCGGCCAAAAACCCGTAGCCCGGGTGAATGGCCTGCGCCCCGGTCGAAACCGCCGCCGACAGGATGGACAGCATGTTGAGGTAGCTGTCCGCGGCAAAGGGCCCGCCGATGCACAGGCTCTCGTCGGCCAGGTTGACGTGCAGCGCGTCGCGGTCGGCCTCGGAAAACACCGCCACGGTGGAGATGCCCATCTCGCGGCAGGCCCGGATGATGCGCACGGCGATTTCGCCGCGGTTGGCAATCAGAATTTTAGAAAACAACCGACAATTCCTCCCCCAAAAGGGCATGCAGGGCCGCCGGGGCGCCCACGTTTGTGCCGGGCGGCGCCTAGTCGGCAGCCCCCAGCGCAAAGGAGAACTCGGCCGAGACGGCCGGCTGTCCGGCCACCTCGCCCGTCCCTTTGGCAAAATAAAAATTCCCCATGCGCCGCAGGATGGTGCAGCAAAACACCACCGTGTCCCCCGGCAGCACCCGGCGCCTGAACCGGACGTTGTTCAGGCCGGTCAGGTAGGGAACGACCGGCGCGCCTTGCTGCTGCACCGTCTCCTGCTCAAGCAGCACACAGCTGGTCTGCGCCATCATTTCACACAGCATCACGCCGGGCACCACGGGGTTGCCCGGAAAGTGTCCCATTAAAAAAAACTCGTCCCCGCGGACCGTGTAGCTGCCGATGGCCCGATCCCCCTCGATGCGCACGGTGTCGAGCAGCAGCATGGGCTCGCGGTGGGGCAGAATCCTGTAAATCTCTTCGCGATTCATGGGCACCTCAAAAAATCTTAAATAATTCCTGCGCGTACTCCACGAGCTGACCGTTCTCCACGCAGATGTCCACAATGTCGCCGTCGCACTCGGCCGTGATCTCATTGAACAGCTTCATGGCCTCGATGATGCAGAGCACGTCGCCCTTGCGCACATGGCTGCCGACCGACACATAGGGCTTGGCGTCGGGCGCGGGCGCCGCGTAAAACACGCCGACCAGCGGCGACCGCACGGTCTTGAGCTCGTTGAAGTTGACGGCTGCCGCCTCGGGCACTGCCGGCTCCGGCGCAGGCGGCGAATCGGCGGGCGGGGCGACTGGCGCTGCGGCGGGGGCCGAAGCGCCCCTCTCCAGCCGGATTTTGAGCTCCCCTTCGCTCACGTCGAGCAGGGAGAGGCTGGACTTTTCAAACAGCTCCATCAGCTGTGCAATTTCAGCGATGATCATCTCTATCTCCTATCCTCTCGAAAACGCCAGACAGGCGTTGTGGCCGCCAAACCCCAGCGAGATGGAGAGGGCCAGGTCGACCTGCGCCTCCACGCTGTGATTTGGCACATAGTTCAGATCGCAGTCGGGGTCGGCGTCGCGATAGCCGATGGTGGGGGGAATGCGCCCGCTGGTCAGCGCATGGATGGCCGCAATGGCCTCCACCCCGCCGGCCGCGCCCAGCATGTGGCCGGTCATGGACTTGCTGGAGCTGATCAGGGCCTGATAGGCCCGCTCGCCCAGCGCCTGCTTGATGGCGACGGTTTCACACCGGTCGTTGAGCGGCGTGGAGGTGCCGTGCGCGTTGATGTACATGCGCGCGCCGTCCATGCCGGCCTCGTCCAGCGCCATGCGGATCGCGGCGGCCGAATGGATCGCCTCCGGGTGCGGCGCCGTGACGTGGTGCGCGTCGCAGGTGCTCCCGTAGCCGCACACCTCGGCCAGGATCGTCGCGCCGCGGTCGACGGCGTGCTGATGCTCTTCGAGCGCCAGGATGCCGGCGCCCTCGGCCATGACAAATCCGGACCGGCGGGCGTCAAAGGGCGTGCAGGCGGTTTTGGGATCGCCGTTTTGGGTCAGCGCCATGCAGTTGGTGAACCCGGCCACCGCCAGCGGAATGATGGGCGCCTCCGAGCCCCCGGCAATGATGGCGTCGGCGTAGCCGTGGCGGATGCAGCGCACCGCCTCTCCGATCGCGTGGCTCGAGGTCGCGCAGGCCGTCACCACCGGCAGGCAGGGGCCGTTCGCCCCGTACTTGATGGCCACGGCGCCCGCGGCCATGTTGGAGATCATCATGGTCACAAAATAGGGCGAGACCGTCTTGCTTCCGCCCTTTAGCAGCTTGGCGCACTCCTCGGTCATCGTGCCCATGCCGCCGCAGCCCGACCCGATGTAGACGCCAAGCCGCCCGGAGGGGTAGTGCCCCGCCAGGCCGCTCTGCTCCACGGCCTGCGCCGCGGCGGCCAGCGCATACTGCGTATACAGGTCGGTCTTGCGCACCTCGGACTTGGCCATACAGCACAGCGGGTCAAAGTTCTGCACCTCGCCCGCGACCTTGACGGCAAAGTCCGTCGTGTCAAACCGGGTGATCGGGCCGATGCCGCAGACCCCCGCGTCAAGATTCTTACAAAATTCCGGGACGCTGTTCCCGAGCGGGGAAACCACGCCCATGCCTGTCACAACCACTCTTCTCACGCTTTATCCTCCATGGACGCCTGCGCATACCCTGCGCTGAGCTCGGCGATCAGCGCCGGCACCGACGTCAGTTCTCTGATGCGGCAGGCGTTGGCGCCCGCGAAGGCATACCCCGCGCCCAGGTTGCCGCGCTTGGCGTTGAGCAGGGCCAGCGCGATGCAGTAGGGGCTCTTCTGATGGTCGCAGGTGATGATGCACTGGTATGGGCAGTGAAAGGGCACCTTCTCGCCCCGCTCGGCCATGCGGATGAAGTCGTTGCGGATGGCGCGGCCGGGCATCCCCACCGGACTGCTGATGATGCCGATGTCGGCCTGTTCGCAGTCGAGATAGGCCTGCTTAAAGGCGGGGGAGGCGTCGCACTCGTGGGTGCAGACAAAGCGGGTGCCCATCTGCACGCCGGAGGCGCCGAGCTGCAGCATGCGGTAGATGTCCGCGCCGGTGAAAATGCCCCCCGCGGCGATGACCGGGATGTGCTTTCCCCCGCCCTGCTCAAAGGCGGTCACCTCGTCCAGCACCTGGGGCACCAGCTTTTCAAGCGCAAAGGCGGGGTCGTCGATCTGCTCGCGCTTAAAGCCGAGGTGCCCCCCCGCCAGCGGGCCCTCCACCACAAAGGCGTCGGGCGCATAGCCGTACTTGGTGGTCCACTGGCGCAAGAGCACGCGCGCCGCCTTGGCGGAGGACACAATGGGCACCAGCTTGGTTTTCACGCCCTGCTCCAGGTAGCGCGGCAGGTCGAGCGGCAGCCCCGCCCCCGAAAAGATGATGTCGATGCCGGCCCCGATGGCGGCCCTGACTTCGGTGGCAAAGTTCGAAGAGGCCACCATGATGTTGACGCCGAGGATGCCCTTCGTCTTTTCGCGGGCCCTGCGGATCTCCTCGCGGATGGCCTCCACGCAGGTCTCGAGCGGGTTTTTGGCGTGCTCCGGCCGGTCCAGCCCCAGGCCCACGGTGGAGATCACCCCGATTCCGCCGGCATTTGCCACGGCGGAGGCGAGCGAGCTCAGCGAGATCCCCACGCCCATTCCGCCCTGCACCACGGGAATTTTCGCCCGCAGCTCCCCCAGGACCAGCGCGGGCATCAATGCGTTGTCGTGCATGGTCCCCCTCCTCACATGCAAAGTCCACCGTCGATTTGCAGCACCGTTCCGGTGATGTAGGACGCCGTGTCCCCCGCCAGAAAGACGGCCGCCGCGGCGACTTCCTCGGCCCGGCCCATGCGGCCCAGCGGGATCTGCGCCACGACCGATTCGGCCACCTGCGCCGGCAGGGCCGCCGTCATGTCGGTGTCGATGTAGCCGGGCGCAATGGCGTTGCAGGTGATCCCGCGCGACGCCAGCTCGCGCGCCGTGGTCTTGGTCAGGCCGATCACGCCGGCCTTGGCGGCCGCGTAATTGGCCTGGCCGGCGTTGCCCAGCAGGCCCGACACCGAGGAGATGTTGATGATGCGGCCGCTGCGCTGCCGCAGAAAGTGCGGGTAGAGGTGCCGCGTCATGTGAAAGGTGCCGGTCAGGTTGGTCTGCAGCACGGCTGTAAAGTCCGCGGGCTTCATCGACAGGATCAGCGCGTCTCTTGTGATCCCGGCATTGTTGACCAGGATGTCCACGCGGCCAAAGTGTCCCAGCACTGCGGCCACCGCGGCTTTCGAGCCCTCGTAGTCGCCGACGTCGCACTGAAAGACCCCGGCGCGCCGGCCCATCCCCTCGATCTGCGCGGCGGTCTCCTCCGCGGCGGTGCGGCTGCCGTTGTACAGCACCGCGACGTCGGCGCCGGCCTGTGCCATGGCCAGTGCAACGGCGCGGCCGATGCCGCGCCCGGCGCCGGTGATCAGCGCGACCTTGCCGCTCAGCATGGCGCCACCTCCTCAAGTGAGGCCCGGTTCTCCACCGAAAAGCGGGTGGCGTCGGGCAGCGTCTTCGCAATCAGGCCGCACAGGGTTTTGCCCGGCCCCACCTCATAAAACGTGTCGATGCCGTCCCGGGCCATGTTCTCCAGCGTCTCCCGCCAGCGGACCGGTTCGGCCACCTGGCGGATGATCAGCGCCGCCGCGTCGCTCCCGTAGGACTGCGCGGTGGCATTGGCATACACCGGCAGCGCCGGCGCGTGAAGCGTATACGTTGAGAGGCAGCGTGCCAGCTCGGCGGCGGCGGGCGCCATCAGCGGCGAGTGGAAGGGTCCCTCCACCGCGAGCGGCAGCGCCCTGCCCCCTTCGGCCTTGACGGCTGCGACCAGCTGCTGCAGGCTCTCCCCGGTGCCGGCCGCCACGGTCTGCGCCGGACTGTTGTAGTTGACCGCATGGGCGCCGCAGCGCGCGCAAAGCGCCTCCACGGTTTCGGCGGGCAGCCCGACCACGGCGGCCATGCCGCCGCCGGAGTGTTCGATGCAGCGGTGCATGGCCGCTGCCCGGTCGCACACCAGCGAAAAGGCCTGCTCGGGTTCTAACACACCGACGTAGGCCAGCGCGGCCAGCTCGCCCAGCGAAAAGCCGGCCACGGCGTCTGGCCTCAGCCCGCGCTCGCGCAGGGCGAACGCGGCGGCCAGATCCACACAGAACACACAGGGCTGCGTGTTGCGTGTTTGCGCCAGCTCCTCCTTCGTGCCTTCAAAGCACTGTGCCGAGGTCCCCGGCCGGATGCGGTCGGCCATGTCGAACACGGCCTTCGCAGCCGGCGAGCAGGCCGCCAGCTCTGCGCCCATGCCGGGATACTGCGCGCCCTGGCCCGAAAACACAAAGGCTATACGACCCATTTTGTTCCCTCGCTCAAGATGCGCTCGGCCTGCGAGAACATCTCGCGGATGATTTCGGCCGCGGGCTGTTCCCGGTTGACCAGCGCCGCAATCTGACCGGCCATAAAGCAGCCGCGGTCGGCGTCCCCCTGCTGGACGGCCAGGCGCAGCGCGCCCGAACCATAGGCCTCGAGCTCGGCGTCGCTGACCGCGTTGTCCCACTCCAGCTTGGCAAATTTCCTTGTAAAGGGGTTCTTCAGCGCCCGCACCGGGTGCCCCAGGCGCCGGCCGGTGGTGATGGTGTCAATGTCGCCGGCGCTGAGCACCTTTTGCTTGAAGGTGGTGTGCGCACTGGACTCATGGCAGACGACAAAGCGCGTGCCCACCTGTACGCCCGTGGCGCCCAGCATGAAGGCGGCGGCGATTCCTCGCCCGTCGCCGATGCCGCCGGCCGCGATCACCGGGACCTCCACCGCATCGCAAATCTGCGGCAGCAGGGCCATCGTGGTCAGCTCGCCCACATGGCCGCCGGCCTCGCAGCCCTCGGCGATCACGGCGCAGGCGCCGTTTCGCACCACGCGCCTGGCCACCGCGGTGGAGGGCACCACCGGGATCACCTTGATGCCGCAGGAAATCCAGTAGGCCATGTACTTTTCGGGCGTGCCCGCGCCGGTGGTAACTAGGGGCACGCGCTCCTGCGCGACCACCTGCGCCACCTCCTCCACATGGGGGCTCATCAGCATGATGTTGACGGCAAATGGCCGGTCGGTCAGCTGGCGAGTCTGCTGAATGACTTCGCGCAGCGCCTCCCCCGGCATGTTCATGGCCGCCACAATGCCAAGCCCGCCGGCGTTTGAGACGGCGGAGGCCAGGCCGGCATCGGCCACCCAGGCCATGCCGCCCTGAAAAATGGGGAACTCAATGCCGAACAGGTCACACACCGGGGTCCTGATCAACTGCCCTCACCGGTCCCGTCGATCAAAGCGACCAGATCGCCCACCGTCTTGATGGCTTCGGACAGCTCAATGGTCACGCCGAAGGCCTCCTCGAGCTTCATCATCAGGTCCACGGTGTCGAGGGAGTCGAGGCCGAGATCGGCAAAGGTGGCGTCGGGCGTGATGCTGGCGGCGTCGATGCCCATGGCGTCGACCAGGATGTTGGTGATTTTTTCGATTGTCATGATGAAAGCCTCCAAAAGTTTACTTGTTGATTTTTGTCCTGCGCGGACGCTGCTCAGTAGCGGATGACCGCGGCGCCGGAGGTCAGTCCGCCGCCAAAGGCGGTCAGCACCAGCAGGTCCCCGCGCGACAGCCTGCCCTCGTCGACCAGCTCGTGCAGCAGCAGCGGAATGCTGGCGGCCGAGGTGTTGCCGTACTTGTGGATGTTGGACACATACTTGTCTTCATCGATGCCCAGGCGCTGCCGGGCGGCCTCGAGGATGCGCCTGTTGGCCTGATGGGCCAGCAAAAAGGTGACCTCGCGCTCCTCCACGCCCGCCATCGCGAGCACGGCCTTGACGTCCTCCGCCATGCAGCCCACCGCAAAGCGGTAGAGCTCCTGCCCCTGCATCTCCAGGTAGGCCGGCCGGCTGTCGGGCGCCAAAAAGGGACAGTTGCCCTCCCGGCCGCGCACCTTGAGGATGTCGAGGTTGCCGCTCGCCGTCAGCTTGATGGACAGCAGGCCCTCCCCCTTTGACAGCACCACGGCGCCCGCGCCGTCGCCAAAGAGCACGCAGGTTGAGCGCTCGCGCCAGTCCACCTGCCGCGACATGGCGTCGGCCGCGACCACGAGGATGTGGTTGTACCCGCGCGCAAAGTAGGCGGCCGCCACATCGAGCGCGTACACAAAGCCGGTGCAGGCCGCATTGAGGTCAAAGGCCGGGCAGCCCGCGCCGATTTCGCGCTGGATCTGGCAGGCCAGCGACGGGATGATGTAGTCCCCCTGCACCGTGGCGCAGAGGATCAGGTCGAGCTCGGCCGCCGGGACCCCCGACTGCGCCAGCGCGGTCTGCGCCGCCTTTGTTGCCAGCGAGAGCAAGTCCTCCTGGATGCAGATCCTGCGCTCCCCGATGCCGGTTCGGCTCCTGATCCACTCGTCCGACGTGTCTAAAAACGTGGACAGGGTTTCGTTGGTCACGCTTTGTTCGGGCAGTGCGCCGCCGGTTCCAGCGATAAAAAAGCTCATAGAACGCTCCTGTCAAAAAATTGATTCAGTTTGGCCACCCCGGAAATCAGCACCCGCTTTTCCTGGTCGCTCAACTCGGCCGCGATCTCGCGCACCATCTGCTCGTGGAACCGGCCGTGTACGTGCGCCACCTTGGCGCCGCGCGGCGTCAGCGTCACGTGCACCAGGCGGCCGTCCGCGGCGGTTTTGGACTTGCTCAAATAGCCCTTTTTGACCAGCTTGCCCACCGCCACCGTGACCGAGGAGAGCGTGATGCCCAGGTCCTTGGCAAGTTCGCTCACCGTTCCGCCCGCCTCGCCGCACTTTTCCACCGATTCCAGCAAATGCACTTCGCTGATGGAGAGGTTCAAGCTGCCCATGTTGTTGACCATTTGCTCCTCCACCTTTAAAATGGAGCGGAAGGTGTCGACCAGAAGATCGTTGAGCTTTTCTGCAAAATCGTCCATGGCACCCTCTTGAAAACTGTTTTCGATACGATATAATTAGTTTGACAAACAAATAATAAACGTGCGACGCGGTTCTGTCAATACCCAAGTGGCGCCGTCTGAGACCCACGGCGCGGGAACCGGCGCAAATCGACGGTATACAACAAAGGAGCCTGTATGAAAGTTGTGGTGGATGCCTTTGGCGGGGACCATGCGCCCGGGGAAATCGTAAAGGGCGTGGTGGCGGCGGTCGAACGGCAGGGCATAACGGCCGTGCTGACCGGGGACCGGCAGGCGCTGGAGCGGCTGTTTGCGCAGCAGCGCTGGAGCGACAGGGGGATTGAGCTGGTCGACGCCAGCGAGGTGATCGGCATGGAGGAGGAGCCCGTGGCCGCCGTCAGGCAAAAGAAGAATTCCTCGCTCGTGGTGGCCATGCGACTGCTGGCCGACGGGGCGGCCGACGCCTTTGTCGGCGCCTCTTCGACCGGCGCCATGCTGACGGCGGCGGTCCTGATCGTCAGGCGCATCCGCGGGGTGCTGCGCCCGGCGCTCGCGCCGGTACTGCCCTCCCGCGGGGCGCCGTTTTTGCTCATCGACGCCGGCGCCAACGCCGAGTGCCGCGCGGAGCAGCTGGAGCAGTTCGGCCTGATGGGATCGCTCTACATGGAGCAGGTGTTCGGCGTGGCAAGCCCGCGCGTGGGGCTGCTGAACATCGGCGCCGAGCCGCACAAGGGCACCGCGCTGCAGATCGAGGCCTACGCCCGCCTGCAGGCGGCGGGGCTGAACTTTGTCGGCAACCTCGAGGGCACCGATGCGCTGGCCGGCCGCTGCGACGTGCTGGTGGCCGACGGGTATGCGGGAAATATTTTCTTAAAATCGGCAGAGGGCGCCGCCGCCATGTTCACGGGCCTGCTGCGCGAGCTGTTCCAGAGCGGCCTGAGCGCCCGGGCGGCCGCCGCGCTGATCGCCTCGCCGCTGAAGCAGCGGCTTCGGCAGATCGACTCGCGCACCTATGGCGGCACCGCGCTGCTGGGCATTTCAAAGCCGGTCATCAAGGCGCACGGCAGCTCGGACGCCACCGCCATCGAAAACGCCATCGGGCAGGCCCGCCGCTTTCATGAGAGCGGCATGACCCGGCGGCTCGAGGAGGCGCTTGCCGCCAAGTCCCCGCCGGCAGATCCGGCCTAAATGTCCTCGATCCGGTGCAGCCGCACCGCCTCCGGTGCCCGTTCGGTGCACAGGCACATCGTATGCTCAGGCAGCGACGCGAACCAGCGCAGCGCCAGCGCAACCGCCTCCCCCGCCCGGCTGGGCTGGGGCAGGAAGCACAGGCCCCGGATCGCCTCCAGACTGCCGGCAAAGTACTTGATCACGCTCTCCCTGGCGGTCCACAGGCGGTAGAATTCCGCATCCGCCCCGTTCGTGCGCGCGGCATCGCCGGGCTCGAAGTGGCGGCGTACGATGGCGCTGTAGTCTTTCTCCCGATGGCATTCCACATCGATGCCAAGCGGCTTGTCAGACAGCGCGCAAACCCATATGGACCCCGTGTGCGAAATGGAGAGCAGGCCTTCGCCGGCCACCAGGTAGGGCCGCCCGTTGGCGCTGTGGGCCACCTCGACCGTTTCGGCACTTCGGTCCTGTACAGACAGATAGTGCGCGGCACAGCGCGCGGCCAAGCGGTCGCCGGTTCCGGCGACATAATTCGTGCTCAGGTAGATGGATACCGAGGTCATGCTCGGCACACTCCTTTCACCGGGGGCGATCTCCACGGCGGGCAGCGCAGCTCTTCTCCGCAAGCGAAATGACGTTTTGTCAGCAGTTTACGACAGGGCGCCGCATTCGTCAAGCATGGCATGGCAGGCCCGCGCATGGACGGCCAATTATTTTAAGACTAAAAATAGGATTTTGGTGTACCCCGATGAAAAAAGAGCGTTTGAACGGCGAAGCGGACACGCTGGCGCAGTCGGCCGACCGGCAGGACGGCGATCCTTGCGACATGGGGGATGCCCTGTCGGCCCGGGTCATTGCCGACCACCTGAACACCTCATTCATGGGCCGGCCGCTGCTGCTGCTGTCCAGCGTGGATTCGACCAACCTGTACCTCAAAAACCTGGCCTCACCCACGCTGCCCAGCGGCTATGCCGTGGTGGCCGACGGGCAGACCGGCGGCCGGGGCAGCAGGAACCGGCCCTTTTTGTCGGAAAGGGGCCAGGGCATCTACCTGAGTCTGTTCCTCCGGCCCGACAGACCTCAGCCGGACCTCCAGCTGCTGACCGTTTGCGGCGCGCTTGCCGCGGCAAACGCCGTCGAGGCCGTGTGCGGCATCCGGGCGGACATCAAGTGGGTCAACGACCTCTACTGCATGGGCAAAAAGCTCTGCGGCATCCTGTGCGAAGCCATCCAGCCCGGCAACCTGCAGCAGCCCGCGTCGGTGGTGGTCGGCATCGGCCTCAACACCGGCCGCCTGCCCGAGCCGATCCGCGACATCGCCACCTCGGTGCTGGCGCTCACCGGCAAAAGCGGGCTGCGCAATTCGCTGATTGCCGAGCTGCTCAATCAGTTCGAGGCCCTGTACCTGCACGGCTTTTGCGGTGAGGGCCGGCCAGACCTGCTGGCGGCCTACGACAGCCGGCTGTACCTGAAGCATCAGCGGGTCCTGGTCACCGAGGCGCAGCGCGCATTCGCCGCCACGCTGCTCGGCGTCGACCAGCGCGGCGCCCTTGTCGTCCGGGAGGATGGCGGGGCGCTGCGGCAGCTGATCGCCGCCGAAATCCGCCCGCTTTAGCCGAGCGCTGGCCGCCAGGGCGGCCTTGAAGGCCATCGCCAGCCCAAGCAAAGAGCTGACAAGGGAAACCCCTTTTCAGCATGTCGGGGCTTTGCCGGCCCGAAACCGCCACCAGCCACCCGCAAAACCGTACGGTTTTGCGGGTGGCTGGTTGATTTTGGCTGTCCGGCAAGCCCTGCCCGTCGCCCGCTTCTTTGGGGGTCACGTGCCGGTCCCTTCGGCCGCCCAATCCCACGCTGCAAAGAGCAGCCAGCTGTCCTCCCCGTCGGAATAGCGGAGCTCGCCCAAGGTCCCCTGGGAGAGCCTGCCGTACAGCTCGGGCGCCGAAGTGGCATAGGCCTCCAGCGGCACATGCTCACCGTAGCGGTAGTTCCCGGTGCGGGCATCGATGGTATAGGCCATCAGCGGCTCCCTGTCCTCCGGGGAAAAGAAGAGCTGGATCGTGCCGCCGTCTGCGCTGACGCGCACTGCCGCGCCCTCGCTGCCCTGAATGACCGTGGTGCCCACGGCCTTTTCCAGATCGGCGGCAAAGGTGATCCGCTCCGCCTGCAGGTCATAGACGAACAGGCCGAAGTACCCGTGGAAAATCAACCGCTCGCCGTCGGCGTAGTCGAGGATGGCCCCGATGCCCACGCCATCCTCAGGGCGCAGCAGCGGCCGCTGCAGCACGGCCTGCTGCTCTCCGGCCGAGGAGGAGAGCGTGTACACACCGTCTTCGCTCTTCAGATAGCGCTCGCCGAGCGAGGCGTGGACGTATTCGCCCTCCGGCATGGCATCGCTGCCGCCAATCGGCGACAGGATGCCCTCATAGCGCAGTTCGACCTCGCCGGTGATGCGCCAGGCGTCATACATGCGGTCGGCGCTGACCGACAGGTTCCTCCACTCGGTGATCGTAAATGTGCGGCCCGCCTGCCCGGCTTTGAGGTCCTCCAGCAGCTCGGCCGTCAGCAGCTCGGCAACCCTCCACACTGCCGTGTGCCCCGGCGCTTCTGCCAGCGTATATACGGCCGTAACCTGGCCGATTGTGCGGATCTGGCTTTGCTGATACAGCTCCATGGCCGCCGCGGTAAAGGCGTTGCCGTAGCGCGCCAGCATCTCGGGTGTGCCGTATTCCTGCGTGATGGCGTCGGTGTTCGTGACGCCGACGCGCCGCCACGACCTCTCCGCGCCGGTGTCCTCCCACGCCAGCAGCAGATAGGGCTGGCCGGTGCTGCCCCACTCGGTGATCCAGCGCTCGCCGTCAATTTCCTCCATCCGCATGCCGCCGGCCAGCACGACCCGGTCGGGGCGGTCGGGACGCAGGCGGTATTCGAGCCGGTACAGGTTGACGCCGCTGTCAAGACCCGCCGTGCCGGTGTTCATCATGACGAGGCCGGTGATCTTCGCGTCGGTGATGGCATACCCCGTGCCGGACAGGGGATCTTTCCCAAGCGCGTTGTACTCGTCGAGCTGCAGCTCGACAAACGCCCTTGCGTAATCGACAACGGCGTCGGGGATGTCGCCCTCAGCCTCGACGCGCACAGGCCCCGTGCCATCGGGAATACCGGTGCCCGCACCGGCCGGCTGATGCGACACGAACAAAAAGCCGTCGCCTCGCTTCTTCAGCGTAAGCGTCGCCGTTTCGCCATACAGGCGGATGATCTCGCCCTGTGTCTCGCCCTGTGTGCAGTGGAAGGTGCCGGCCGCAAAATCGCTGGTGAAGTTGTAGTAGGCGTCGTACGACTTCAGATAAATCAGCTCATCCGTCCCGACGCCGTTCAAGTCGTCCAGCGTGATGTCCATGTGCTTTTTTAAGGCGTCGTTGACGGTATCGGCGGAGAACTTGTGGATGGGGACCGGCATGTCGCCCAGGGCCACATCGGCGCCGAACGGCCAGCCCTTTTCGGCCTTCAGCGCCTTGAACTCGGCTTCGTCCGTCACCAGCGCATCCGACGGGTAGTAGCGCAGAAAGTCGCCCAAGTGGAGGTTCTCCGGCCTGTCGTAATAGGGCCTCAGGAAGTGGCTGAGCGGATTGACGCCAAGATTGCCCTGCCCATCGGGCAGAACAAGATTGCCCTGCCCATCGGGCAGAAACGGTTCAAAAGTTTGATTGTACTGCTGAACCTGCTCCGCTGTGAGCGGTGTGATTTCATCCCCCTCCTGCTTCGCCCCGGTGAAGGTGCAGCCCGCGGCAGCCGCCGCGACCAGCAGCAGGGCACAGAGCGCACAGAGCGCCGTTTTGGGCCGTTTGGCCATCAGCGCGATGCGCTCCTGCAGGCCCCTTTTGCCGCCGGTCATGGTGGTGGCGGTGTGCAGCAGCGCGCCGGCGCCGCGCCGGGTGTGGGTGAGCCCGATCAGCGTTCGCCCGTAGGCCGTGCGCCCCTCCTCGCCGATGCGCCGGATCGTGCCCTCGTCACAGGCCAGCTCCGCATCCCGCACGGCGTACGAGGCGGCCAGCCACACCAGCGGATGATACCAGTGCAACGCGAGGCAAATGCACCGCAGAAAGGCCCAGAGGTGGTCCCCGTGCCGAAAGTGCGTCGTCTCGTGCGCCAGCACGTGGCGCAGCGCCGCCGCGTCCGCCAGCGCCTCGTCCGTCACATAGATGGCCGGACGAAACAGGCCGAACAGGCAGGGCGTCTCCACGCTGCCGGACACGTAGACCGGCAGGGGGCAGTCCTCGATTTCGGCGCTTTGCCGCGACCGCTTAAGCCTGGCCGCAAAGCGTAGGTTGGCGATCAGCAGACACAGCCCCACAGCGGCGGCGCCGGCCAGCCAGACCGTCTTTGCCGTCTCCGTCCAGTCGACCGCCCTGTCCGGGCCGCCCGCCTCGCCGTCCGGGATGGCCGGTTCGGCGCTATGGGCATTGCCGGGATATCCCGCGGTGGCGGAGGGCACCGCCGGCCCGACAGGGGCATGCGCCCGAGGGCCGCCCTGCACCCCGATGCCCGGAGCTTCCGCGGGAAATGCGTTCAGCACGCTGACCCGGCTGTGTCCAAAATTCACCGGCAGCAGCAGGCGCAGCAGCACCAGCGCCCACAGCGCATACTGCAGCCGCAGGCTGATTTTCCCCTTTAGCGCAAACCGCAGCGCCAGAACCGCCAAAATGAGCACCGACGACGTGACTGCCCACTCCATCACTTGCCCGCCTCCTCTGCCCGACGCAAAATGGCGTAGAGCTCCTCGATCTCCGCCTGGCTGAGCGCCTGCTTTTTGGTGATCGCGTTCACCATCAGGCTGACGCTGCCCTTGTAGACGCGGCTGAGAAAATCCTCGGTTTCGCGCATAACCGCATCCTCCCGCCTGACCAGCGGAAAGTAGGACTTGATGCCGCCGATCTCGTCGCAGCGCAGGATGCCCTTCTCGGTCATGCGCCGCAGCAGCGTCAGCGTCGTGCTGCGCGTCCAGCCCACGTGCACGCGCAGGTGCTCGGCCGCCTCGCGCCCCGTGCGCGGGGCCGATTCCCACAGGCATTCCATGAGGTTCCACTCGGCCGGCGTAAGGCCGATATTCTGCTCTGACATCCTTGCCACACTCCGTTTGTTTACAATGTAAACATAGTATAGGCGAATGTGTTTACATTGTCAACAGCCGTCCGCAATAAATTGTGCCCGCATTTACGGGACAAAAGTCCGCCCCCAGGTAAGGGCGGACTTTTGTCTGTCACTTCTTAACTCCAATAGGGCCTTTGCCCTTTGAGCGCCGCCGTACGGCTCACTTCCCCAGCAGGTTGTAGAGCACCTGCGCCATTTCCGCCCTGGAAGTCGTGCTGAGCGGCGCAAGCGCCTGGCCGCTGCCCGAGACCGTGCCGGTTTTGACCAGCAGCGCCATGGCCTCCTGCGTCCAGGAGGCGATCTGGCCGGCATCTTCAAAGTCGGAGAGCGCCTTGCCGGAACTGCCCTGGGGGAGCCTGTCGATGACCTTGAGGGCGTTGTACAGCAGGGTGAACATCTCCTGACGGGTGATCTCCCTGCCCGGCGCGTAGAGGTCATTGCCCACCCCTGTGGCAATTCCAAGCCGTTTTGCCGCCGCGAGGTGGCCGGTATAGTAGGTGTTGCCCGCGTCCGCGAAGTTTTCCACGGGGTGTTCGTCGGCGTCGATTCCGTAGGCCCTCATCAGCAGGACGATGAAGTCGCCCCGCGTCAGCCTGGCTTCCGGGCTGTAGTGGCCGTTGCCGGTCCCGCCGGTGATGTTTCTGGCCGCGATGAAGCTCACGGCCCTGTGGTACCAGGCGTCCGCAGCCACGTCGTCAAAGCTCACCCGGTTGTACGCCACGGCGTAATTGCTGAAGTGGGTTGTGGAAAAGGTCACGGTCCCCATTGCCGGGTCGTAGCGGCCGTTCGGGATGCAGACGGCACTGCCGCTGCCGTCGATGTACCAGACCACAATGCCTTCGGGGGCTGCAAGCTCGGCTGCGGTCGGGACATAGGGGATGCTCACCGTCACCGGCGCACGGAGGTTGGCCCAGGCCGTTTGCCTGCCGTCAATGGACAGTGCGAGCCGGACGAGGGGCCTGTTGCCGATGGCCGCTTTGACCTCCTCCGGCAGCGCGGCCCCATCCCCTTGACCGATGGCGATCTGCGCCTTGCTTCCGCTGATTCCCGGAACATCCGTCAGCATATTGGAGGGGACGGTGACGATGCCGCTGCCGGTGTGGAGGGTCAATGTCCCCTGGGCGTCTGAGGTCGACAGCTCCGGGACCGGAATCCCGACGCAATAGGTGTCAACGCCCGGCACCTTTGGCATCGTGACAACCGTTTCGCCCGGCGACAGCTTCCCGGTGCCGGTGTCTGCAAACGCGGTGGCGTCATTTGGATTGACGGTGACCGGGAGCGTCGTCTCGGCGCCGTTCCCCTCTTTTACGTCGGCCCTGTAGGTCGTCTCGGAGGGCGCCGGCGAGCCGCCGCCGCCGTTTGGGCTCCAGCGCGCCGTCACGGTCAGGTCGGAGGTGACGTGGGTGAACGTCTTGTCCCAACCGGCGAACGTGTAGCCGTGGCGGGTCGCCTTGGGCGCGGTGGCAGAGCCGCCGCTTGCGATGCTCTGCGTCAGCGCGCCGCCGCCCGTGCGGGTGCCGCCGTTGAGGTCGAAGGTGACGGTGTGGTAGCTCACGCCATGGAGGTAGGGGGGATCGCTCGGCGCCGAAACGTCGCTGTCGAGGTAGCTGCTGTCGGCAGCGGCCATCGCCTGTACGGTGAAGGTGTAGCTGCCGGCACCGTTGCCCAGCAGACCGTCTTTCACGTCATCGGTCGAGGTGTTCGGCGCATTGACGTTGGTTGACATATCCAGCTTCGAGCCGTCTTGATAGTAGTTCACCTTGTACTGGACGGCGTTTGGCACGGCACTCCACGTCGCCCTGAACTCGCTTGCAGAGCTGTCCCACGCAAGACCCGCGGGCTTTCCAAGCTGCGCGGCGCCCTTTATCCAGACAATATTCGCGCCGTTTTTGTACTCCTTGTACCCGGGCCTGCTGCCGGGCGTCTCCACGTCGTCTGCGGTCTTGGTCACGACAGGGTATCCCAGCTTGATGTACGAACAGGACCCTGTGCCTGTCGGGTTGAAGTGCAGCATCCCCTCAATCGTGACATGGCCGTCGTTTTGGACATTGACGCCGTTGCCCTGCGTCGCCACATTCTTGCCGACAACGACCGTGCTTCCATTGGAAGAAATGGCGGTGACGACCTGCGTATCGGTTGCCCGGTTCGCCTTCACATGGCCTCCGACAGTGACCGTGGCAAAGCCGCCCGCACTGACGGCTTCGACCTCGCCCGAAACGCCCTGCCCCGTTACCGTGACGTCGCCGTCTACGGTCACCTTGGGATTTCCGG
>JAAYBB010000070.1 GCA_012719075.1 Clostridiales bacterium | reverse complement strand
TGTCAGAGGAACACTCGAAAAATCAGGACTCGCACCCTGCGGGTGCTCAGACAGCCGGTTTTTCTGCATGCTTCTTTCATTCGGTTTCGGAGTGCAAACGGGCTATAGGGGCCATTGAACTTTTCGTGATACTGCTTACCCATGTAAAGTACCAAGCTGCCAATGGGCCTCCTTGATGTGGGCTAAAAATTCAGATCAGTCGTTAATTTTACGCTATACGCCAATAAAGGTCTCGGCCTCGGGCAGCGACCTTTATTGGCGCAACTTTTATTGATATGTCACCTTTAAAATAATTTCTAAACTGGTTGGAAGCGGCCCCGCCCATGGTACCCGCTCAAGGGACCCTGCCCAAGGTATCTGCCCCGGGCGGTAAGCCCCACTCCTAGACGCGAAGCGGATCAGATGGGAGGAACACGTGGAAAAATCAGTTGTCTGAGCACCCGCAGGGTGCGAGTCCTGATTTTTCGAGTGTTCCTCTGACAATAGCAACAGGCCCCAAGGAAACTTGGGGCCTGTTGTACTTTAGAAGCGCCGGGGGGTCCGGGGGGTCTCGCAATACCCCCCGGCGGCTTTTGCCTCCTTTTGCCCGCCGCAAAAGGAGGCGGTTTTGGTACTTTTGCCGCTCAAAAGTACGATGCGGCCCGCAGGCCGCGAAACCCTCCGTCTCTGCGGCCCGCGGCCGCGACCTTTAATCCTTATTGAAAGCGAATAAGGCGGCGGCTTATCCGGGCGTTGGACCCGTCCAAGGAGGCCGTCTGGCCCGAGCACCCACCTCCCCGGCGCCCCCTCTCTCTAGTTGTGCGCCACGGCCTTGGCCCGGTACATCAGCTCGTCGGCGGCCTGGATCAGCTCCTCCAGCCGCTCCGACATCGACACCCGGGTCACCACGCCGAAGGCCACGGAAATTTCAAAGGGGTGGCGCTTGATCTTGCCAAAGGTCTCGCAGAAGTCGTCGGCCAGCGCCAGGGCCTGCTGCTGGTCAACGCCGGGCAGCAGCAGCATGAATTCGTCGCCGCCGATGCGGTAGGCGCGGCCGTTGCGGGGCAGCTTTTCGAGCATCACCTGCCCCACGATGCGCAGCAGCAGGTCCCCCATGCGGTGGCCCAGCGTGTCGTTGGTCGCCTTGAGCCCGTTGACATCCCCCATGATGATGCTGAGCGGGAGCACCTCCGGCTGCGCGCCCAGCGCCTTGAGGTCGGCCTCGTAGCGGAAGCGGCTGCCGAGCCCGGTCAGCGGGTCCTCGCCGGTCTGCTTCTCCAGCGCCTCGATCATGCGCTCGTACTCGGTCACGTCGGTGAAGGAGGCAAAGGTCCCGATGACCCTGTCCTGCCGGTTGAGCATGTTGCGCTTTTTGACGCTGAAGCTCAGCCGGCTGTCCCCGACCTGGGCGTGGAGCGCCATCTCGTCGCTGTCCTCGAACAGCGGACCCTCCTGCCCCGACAGCTGCCGGATCACATCGCTGATGTGCACGGCCTTCTTTTCATCGATGCCGGCCCGCTGCAGCAGCTGCCTGGCCGAGCGGTTGCAGTCCAGGATGTTGTCCCGCTCGTCGAGGATAAAGACGCTCTCGTCGAGGCAGTTGTAAATCTCCTCGCGCACCAGCGCCAAGAAGCCGGCCGTGCTGTTGGCCGCGATGGCGGTGTAAAAAAACAGGATCGCGACGGTCACGCCGATCAGCGTCAGGTCGACCGACAGGTCCAGCCGGTTGGTGACGATGAGCAGGTTGCTGGCCAGCACCGCCAGCACCCCGATCATCAGCAGCATCGAGGGGGCGCGCTGCTTGCGGCTCAGCCGTGCGTGGTTGAGGAAGATGTTGGCGGCGGCGGCCATGGTCAGCAGGTAGCTGTAGGCCGTGTGCACCCAAAACCAATTCCCCCGCACATTCCTGACTAGGTGGACGGGCGCGGTCTGCAAAATGATCAGCTCGGCGCGGATCAACGGATGGTACAGGCTGGTGGCCGCGAGACAGCCGGTGATGAGCGGGATGATGAAGAGCAGAAAGCGGTCGGCCGCCTTTCGCTTGGCGCGGTCATTGCCGTAAAAGGCCCTGGTGATCAGCAGCAGCTGCGGCGCCGAGAGCGCCGTAAAAATCAGCTTGACGTCGAAGAAGATCCGGCAGAGCAGCGGGTCCTGCGAGACATGGTAAAGGATCTCGCAGCCCTGCCAGCCCATGATGATCAGGCAGAACACCATGAAGTAGCCGGTCACCCGCTGGTGCCGATCCCGGATAAACGCGGTGGTCAGCGAAAACCCCGTCAGCACAAACAGCGTGAGGTAGATGATCACAATAATTGCATCGGTCAAGCAAAAACACCCAAATCCTGTAGTTTTTCATGGGCGCGGTGATCGGGATTGCCGCCTGCGGCGGACAGGTGGCGACCCTTTTTTGGGCCGCCACCCCGCGGGCGCATCTCCAAACGCATTCCAATAGAGCGATTATACCGGGCGCCGGTTCCTTTTTGGTAACGCTTTGATGTATTTTACCCTTTTTTCCACATTTTTTAAAAGTTTTTTGAAGTTCCCCCGTCGCCGTATCCCCTGCCGCACGACCCGGGACTGCGGGTGAACCGCACGGGTGTCGGTGCTTTTGAATGGACCCGCTGTCCGCCTGCCGGCCTCCTCTTGAGGCCGGTTCGGCGGAAGACGAAGCGGAAGATGGGACGCGCGGGATAGGTCGACGGGACAAGAGGCGGGATCGGGGGCGATCAGGGGGCACGACAGGGGCGGGCGTGGTGATGGGACGGAAGGCAGGGCGGGTAACGGGGCAAGAAGCGGGTCAGGTGACAGGACAAAATGTCCGCCTACCGAGGGAGACCGTCTTTTTTAACCGACAGGCAGGGGCCGCAAGATGGCTTTCCACGCCTGTGGGAAAACAGCCCTTTAACAGGCTGGCAAGAATCCCCCAACACCTCAAGGCCGCCTTCCCTACCTGTCGGAAGGCAAAACCGCACTTTCACTAGGCCGCCTCTCCCCATCTGCAAAGACAAACACCGCCACGTGCGCCGGGTCAAAACAGGGGCCGCCCAAAGCCCCGGGCGGCCCCTGCCTGTCACACTTCTTTTACGCGGTTCCGCGTCGCTTCGGATGGCGTCCCACCGTCTCCGATCACTTGAAATCGCTTCCAATTTCCTTCGATTGCCTTCGGTCTTCCGACTGTCTCCGCACGGCAACACTACCCCAGCCGCCGCTTCAGCGCCTCGAGCTGGCGCCGCAGCTCCTCGGGCAGGCGGTCAAACTTGTCGTAGAAGGCGGCCACGCCCTCGACCTCCTGGCGCCAGAGCGCCTCGTCCACCTGCAGCAATGCCTTCAGTGCCTCGGGCTCGAGCGAGAGCCCCTCGAGGTTGAGGTCCTCCGGCCTCGGCAGCCGGCCGATGGGCGTGTCCTCTGCGCCGATCTCGCCGGCGCAGCGGGCCAAAATCCACTCCAGCACGCGCAGGTTCTCGCCAAAGCCGGGCCAGATAAAGGCGCCCTGCTCGTCCTGCTTGAACCAGTTGACGTGAAAGATTTTGGGCAGCTTACCGGGGTCGGGCACCTCGCCCATGCGCAGCCAGTGGGCAAAGTAGTCGCCCATGTTGTAGCCGCAGAAGGGCAGCATGGCCATGGGGTCGCGGCGCACCACGCCGATCTGGCCGGCCGCGGCGGCCGTGGTCTCGCTGGCCATGGCCGAGCCGACAAAGACGCCGTGCGCCCAGTCAAAGCTCTCGAACACCAGCGGCGCGGTCCTGGCCCGGCGGCCGCCGAAGACCATGGCCGACAGCGGGACCCCCTTGGGATTTTCAAACTCGCTGCTGATGCAGGGGCAGTTGATGGCCGGCGCCGTAAAGCGGCTGTTGGGCTGTGCGCCCTTGACGGTCGCGGTCTTGCCGTTCCAGGGGTTTCCGAGCCAGTCCACGGCGTTTTCGGGCGGGTTTTTGTCCATGCCCTCCCACCAGACCGTGTTGTTGTCGAGGTTGCGCACCACGTTGGTGAAGATCGTGTTTCGCCTTGTGCTGGCCATGGCGTTGGGGTTGGTCTTGTCGCTGGTGCCGGGCGCCACGCCGAAAAAGCCGTTTTCGGGGTTCATCGCGTAGAGGCGGCCGTCCTCGCCGGGGCGGATCCAGGCGATGTCGTCGCCCACGCACCAGACCTTAAAGCCCTTTTGGCGGTAGCCCTCGGGGGGCACCAGCATGGCCAGGTTGGTCTTGCCGCAGGCCGAGGGGAAGGCCGCCGCGACGTAGCGGACCTCGCCGTTTGGATACTCCACGCCCAGGATCAGCATGTGCTCGGCCATCCAGCCCTCCTCGCGGCCGATCGTCGAGGCGATGCGCAGCGAGAAGCACTTCTTGCCCAGCAGCGCGTTGCCGCCGTAGCCCGAGTTGACGCTCCAGATCTCCTTGCTCTGCGGGAAGTGCAGGATGTAGCGGTCCTCCTCCGAGAGCTGCGCCTTGCTGTGCAGGCCCTTGACAAACTCGCCGTTCTCGCCCAGCACCTCGAGCACGCGGTCCCCGACGCGGGTCATGATGGCCATCGACAACACCACGTAGATCGAGTCGGTGACCTCCACGCCGATCTTGGACAGCGGCGAGCCGACGGGGCCCATCGAGTAGGGGATCACATACATCCTGCGCCCGGCCATGCAGCCCTCAAACAGCGGCAGCACCCGCGTGCGGGCCTCCTCGGGCGACATCCAGTTGTTGGTCGGGCCGGCGTCCTCCTGCTGCTCGCAGCAGATGTAGGTGCGCCCCTCCACCCGCGCCACGTCGTTTGGGTGGGAGTGGTGGTAGTAGCAGCCCGGCAGCAGCTCCTGGTTGAGCTTGATCATCTCGCCGGTGGACATGCCCTCGGCCCGCAGCTGTTCAAGCTGCGCCTCGGTTCCGTCGATCCAGACCACCTCGTCCGGCTTCATGAGGTCGGCGCAGTAGGCCAACCACTGCTGCAGGGCTCTGTTTGTTGTTTTCATGTCCTTCCCTCCGGTTTGCTGAGATGTGATGGGGTAAGCCTTTTGTCTATGGCTGCCGCTCCGGTGCCGGGTGCTCCGGCGCCTCGAGCAGCAGGTCGGTCAGCCGGGCAAACTGCGAAAGCGTCATGCGCTCGGCCCGGATCTCGCGCGAGAGGCCCATTTGCTCAAGGCTCTCTGCAATGCGCGACTTGGCAAAGCGCCCCTGGTTGCCCACGGCGTTGACCAGCGTCTTGCGGCGCTGGCCAAAGCCCAGCTTGATCAGGTTGAACATCTCGGCCACGTCGCGGCAGTCCACCGGCGGGTGCTCGCGCAGGTCAAAGCGCACCACCGCCGAGTCCACCTTGGGCATCGGGACAAAGCTGTCGGCCGGCACCTTGAACAGGATGCGGGCCTTGCTGTAGTAGTCCACGGTCAGCGAGATGGCGCCGCAGGCGTCGCTGCCGGGCGGCGCGCACAGCCGCTCGGCCACCTCGCGCTGCACCATGACGGTGACCGAGCGCAGCTGCATGGGCGCCTGCTCCAGCAGGCGCATCACGATGGGGGTGGTGATGTAGTAGGGCAGGTTGGCCACCACCGCCACCGGCCGCGCGCCAAACCACTGGAACAGGGCCTGGTGCAGCGCAACCTCCATGAAATCGGCCTGCACGATCTGCACGTTGTCAAAGGGGAGGGTCTCCCGCAGGATGGGGATCAGCCGCGCGTCGATCTCGACCGCCACGACCTGGCCGGCCTGCTTGGCCAGCTCGTAAGTCAGGCAGCCGATGCCGGGGCCGATCTCCAGCACGCCGAACTGCTCGTCGATGCCGGCGCCGCGCACGATGTCGCGCGGGATGCGCGGGTTGCACAAAAAGTTCTGCCCCAGCCCCTTGTTGAAGGCGAACAGGTGCTTTCTGCGCAGCGCGTTGATGGTCTCCCGCTCGCAGAGCGGGTTGTGGACGGCGCCGTCCGGCCCGTCCACAGGCGGCTGTCGGTCATCCATGGCCATGCTCACCCCCTTTGCGTAGTGTGGCAAAAAGCCCCTGCGTTATGTGCGGTCAAGCGGGCGCTCAGCCCCGTTTGCTGCGCTGCAGGTCGAGCAGGTAAAAGCGCAGGTAGTCGAGCGCCTTGCCGGTGGCGTTGATGCGGTTGCGGTCCCGGTCGTTCGAGCGCAGCAAGGTCAGCTTGGCGGCCCTGGTGCCCAGCGGGCCGGCCACGGCGGCATAGACGGTGCCCGGCTCCCCCTGCGGCAGCGTCTCGGGGCCGGCCACGCCGGTGACCGAGACGGCCAGATCGGCGCCCGACTGCTTGAGTGTGCCCTCGGCCATCTCGATCGCGGCCTCGAGGCTGATGGCCGAGTGCGCCCGCAGCGTCTCGAGCGAGACGTCGGCCAGGCGGTACTTCATGCGGTCGGAGTAGGTCACCAGCCCGCACTCGAACACGTCGGAGGCGCCCGGCACGTCGGTGATGCGCCTCGCCAGACCGCCGCCGGTGATGCTCTCGCAGGTGGCCACGCGCAGTCCCAGCTCGCGCAGCAGCTCGCAGACCACCTGCTCCATGCTGTCCTTGTCGACGGCGTAGAGGTCGTCGCCGCACTCCCTGGCGATGTGCTCCACGGCCGGGACGGTCAGCGCGTAGGCCTCCTCCCGCGTGGCGGCCTTGGCGGTCACGCGCAGCACGGTCTCGCCGCCGCCGGCATAGGGCGCGATCGTGGGGTTGAGGCTGTTCTTGAGCAGCGCCGACAGGCGCTCCTCCAGCGCGCTCTCGCCGATGTTGACCACGCGGCAGTAGCGCGAGACCAGCACGCTGTCCTGCCAGGCCTGCATCATCGGCGCGACATAGCGGTTCCAGATGTTCTTCATCTCGTAGGGGGGGCCGGGCAGCATGATGACGGTCTTGCCCTCCTTTTCAATCGCGCAGGAGGGGGCGGTGCCCCAGTCGTTGGGGATGATGGTGCAGCCCTTTGGAAACCAGGCCTGCTGCTCGTTGTTGGGGGGCATCACGGTGCCGCGGCGCTCCCAGCGCGCCTTGAGGTCGGCCAGGATGTCCTCGTGCAGCTCCATCTCGAGCCCCAGCGCCCGCCCCACGGTCTGCTTGGTCAGATCGTCGTAGGTGGGGCCCAGCCCGCCGGTCGTGATGATCAGGTCGTTGCGGCCCAGCGCGATGTCCATGGCCTCGGCCAGCCGCTGTGGGTTGTCCCCCACCACGGTGTGGTGGTAGACGTTGATGCCCAGCACCGACAGCTCCTGCGAGAGGAAGGTGGCGTTGGTGTTGGTGATGTTGCCGAGCAGAATTTCGGTGCCGACGCTGAGAATTTCGGCCGTCAGGCTCATACGGTGGTCCCCCCAAAGTGAAATTTCCAAAAGGGTGCTTGCACCCCCATGGACGAAACGGTGAAGTGGTTTTGATGCCTCCGGCGGGCGGGTCGGGACCCGTTTGGGTACCCGCCGCTGCGGGAGGCCCTGCCGGGCGGAAGAAATCGGCGTGAATCCGTGAATCTTTGTTTTGTAGTGCCCCCTGGGGTGGGCCGGTGATGTTGCCCCCTTGGGGGCGGGCCTTGCCGCCTGGATCAGGCGCTGCCCGACCCACCGGCTTTTTACGGTCGCCGGTGTGAGACTTCGCCACAGAAACGCGGCCTCCTTATCCAGCCGCCCTTGAAAGGCTGCTGGTACAGGGCTTGCCCCAGGCGCGCTGCTATCGGCCGATTATTCGCTTCCCTTAAAGGTCGCGGCCGCGGGCCGCAAGGCAGGATGGTTTCGCGGCCTGCGGGCCGCAGGGCAAAGGTCGTGCTTTTGGGCGGCAAAAGCACCAAAACCGCATCCTTTTGCGGCGGGCAAAAGGATGCAAAAGCCGCCGGGGGGTATTGCGAGACCCCCCGGACCCCCCGGCGCCTGTAAAGTACGCCCGGCCCCCGAATCATAATCAAGGGTCCAAGCCTGCAATAAAGACGCATGAAACGTTCAGGTGCCGATTGCACAAGCAAAGCGGTTAGGGCCGTGCGCTAGTGTCAGAGGAACACTTGAAAAATCAGAACTCGCACCCTGCGGGTGCTCAGACAACTGATTTTTCCGCGCGTTCCTCCCATCCGATACGCTCCGCGTCTGGACGTGGGGCCTTATGAATATTGTCAAAATAAGCATGCTGATTCCGCTGATCATTTAGCGTTGTCGGCGGGTGGGTTGTCCTTGGCGCAGAGCAGGCTTTATTTTAAGGCCACGCCCCGGAGCCAAATGAAAGGAGTACGCAGAAAAACCGGCTGTTTGAGCGTCCGCAGGACGCGAGTTCCGGTTTTTCAAGTGCTCCTCACAGTAGCAACAGGCCCCAAGCCCCCTTGGGGCCTGTTGTACTTTAGAGGCGCCGGGGGGTCCGGGTAAATCATCGGCAAAATATGCGCACTTATTTTGCCGATCCCTACAGGCATCCCGCCTTGTGGCGGGTGCCCAAACGGGCCAAAGCCTTGGCCCGTTTGCCGGGGGTATCGAAACCGCCTTGCGGTTTCGTATCCAGGGGGTACGGGTACCCCCTGGAAGCCCTCGCTTTACCCCCCGGCGGCTTTTGCCTCCTTTTGCCCGCCGCAAAAGGAGGCGGTTTTGGTGCTTTTGACGCCCAAAAGCACGACCTTCCCGGCGGCCCGCAGGCCGCGACCGTTAAAGGGACAGCACACAAGGGCGTGCTTTATCAAAGGCGGCCCGCGTCACCCCCAAGGGCAGGCGTTCAAAAGGAGATGGACACCCCCGAATTGACGTTGACAGGGTTTTTGAGGCTGTGGTATGATGATGCAGTATTTGAACCAACACCAAAGGGTGGCGGAACGGGGCCCAAAAGCCGCAAGGCCAAGGCCCGTGCCCTGCCCGCCCAAGCTGAAAGGGGATGCGCACAGTGACGCTGCAGGTCGGCCTGAAGGCCGTTTCGGAGGAGCTGGTCACGCCTGACCGCTGTACCAAACACACCAACCCCGACGCGCCGGGGCTCTACTCCACGCCGTCCATGGTGGGCCTGATGGAGGGCACCTGCGCAAAGGCGGTCAAACCGGCGCTGCAGCCGGAACAGTCCACGGTGGGCACCGCCGTCAACATCCGGCACCTGGCCAAGACGGTCGAGGGGCAGCGCGTGCGCTGCGAGGCCGAGCTGGTCGAAATCGACCGCCGCCGGCTGCTCTTTTCGGTGGTGGTCTTCAACGATCAGGAGGTCAAGATCGGTGAGGGAGTCCATGAACGGTTCATCATTGCGCCCAAATAGCGCCGCCGGATACGCCACGGTCAACCTCGAGGAGGGGCGGCCGCTGGTGGATGCCGCCATCAAGCGGGCGACCTTCCACATCAGCCGGGCAAAGCGTCAGGGCCTTGCGGCCCTGAAGTTCATTCACGGCTACGGCTCGTCGGGCGCCGGCGGGCGCATCCGCGTGGAGCTGCGCGCCTACCTGGACCGCCTGGTCCGCCGTGGCGAGATCCGCCTCTACGTGGCGGGCGAGCAGTTTGACATCTTTGACGCCGGCACCCAGCGGCTGATGTCGGCCTGCCGCGAAGTGGCAAAGGACAGCGACCTAAACCGCCACAACAACGGCATCACGGTGGTGCTGCTGTGACGGGCGCGGAGCTGGAGCGCCGCTGCTGTGCCTTTACGGGGCACCGGCCGGGGCGCTATCCCTTTGGCGAAGACATCACCCACCCGGACGCCGTGCGCCTGCGCGAACGGCTGCACCGCGAGATCATCGCGCTGTACCGGCAGGGGGTCGACTGCTTTTACAGCGGCATGGCCCAGGGGGCCGACCAGTGGGCGGCCGAGCAGGTGCTGTCGCTGCGCGACGAGTGCGGCCTGCCCCTGCGGCTGATCTGCGCACTGCCCTGCCGGGGGCAGGACCGCGGCTGGCCAAAGCGGGCCCGCGAGCACTACCTGGGCCTGCTGCTGCGGGCCGACGAGGTGATCTACCTCGCCGAGCGCTACACCGAGGGCTGTATGCAGCAGCGCAACCGCTACATGGTGGACCGTGCCGAGACGCTGCTGGCCGTCTATGACGGCGGCGAAGACGGCGGCACGGCCCACACCGTTCGCTATGCCATGCGCCGCCGGCGGCGCATCATCTCCATCCACCCCGACAGTCTGTTGGTCACCAGGGGGGACCCGCAGTGCAGGCTGGAGCTGCCATAGAGAAGACCAAACGAGGGATCCAACGAGACTTGACCGCCGGCAGGTACAGGCGGCCCTGGGCCATGAGGAGGAGACGACATTGAAACAGGTCTACACCGGAAAAACCAAGGATGTCTACGCGCTGGAGAACGGCCACTACCTGCTGAAGTTCAAGGACGATGTGACGGGGGAGGACGGGGTGTTCGACCCCGGTGCCAACCAGGTGGGGCTGCGCATCGACGGCATCGGCCGCCGGAACCTGCGCATGTCGGTGCTCTTCTTTGAGGAGCTGGCCCGGCGGGGCATCCGGACCCACTATGTCTGTGCCGACGTCGAGCAGAACAGCATGGAGGTGCTGCCGGCCCGCATGTTCGGCCGCGGGCTCGAGGTCATCTGCCGCTACCGCGCGGTGGGCAGCTTTTTCCGCCGCTACGGCGCCTACATCGGGGAGGGCGCGCCGCTGGACGCCTATGTCGAGTGCACGCTCAAGGACGACGCGCTGGGCGACCCGTTGATCACCAGCGAGGGGCTCGAGGCGCTGGGCATCATGTCGCAGGCCATGTTTGACCGCCTCAAGCACGAGACCCGGCAGATTGCCGGCGTCGTGCGGGAGCTGCTGGCCGAAAAGGGGCTGGAGCTGTACGACATCAAATTTGAGTTCGGCTTTGTCGGCGACGAGGTCATCCTGATCGACGAGATTGCGTCGGGCAACATGCGGGCCTACCGCGACGGCAAGGTGGTCCCGCCGATCGAGCTCAGCGACCTGCTGCTGGGCGGGCAATAGCGTTCCCGTCCGGGCCTTGACTTTTGATCGGCAATTGACTAAAATAGAACCCACCGGACTGCGGCGCAGGGGCTTCTCTGCGCCGCAGCGCCGGGCGGCGATTGGGACTGGGCTGCCCACGGATTCCGCAGGCCGGTTCGGATCGCGCAGCCGTCCGCCAAGCGAACAAGCGGTTCGCACGAAAGCGCATATTCGCCCCCGTAGCTCAGTGGATAGAGCACTCGCCTCCTAAGCGAGGGGTCATGAGTTCAAGTCTCGTCGGGGGTGCCAAAAAAGACATCGCATTTTCGCCAGGAAGATGGGATGTCTTTTTTATGTCATCAACCAATGAACAAAATCCGCAGGCAAAAAGGCTTCTATTCTTTGTAGTCTGCCATCATCGTGCCTCACCCGACAAAACAATTTTAGATATATTTTATATCTATTTTTTACATTGTACCATAAGAAAGCCCCAATATGAATACATAATCTATTTATTTTGGGGTGATGACATGGCTATTAAGAGCCTTTCGATCAGGATTGACGAGAACCTGTTGAGCAAGCTGCATGTCGTTGCGGATTACGAGGGGCGTTCTGCGAACAGCCAGATTCTCATCCTCATCCGGAATTGCGTCGAAAGCTACGAAAAAGCGCATGGAAAAATTGAATTGGACAGCCAATAGGGTGGCTGGGAAAACACCGGGCAGTTCAATGCGGCCAGGATGTGCGGCAGACCTCGGACCGGGGGTTGGCGCCTGCCGCGTATGAAAATTCCTGATAGGATGATTTAAAAAGACAGCGCCCTCCACAGCAAACCGACGGCCTTTTTATGGGCTTAACAGTGGCAGGATCCCGTCAATGTTTGCTCAACTACACAGACAAGCTGGATTTGAGAGGAAGCCGTATGGAGGATCGCACGATCAACACGCCCGCACTGGAAACAGAACGATTGATCTTGAGAAAATTTACGGAAAACGACCTGGAGGCCCTGTTGGCCATCTACGGGGATGAAGAGGTCAACACCTATCTGCCATGGTTTCCG
>JAAYBB010000069.1 GCA_012719075.1 Clostridiales bacterium | reverse complement strand
CCGTATGCCTATTTGAAGGTGGTGCTGGTCTTTTTCGGGATCATCCTGCTGGTTTGGCTGTCGGTCGTCTGCCGGTGGCCGGGCGCGGTCCAGCCGGGCGGCGTGGTGCTCTGCATCCTCCTGTTCAACACCCCCGAAAACCACGTGGCCTACACCCTCGGCAGAATTTTGGACACCGGGATCGGCGTTGTGTTTGCCATCGCCGTCAACGAGGTCTTTAAGCGGGATCGCGTCGACCGCTGGCTTGCGTGGCTGAAGCGCCAGTGGCTGAAAGGGGCGCCCCTCGCGGAGGCCGGGGAAGAGGCCCTTGAAGAGGCGGGGTGCGTCGGGGCAGAGGACGGATCCTAGGGCCCGCCCACGGCCTTTCGTACAACGCGGGCCTGGCGTCGCCGCCTGCCCGGCGCCTGTGTCTGCGCCCCTGTCGGCCGCCCTGTTTTGGAGATCCTTTCTTTTTGTTGCAATTCCAACATACACGCCGGCCACTCCATGGTAAGATGAGGGCAATCTGACCGATTGAGGAGGCGTGTATGCATGGTTGAACGGGTTTTTGAACTGTCAAGGGGAGACGAAAAGGCCATTGAGAAGGTGCTTTTCGACGAGAACCTCCACTATCTGCACATGGTGCTGGGCAAGGGCGACGGACTGCCGGAACACTACTCCAACTCGAATGTGTACATGACGGTGGTGCGCGGCAGGCTCTCCATCGACCTCGCCGAGCAGGAGACGCACGAATTCAGGAGCGGGACGATGGTGAAGATTCCGTTCCAGACCAAGATGAAGATTCAAAACCTGCACGACGAGACCCTGGAGCTGATCGTCGTAAAGGCCCCCGCCCCGCAGGACTGAGCCGAAGACAGCCGGGGAAGGCGCCCCACCGGGGCGGCGGCGCCGGGCGGCATTCCGGCGGCCGAGTGCAACAAAGGGCAGGCTGCGCGCCACACCGCGCGGCCTGCCCTTGTGTAGACTGTCAAAAAACCGCCTGTCTTTTGACAAGGGGGCCTGTGCGCTCGCGCCTTCGTTCCTCGCCCCTGGCGGGGCTCGAAACGCGCAGGCCCGTTTAGGCACAGGAACGTCGGCACATGTCCGCCGTTCCTATGAATTTGATGTCGGGGTTACTTTTGCCACTCATCTTAATTATGAGGCCAACTTCTTCGACAGGCTGCACAAGGGCAGGCCGCGGCCGGCGACTTTTGACGGGGGCGGCCGGGCGGGTCCGCAGCCCCGGCGCTGCTTCGGCGCAGCGGCCTTTGACAGAAATGGCATCATTGGGCAGGCCTGTCAGTTTTTGCAGGACCCGCCGGTCAAACAGGACAAAAGACGAGGGGGTTTTCGTCATTTTCCACAAGCAAAGGCCAAAAAGTCACAGCAAAACCCAGGGGCTGGATGTCTTTTTTGCGGATGTTCCTCCATTTCCAGCGCCCGGTTTGTGCAAAATGCCGTTCCTGCCCGCCGTGGGGCAAAAAGTCTAGCTTTTGGGGGGCGGGGTTTGATATAATGTCACGTATATGTTGTCAAAGGCTGTCTGGAAAATGGGGACGCTGAAGAGAGTCTGCCATTTTTCGCGCGCGTTCGCGCCCGGCGCACCCAAGGGCTAAAACGCCCTGCGAACAGGGCAAGGGTTCTTTTGGCCGACGGTTTTTCAGGCAGCGCCTTTGAAAAAAAGAGAGAGGCCCAAACTGTGCGTTCGACCCTTCGCCCCGCGAGGGAGGAGCGAAGGGCGGCTTTCCGGCCGACGGCCCGGGAAGTTGCGGGCAGCGCCCAGTCTTGGAGGAGGAGGTTTTGTCTTGGAGAGCGATTACGTCCTACAAATGGACGGCGTCAGCAAAGAGTACTCCGGAAACCGGGTGCTCAAAAACGTGTCCCTCTCGGTGAAGCGCGGGGAAATCCATGCGCTCATGGGCGAAAACGGCGCCGGGAAGTCCACGCTCATGAACATCCTGTTCGGCATGCCGGTCATCCACAACACCGGCGGGTTTGAGGGGAGCATCCTGCTGGACGGCTGCCCCGCCACGATCTCGAATCCCCAGGAGGCCATGCAGGCCGGCATCGGCATGGTGCACCAGGAGTTCATGCTGATCCCGGGCTTCACCGTGACCGAGAACATCAAGGTGGGGCGCGAGCTCACCAAGCCCACCTTCTTCTCCCGCATTTTCGGCAAGTCGCTCGAGACGCTGGACTTCGGGACCATGAAGCAGGACGCAAGGCGGGCGCTGGACACCGTCGGCCTCGGCATCGAGGAGCACGTCCGCATCGCCGGCCTGCCGGTCGGCTACATGCAGTTCATCGAGATTGCGCGCGAGATCGACAAGACCGGCATCCGGCTGCTGGTCTTTGACGAGCCCACCGCCGTGCTGACCGAGAGCGAGGCCGCGCGGCTGCTGGCCGCCATGCGCGACATTGCGGCGCAGGGCATCGCCATCATCTTCATCACCCACCGGCTGGACGAGGTCATGACGGTGTCGGACAGCGTGACCATCCTGCGGGACGGCGAGCTGGTGACCCGCATGCCCACCGCCGACACCAACGTGCACCAGATCGCCGAGCTGATGGTCGGCCGCAAGATCGGCGGGCAGCTCACGGCCGCCGAGGAGCGCCGGCAGACCCGCGAGGGGATTGCGCTCAAGCTCCGCGACCTCTGCGTCGACATGCCGGGCGAGGCGCTCGAGGGGGTCGACCTCGACATCCGCGAGGGCGAGATCTTCGGCGTCGGCGGCCTGGCCGGCCAGGGCAAGCTGGGCATTCCCAACGGCATCATGGGGCTCTACCCCGCCACCGGCTCGGTCGAGCTGTTTGGCGAGGCGCTCGACTTTGACAAGCTCGGGGACGCGCTGCAAAAGGGCGTCGCCTTTGTGTCGGAGGACCGGCGCGGCGTCGGGCTGCTGCTCGAGGACTCGGTCCGGCTCAACATCATCTTCACCGCCATGCAGATCAACAACCAGTTCCTCAAGGGCAACATGCTGGACACCCGGGAGGCCAACCACCACGCGCAGGAGATGGTGAAAAACCTCGACATCCGCTGCACCAGCATCCACCAGGTGGTCGGCGACCTCTCGGGCGGCAACCAGCAGAAGGTCTGCGTGGCCCGGGCGCTGGCCACCAACCCCCGCCTGCTCTTTGTCAGCGAGCCGACCCGGGGCATCGACATCGGCGCAAAGCGGCTGGTGCTCGACCTGCTCAGGCGGATCAACGAGGAGCAGGGCATGACCATCGTCATGGTCTCGAGCGAGCTGGTGGAGCTGCGGTCCATCTGCGACCGCATCGCCATCGTCTCGGACGGCCAGGTCTCGGCCATCATGTCCCCCACCGACTCCGACGTCAACTTCGGCCTGGCCATGTCGGGCATCCGCGTCGGGGCGGGCGGCCCGGCGGAAGAACTGGGGGGTGAGCAGGCATGAGCGACGGCTTGATCAAACGGATCGGCTGGCCGAGGATCATCATCTCGGCCGTGCTGGTGATGCTGATCCTCACCGCCATGCTGACCGGCATGGACTGGGTCAGCCTGATCAACGACATGGTGCGCCGCTGGGGCCAGTACGGCATCCTGGTGCTGGCCATGGTGCCGGGCATCCAGTGCGGCATCGGCCTCAACTTCGGCGTCTCGCTGGGCATCGTCGGCGGCCTGCTGGGCGGGCTGATCTCGATGGAGCTGACCGGCCAGTACGGCCTGTGGATGAGTATGACCCCGGCCGGCAGGGCCTGGATGATGCTGCTGACGGCGCTGGTGGCCGGCATCGCCATCTCGACGCTGATTGGCATCGGCTACGGCTTTTTGCTCAACAACGTCAAAGGCAGCGAGATGACCGTCTCGACCTACGTGGGCTTTTCGGCCATCGCCTTCATGAACATCATGTGGCTGATTCTGCCCTTTAAAAACGGCGAGATCATGCTGCCGCTCGGCGGCTCCGGCCTGCGGCAGACCATCACGCTGGAATTCTCCTTCGGCTCGGTGCTCAACAACTTCTTAATGCTGAAAATTCCCCTCGCCGGAAAGGTGCTCACCATCCCGACCGGCCTGCTGCTGTTCTTCTTCCTCGTCTGCTTCATCGTCTGGCTGTTCTTCCGCTCCAAGCCCGGCATGACCATGACGGCGGCCGGCAGCAACGGGGCCTTTGCCAGGGCCAACGGCATCAACGTCAACAAGACGCGCATCCTGGGCACGACGATTTCAACCATCCTGGGCGGCGTCGGCATCATCACCTACGCGCAGAGCTACGGCTTTTTGCAGCTCTACAACGCGCCGATGATGATGGGCTTCACCTGCGTGGCCTCGGTGCTGATCGGCGGCGCCACCATCCGGCGCGCGGGCGTCAGCAACGTCGTGGCGGGCACCCTGATGTTCCAGGGCCTGCTGGCGCTGGGGCTGCCGGTGGCCAACAACATCATCCCGGTCTCGAGCCTGTCCGAGGTCAGCCGCCTCATCATCAGCAACGGCATCATTCTGTATGCCCTGTCCAAGTCTGGAGGGAGGAGCCGTGGATAACGTGGGAAAGAAGAGGTTTTCTCCGGGGGCCTGGATTTCGGCCAACAAGGTCACGGCCCTGTTCATCGTGCTGTGCGTCGGCGCCTTCTTCGCTTCGAAGCAGAGCATGGCCTTTCTGCTGGGCGAGCTCTTCACCCGGATCGGGCGGAACACCTTCCTGGTGCTCTCGCTGATCATCCCGGTGGTCTGCGGCCTCGGCCTCAACTTCGGCATCGTCATCGGCGCCATGGCGGCCCAGATCGGCGTCTTCGCCATCTCGGTCTTTGAGATGAGCGGCTTTGGCAGCATGGTGGTCTGCCTGCTGGTCGCCACGCCGCTGGCCGTGCTGTTCGGCTACGGGACCGGAAAGCTGTTCAACAACATGAAGGGCTCCGAGATGATCGGCGGCATGGTGCTGCGCTACTGCGCCGACGGATTTTACCAGCTGCTGTTTCTGTTCATCTTCGGCGGCGTCATCAAGATCGACAACATCCGCCTGATGATCGCCGGGACCTCCGGCGTCAAAAACACCATCGACCTGATCGATTCCATCAAGTACGTCGTCGACGAGCTGCCGCTGCTCAACGTGCTGCTGGTGGTGCTGGTGGGGACGGCCCTCTGGCAGGTCGTGGTGCTGGCCGGCGCCCTGCGCGGCAAGCAGCAGGCGCTGGTGCGCAAAACCCTCGTCAACCTTGTCGGCTGCGGGGCCATCTTTGCCTGCACCTACATCCCCTACCTTGAGAAGATGCTCATCACCACCAAGTGGTCGCTGCTGGACGCCGTCGAGGTCATCGTCTATGTCGGCAGCGCGGCCCTCGTGGTCGCGGAGCTCTACGGCAAGGCGCTGCTGGAGCGGGCGTTCGAGCTCAAAAAGCTGGGCGCGCGCATCGCCGGCCTCGTGGTGGTCTACCTGCTCACCTATATTCCCTCGGTCGAGAAGCTGCTGCGCTCGGTCAAGGTGCCGGTCTTCACCTTCTGCCTGATCGCGCTGCTCTGCGTGTTCAACCAGGCCATTTTCAAGACCCGCCTCGGCCAGAACATGCGCACGGTGGGACAGAGCATGGCGGTGGCCTCCTCCTCCGGCATCAACGTGGACCGCACCCGCATCATCGCCATCATCCTGTCCACGGTGCTGGCCTGCTGGGGACAGCTGATCTCGCTGCAGAACATCGGCACGCTGCAGACCTACGGCGCGCACGACACGGTCGGCCAGTTTGCCATTGCGGCGCTGCTGGTGGGCGGCGCCTCGGTGCACCGGGCCAACAACCGGCAGGCGCTGCTGGGCGTGGTACTGTTCCACACGCTGTTCATCCTCTCGCCCAGCGCCGGCAAGGAGCTGTTTGGCAACGCGGCCATCGGCGAGTACTTTAGGGTCTTCATCGCCTACGGCGTCATCGCGCTGTCGCTGGCCATGCACGCCTGGAAGGGCAAGAGCGCCCCGAAGATCCGGCTGACCACGCCGCCCGCCACACCCGGCGAGGGCACCCCCTCGGAGGGGAACGGCGCGGTGCCGGAGCCGGCCTGAGCCCCAAAGCGGCGGCCCCCAAGTTAAAAAAAGAGCGCCCGGCTAGGTGGCCGGGCGCTCTTTTTGCAGGTCTCGTCCGCCCGACTGCCAAAGCGCCCCTATCGGTACGCTTCCGGGGGGACGGCAATGTCGGGGGAGGGTTCGCCATAGACCCGGTTGACCGGATCCAGCGGAATTTCGGGCATTTTCTTGGGCTCGCCCTTGTGGGCGGGCGCGTGGGGGTCCATATAGTCATATCCGGGCCGCCGCACTTCGTAGATCTCAAACAGCTCGAGGTCTTCGCGGAGGTCCTCGGCCCGATTGGTGCCCTTGGGCACCAGGGGGATGTCCTCGGGAACGATGTCCTTAGAAATGATGTCCTTCGGAACTCGGTCTAGGCGCCTGTCAAACATGTTGGGGCCTCCTCACAGGATAAATCATACGCAGGCATGTGCACAAGGAGCCGTCGTATGCGCATGGCCTTTGCCGGCCTCTTTTCAAAAAGCGCGCCCGTTGGCTCCGGACTTAATTTGTGCGCAAACGGCGGGAATAATCCCGCCACAATTTTCCGGGTTTAAAAAAGGATAAACCATATTTCAGCCACACTTTTCATGTCGGATTGAACGGGAAGCCCGATTCCAAAGCGTTAAAATTGTATTGCCTTATCGTGAAAATGTATAAGCCTTGGCGCCGCAAAGCGCCCTTGACTGTAAAATATTCACCAATTCTAAAAAAAAACCAAAAGCGGTTGAATCGTGCGCAAGGCCTGTGGTATGATGGTCCTACTTATAGCTGCCGGTCATAGTTCGGCCAAAAAGGCCGCCGGCACGGTAAAATGACAATCGAGGAGGACAAGCGAAATGTCGAAAAGATTACTCAGCCTGTTGCTGGCCGTACTGCTGATGTTCACGCTGTTTGCCTGCAACCGCAGCAACGGCGACGAGGGCGGCGAGCAGGAGGGCGATCCGGTGGAAGAGCCCGGTGGCCTGAATGAGAACTGGAAGATCGGCGTCGTCACCGGAACCCTCTCCCAGAGCGAAGAGGAGTACCAGGCCGCTCAAAACATGCTGAAGTTGTATGGCGAGGACCGCATTGTCCACGTCACCTATCCCGACAACTTCACGACCGAGACCGAGACCACCATCGCCCAGGTCAGAAGCCTGGCCGAGAACCCCGACGTGGAGGCCATTGTGTTTGTGCAGGCCGTGGCCGGCGCCTCTGCCGCCGTTGACAAGGCCCGCGAAGTTCGCCCCGACATCCTGGTCATTTGCGGCACCATCGGCGAGGATGCCAACGTCATCTCCAAGAAGGCCGACATCGTCATGGGCGTGGCCTCCCTCGACCTGGGCACCGCCATCATCGACCAGGCCCACTCCATGGGCGCCAAGACCTTTGTACATTATTCGTTCCCGCGCCACCTGGGCATCAACACCATCGCCGTTCGCCGCGAGCTCATGATGAAGCGCTGCGAGGAGCTGGGCATTGAGTTTGTCGACGCCACTGCCCCCGATCCCACCGGCGACGCCGGCGTGCCGGGCACCCAGCAGGCCGTCCTCGAAGACGTGCCGCGCATGGTCGACCTCTACGGCACCGACACCGCCTTCTACTCCACCAACTGCGGCATGCAGGAGCCGATGATCCGCCGCGTCATGGAGCACAAGGCCATCTATCCGCAGCCCTGCTGCCCCTCCCCCTTCCACGCCTATCCCGCTGCGCTGGGCATCGACGTGAAGGGCCATGAGGGCGACGTGCCCTACATGCTCGAGCAGATCAAACTCAAGGTCGCCGAGGGCGGCAACACCGGCCGCATGGCCAACTGGCCCGTGCCGATCAACATGCTCGAGGTTGAGGCCGGCGTGAAGTATGCCGAGAAGTGGATCAAGGGCGAGACCAACGGCCGCGTGGACGGCGAAGTCCTGACCCAGCTCATCGTCGACGTCGTCGAGAAGACGGCCGGCGAAGGCACCCGAGCCGACGTGTCGCTGTTTGAAGAGCCCCAGGCCGACGGCAGCGTCATCAAGTATGACAACTACTTCATGATCCTGTGCGACTACTACGTGTTCTAAATCGCATCCCACCCTGCGGAATGCGACCGCATAAGTGAGTGAGAGAGCCGGGCGCATGCCCGGCTCTCTTTGCTGATCGGCAAGCGGGCTGCCCTGCCCCATGGGGCAGGACGGCCGACGGAGGACTGCCATGGACATCTATCCAAATCCGGACTGCAGAAGGATCAGGGGCAGCCACCTGCTCGAGGTCAGCTGCGCCCACTGCCAGTGCTTCATCGCAACCTATCAGAAGTTGGGCGAAAGCCCGCTGGTCAAACTGTACCACGAGCGCATCGTGGAGGGCAGCATCGACCTCTCGCAGCCCCGCGGCGCCCTGTTCTGCCCCGGCTGCGGAGAGCGCATCGCCACCCGCTACCTCACCAAAATGGACCACAAGGAGGCCTATCGGCTGGTGCCCTCGGCCTTTCACAGGCGAAGGGTCCGCGGCTAGACCGGGGCCGGGGCCCCCAGCGCAGCTGTAAAACCGCGCTGGCCGGCGGGGGGCGCGCCCGGATGCCCATCTTGCGCCCGTCCCTTCAGGGCAGCAAAAACGGCCCGTCGGGGTCGTGCCGGGCGCGGTTGCGGGCGGCCAGCTGTGCGCTGTGCCGGGCATAGCAGTAGACGCAGCCGTTGCCGCAGCTGTCATAGGCCCCGATGTCCACGCTCTGCACACAGCCGCAGCCCGGACGCTGGTTTTTGTCCGGCTTTGCCGCGACCGGCCGCCCGCTCAGGCGCTCCACCAGCGCCCCGTCCACACAGGCCGCCCGGCCGATGCCCAGCGGGCTCAGGTCCATCGCCTCGCAGCAGGCCGTGACCGGCAGGCCGTACCGGCCGGCGATGTCGGCGATCAATTCGGCATGCGCCCACATCTCGGCCTCCGTCAGCGCCCGAAACCGCCCGTCCGGCCGCTTGGAGTAGAGGTCCACAAAACTGACGGTCACGCCCTCGGTCCAGTCGGCCAGCCGGTCGCAGAGGCGCTCGAAGGCCCGCCGGTGGAAGTCCATGTCGACGGCTCGGCCCAGCAGGATCGGGTCGTAGCGCCAGCGCACCCGCTCCCGGCCGAGGCGGCGGCTCAGCGCCTGAAAGGTCTCGACCAGCGCCGCCTTTGGGCGCAGCCCGGGCTCCAGCGCGGGGCCGTAGGGCGTCAGCGTAAACTGAAAGTAAAAGCAAAACCCCCGCCGCTCCAGCTCCTCCAACCCCGCCATCAGCGGCAGCGGGTCCTTGGTCCAAAACACCAGGCAGTCGACCGACGCGGGGTCGAGCGGCACCACGCGCTCCTGGCTGGGCCGAAAGGGGTTGCGCGTCTTGACAAAGCCCGCCCGGACCCGCCGCAGAAACCACTCGCTGTAAAAGGCCGGAATGTCGGTCCGGCGGGACGCCGAGACAATCACGGCGATCACCTCCACTTCCGCCCGCCACTTTTTGAAGGCGCCGGGCCGGGTGGGCCGCGCCGTGCCGGCGCGGCCCTCACCATTGTATCACCAATCCATCGACCAGGGTGCCTCGCCACAAAAATATAATGGGCCAAAACCCCTGTCAAAGGCTTGCTTTTTTCACCGATTTTCTTTAGACTGTTTTAATAACCCCGGTCTGCGGCCATATTTTTACCTCTTTCCCTGCATTTGGGCTGATTTAAAAAGAATTAAATTTTTTAAATTCTTTTAAATATTTTCCGATTTTTTTGATTGTCGTTTCCGCTGGCTTCAAGGTTGTCCGCTTCTGTGAATTTTCTTGAAAACGCCTGACAATTTATGCATTTTGTACAGTATTGACTTCCTTTTTAGGCAATGATATACTAACGCAGTATCCAAAAATACAATTGTCTCCCTTGTATGCACATGGCGGGCCGGGTGTCCGCCGGCGATTAATCAATGAGGGGTGCCGCGGATGAAAATGTACACAGAAAAACTCCCCCTGATCTACAAGACGATGCAGGAGGACGACATCGACGTCTGGATGATCGTCGGGGGCGAGACCGAGACCAACACCGAGCCGGTGCTGCCCATCCTTGGCGAGATCGAATACATCGGCGCAACGGCAATCATCTTTGAAAAGGCGGGCAAAGCCCGCGTCTTCTGCACCCCGATCGACGTCAACGGCTACAAGCTGTCCGGCCACTTTGACGAGGTCGTCGCCTACCAGACCACGCTGGCCGACGAGCTGGCCCGCTATGCGGGCGAGCACCGCGCGGCCCGCATTGCGTTGAACTACTCGATGGACAACCCGGCCTGCGACGGCCTGACCCACGGCAAGTACCGCTATGTGACCGAGGCCTTTGCACAGGGCGGCTTTGCGGGCGAGCTCCTCTCGGCCGCCCGCCTGGTGGGCAAGGTGCGCGGCGTCAAGTCCCCCTGGGAGATCGAGCGCATCACTGAGGCCGCCCGCCTGGCCCACGAGATCATGCTGACGCTGAGCGACGTCATCCGCCCCGGCGTCCCGGTCAAGGCGGTCTTCGACCACTGCCACGCCGAGATGGCCCGCCGCGGGCTGCTGCCCTCCTGGACCGCCTCCTTCTGCCCCGGCGTCCACGCCGGACAGGCCCCGCGCGGGCACATGGCCATCACCGACCGGCGCATGGCGCGCGGCGAGATCGTCTGCGTCGACTTCGGCGTCAAGTACAAGGGCTACAGCTCCGACCTGCAGCGCAGCTGGTACATCCTGCGCGAGGACGAGACCGAGCCCCCCGCCGAGGTCCTGCACGTCTTTGAGACCGTGCGCGACGCCATCCAACTGGCGGCCAGGGCGGCGAAGCCCGGCATGACCGGCTTTGAGGTGGACAAGGTGGCCCGCGACTACATCACCGGCCGCGGGTATGAGTCCTGGAACGCCGCGCTGGGGCACCAGCTCGGCCGCGAGGCCCACGACGGCGGCACCATCCTGGCCAACGACCGCCCCCGCTACAACCGCCCCGAGCTGATCCACACCCCGATCGACCTTGGCAACGTGTTCACGCTGGAGCCGTCGGCCGCCTGCAGCGCCGGCTCGGTCGGGCTCGAGGAGGACGTTGTGGTCGAGGAGAACGGCGCCCGCTTCCTGATCCCTCCGCAGACGGAGCTCTACCTGATCAAGGCGTAGGGAAAGCCCTGCAAATATAGACAACGGTATGGCCGTTTGGCAATGGAGGGACCGATAACCCATGGCGAAGTACTTAGTTAAGCGCGTTGCGATCGGATTTCTCACGGTCGTCATCCTGATGACCCTGACCTTTTTTCTCATGCGCATCATGCCCGGCTCGCCCTTTGCGAGTGAGAACCCGCTGCCGCCGCAGGTGCAGGCCGCCTTTGAGGCGCGCTACAACCTGCACAAGCCCCTGTTCCACCAGTACCTGGACTACATGGGCAACGCCTTCCGCGGCGACCTGGGCGAGTCCTTTAAAAAGACCGGCGTGACCATCAACTCCATGATCGCCTCCGGTGCGCCCGTCACGATCCGGGTGGGCGGGAGTGCCTTTCTGTTCGCCATGGCCACCGGCATTTTTCTCGGCATCACCTCGGCGCTGTCCAAGAGCCGGCTGCTGGGCGGCTTTGTCCAGGTGGTCTCCACGCTGGGCGTCTCGCTGCCCAGCTTCATTGTGGCGCTGCTGCTGATGATTGTGTTCGGCGTCTGGCTGGGCTGGCTGCCCTTTGTCGGGCTGGCCACGCCCAAGCACTACATCCTGCCGGCCATCGCGCTGGCGCTCTACCCCATCGCCTACATCTCCAAGCTGGTGCGCTCCAACCTCAGCGAGGTCATGCGGCAGGACTACATCCGCATGGCCAAGGCCAAGGGGCTCTCCAAGTCCAAGGTCATCCTGCGGCACGCGCTCAAAAACGCCATGCTGCCGGTGGTCACCTACACCGGCCCGCTGATCGCCTTTTTGATGACCGGCTCCTTTGTCATCGAGAGCATCTTTTCGATCCCCGGCATCGGCATGGAGTTTGTCAAGAGCATCACCAACCGCGACTATGCGGCCATCATGGGGCTGACCATCTACATGGGCTCCCTGATCGTGGTCTGCAACATCATTTGCGACTTTGTCTGCGCGCTGATCGATCCGCGCGTCAAACTGGGCAGCTAGAGGGGGGACGGAGAGAGAGATGACACTGGAAAATCAAACGCTGCAACACGGACAGCCCGCATGGGATTCGCCGTCGCCCGACCCGGCCAAAGCGCCCGCCGCGCAGGAGGGCCCGACGCTCGACGAGTTTCGCCGCCTGACGGCCGCCGAGCAGGACAGCGACTTCATCGCGATGGAGAGCAAAACTTACTTACAGGACGCCTGGAGCCGTCTGAAGCGCAACCGGCTGGCCATGTTCGGCCTGATCGTGGTGAGCCTCATCATCCTGACGGCCATCATCGGCCCCATGGTCTCGCCCTACGCCTACGACGAGTTTTCAAGCAGCAAGAACGCCATGCCGTCGGCGCAGCACATCTTCGGCACCGACAAGTTCGGGCGGGACATCTTTACCCGCATCATGTACGGCGCGCGCATCTCGCTGTCGGTCGGCATCGCGGCCGCCATGATCAACCTGGTCATCGGCATCGTCTACGGCGGCATCGCCGGCTACCTCGGCGGCCGGGTGGACCTGTACATGATGCGCGTTGTCGACATCCTGTACTCTATCCCCACCATGCTCTACGTCATTTTGATCATGCTGATGTTCGGCGCCAACATCATCTCAATCATGATCGGCATCTGCGTCTCCAGCTGGGTCGGCATGGCCCGCATTGTGCGCAGCCAGGTCATGAGCTTAAAGCAGCAGGAGTTTGCCATGGCGGCGCAGGTCATGGGCGCCTCCACCATGCGCATTCTGGTGCGCCACCTGATTTTGAACAGCATGGGGCCCATCATCGTCACCGTGACGCTGATGATCCCCCAGGCCATCTTTACCGAGGCCTTTCTCTCCTTCGTCGGCGTCGGCATCTCGGCGCCGCAGGCCAGCTGGGGCACGCTGGCGCAAAACGCCAAGCAGGTCATCGACACCTATCCGGTGCAGGTCATCTGGCCGGTGGCGGCCATCTGCGTGACCATGCTGTCGCTCAACTTTGTCGGCGACGGCCTGACCGAGGCGCTCGACCCGAAAAAGAAATAACTTTGGGCGAGGGCCACCGAAAAAGAAGCGGGAGAGGGATTTTTGAACATGGCGGAGCGACAGAACGGAAAAATCCTGGAGGTTGCGCATCTCTCCACAGATTTTCAGACCGAGCAGGGCATTGTCCAGGCGGTTCGGGACGTCTCCTTCCACCTGAACACCGGCGAGGTGCTGGGCATTGTGGGCGAGTCGGGCTCGGGCAAGAGCGTGACCATGCTCTCGATCATGGGCCTGCTCTCGGACAACGGCTGGGTCCGCGAGGGCAGCGTGCTGTTCGACGGGCGGGAGCTCAGCCCCGTCGGGCTGGCGGGCCAGGAGCTGCGCGCCTACGAGCGCAAGATGCAGGGCATCCGCGGCAACGAGATCGGCATGATCTTTCAGGACCCGATGACCTACCTGAACCCCGTGCTGCGCATCGACAAGCAGCTGATGGAGCCGCTGATCCTCCACAAGCGGCTCTCGAAGGACGAGGCCTACAAGCAGGCCATCAAGCTGATGGAGATGGTCGGCATCCCGAGCCCCGAGCGGCGGCTGCGCCAGTATCCGCACGAGTTCTCGGGCGGCATGCGCCAGCGCGTGAT
>JAAYBB010000013.1 GCA_012719075.1 Clostridiales bacterium | reverse complement strand
GGCGCCGGGGGGTCCGGGGGGTCTCGCAATACCCCCCGGCGGCTTTTGCCTCCTTTTGCCCGCCGCAAAAGGAGGTGGTTTTGGTGCTTTTGCCGCTCAAAAGCACGACCTTCTCCTGAGGCCCACAGGCCGCGAAACCCTCCTGCCCTGCGGCCGTGGCCGCGACCCTATAAGGCGGGGGGGAAGGCCGGTAGCAGCGCGCTTGGGGCAAGCCCTGTACCAGCAGCCTTTCAAGGGCGGCTGGATAAGGAGGCAGCGTTTCTGCGGCCAAGTCTCACGCCGGCGACCGTAAAAAGCCGGTGGGTCAGGCGGGACCTGACCTGGCCCAAGGCCCAAGGTCCAAGGCCCAAGCCCAAGGCCCAAGCCCAAGATCCAAGGCCCAAGGCCCAAGGCAAAGGCTCAAGGCAAAGGCCCAAGGCCCAAGGCCCAAGGCAAAGGCCCCCGCCCCAGGCGTCCCGGCCGCCCCAGGCCCTCCGCCCGGGGGAAATCAAAAAGGGGGGGCACCCGTCCCCCCCTTCTGCTCCATGCGCTGCCCCGCGGGGTTAGTCCCGCCCAAACAGGGTCCCCAGCGTCGAGCCCTCCTGCGCGCGCGGGTGCACCTGCACCCGCAGCTTGACCACGCGCAAGTCCTCCATCTCCTCGACCGTGATGGTCAGGTTGCGGTAGGCAAAGTGGTCGCCGGGGCTCGGGAAGCCGCCCAGCATCTCGATGGCCCAGCCGCCCATCGTGACAAAGTTGTCCTCAAACTCGCGGTCGTCCATGTCGAGGTACTCCAAAAAGTCGTAGATGCCCAGCGTGCCGTCCACCTCGTAGAGGTTTTCGCCGACCTCGCGGAACTCGTCGTAAATCTCGTCGCTCTCGTCCCAGATGTCGCCCACCAGCTGCTCGAGGATGTCCTCCATCGTCAGGATGCCCAGCGTGCCGCCGTACTCGTCGATGACCACGGTCAGGTGGATCTTGCGGCGCTGCATCTCGGCCAGCACGACCGGCAGCGTCAGCGTCTTGTGCACGTAGCAGACCTCGGTGAGCAGCGAGCGGATTGAGAAATCCCGCCCCTCGGTCAGCCGCTTGAACAGGTGGTTGAGGTAGATGGCCCCGATGATGTTGTCGACGCTGCCCTCGTAGACCGGGATGCGGGAGTAGGGGGAGTCCATGGCCATCTCGATGATCTCGTCGAGGGGCTGCTGCACGTCGATGGCCAGCATGTCGACGCGGTGGGTGATGATCTCCTGGGCCTCGATCTCGGAGAACTCAATGGCCGACTGCAGCAGGTCGCTGCGCCCCTCGTCGATGACGCCCTCGTCCTCGACCGTCTCGATGATGGTGACCAGCTCGTCCTCGGTCATGCCGGTCACGCTGCCCTTGCCGCCCCAGAGCTTGGAGACGCCGGCCACAATGGCCAGCACCACCGCGACAATCGGCCGGGTGAGCGTGATGAGCAGTTTGAGCAGTGGGGCCGACAGCAGCGCAAAGCGGTCGGCGTTCTCCTTGGCCAGCTGCTTGGGCAGCACCTCGCCGAACAGCAGGATGACCACCGTCATGATGCCGGCGGCGTAGGCTGCGCCGCGCTCGCCCACCAGCGAGATGGCGATCACGGTGGCGGTGGCGGAGGCCGCAATGTTGACCAGGTTGTTGCCCAGCAGGATGACGCAGAGCGCCCGGTCGTAGCGGTCGCTGATGCTCTGTGCCCAGCGGGCGCGCAGCCGCCCCTCCTCGCTGGCCTTTTTGAGCCGCAGCTTGTTGAGCGAGGCATAGGCGATCTCGGAGGCCGAAAAGAAGGCCGAGCAGATCAGCAGAAAAACAATATTGACATAGGGCCGAAACTCACTGCCCATAAAATGCAATCAGCTCCTGTAAAAAATCATGGGGACCCGCCTGCGGCGCGTCATGCGGAGGGCTCGGGCACCTCGTCCTCGAGCTTCAGCAGCATCTTGGTGATGCGCGTGTGGTTGCTGATCTGCAACACGGTGGCGGTCAGGCGGCCAAAGGTAAAGCTGCTGCCCTTCTGCGGGATGATGTTGAAGTTCTCCTGCGCCCAGGCCGCCACGGTCTTGTGGTCGAGCTCGTCCGGGCAGTCGTCATAGGCCATCAGCTCAAAGGCGTCCAGGATGTCAAGGTCGCCCGACACCTCGAAGCGGTTGCCGCCCAGCGCCTTGAAGTCCTCGCGCACCTCGTCGTCCTCGTCCCAGATCTCGCCCACCAGCTCCTCGAGGATGTCCTCGACCGTCACGATGCCCATGGTGCCGCCGTAGTCGTCGGTCACCACGGCCATGTGCAGGCGCTTGGCGCTCATCTCGCTGAGCAGCTCGTCGATGGGCCGCTTGCGGGGCACAAAGTGGGGTTTATCCATCAGCTCGGCCAGCGGCGTGGCCTCGCCGCGGCTTAAAAAGTTCTTTAAAAAGCGCCGGACGTTGAGCACGCCCACGATGTTGTCGACGGTGTCGACGTAGACCGGCAGGCGGGAGAACTTGTGCTTGCGGATGATCTCCAGCACTTCGCCGTGGGACATGTCGGCCTCGATGCCGACGATCGCGACCCGCGCGGTCAGGATCTCCTGCGCCGTGATCTCGTCAAACTCGAGCGCCGAGCAGATCAGCCGGCTGCGGCTCTCCTCGAGTGCGCCCTCCTCGGCGATGGTCTCGATGATGTCGTAGAGCTCCTCCTCGGTGACGCTGGGGGCGTCGGAGCCGCCCAGCACCTTCGAAAACAGGTTGCCGATGCCGTCAAAGACGGCCGTGACCGGCCGCAGCAGCCACATCAAAAAGCACAGCGAGTTGGCCAGCAGCAGCGCCACGGTTTCGGGCTTGTCGGCGGCAAAGCTCTTGGGGATCATTTCGGACAGCAAAAAAACCACGACCGTTGTGACAACCGTGGCGTAGGCCACAAAGCCCACCCCCCAGAGCCTTGTCACGAGCAGCGTGGCAATCGAGGCGATTCCGATGTGCATGACGTTGTTGCCGACCAGCAGCGTCGAGAGCGCGCGGTCAAAGTGGCTCAGCACATAGAGCGTCCGTTTGGCCCGCCGGTCCCCACCCTCCGCCCGGCTCTTGATCCGGATGGTGTTGGAGGAGGCAAAGGCCATTTCGGCCGCGGCAAAGTAGCCACTGGCCAAGATCAGGGCAATCAGCGAGATGAAGAGCAACCAACTGTCGCTGTCCATAGAGCAGCAAACAACTCCATTTCCGGGCGGGCGAAGGCGCGCCGCCCCGTTCCAAATGTACTTTCATAATCAATAGTGACCTGAAGATCAGGTTAAATCATCATACCACAAAACGGCCGCCCGGCACAAATGCGGCTTGGGGGCGAAAAGGGGCCTCAGCGCTCAACACCCCCGAATTTGCGGTCAGAAGTCGGGTAAAACCCATATTATCTCATCCGCAGTGGCCCGATCTCACGAAACCTCCGGTTTTCACACCTTCGCAGCGGCGGTTTGCCCCGGTCGGGGCGGCCGCGCCGCCCATAGGGCGGCGGTTTTTTTTCGCCACGGCGGATGTGACCGCCGACTCTTTTGTGGTATAATACCGCAAAGCGGCGATGATACCGGTGATGTCCCCATCGCCTCCCGCGCTTCTCGCGGAACCGGTGAGGGATGACACCCTATACCCGTCGGCTGTGCCGACAGGGTATACGACCGCAAAGCGGTCATGCGATGGACATGAAGCCGTGTGAGCAGGCCGTTTTTTGGTCCCGCCGGCGAGGGCAGCCGAAAAGGCAGGGCAGGCCCATTCGCCCGGCGGCATCCCGGGCCGGGCAAAAAGCCACGATTGATACGCAGCCACCAGAGGAGGC
>JAAYBB010000012.1 GCA_012719075.1 Clostridiales bacterium | reverse complement strand
TTCCTCGCCCCTGCGGGGCTCGAAACGCGCAGGCCCATTTAGGGGTGGGAACGTCGGCACATGTCCGCCGTTCCTACGAATTTGATGTCGGGGCTGTTTTTGCCACCCGCCCTGCATAGGACCGCCTTTTTTGACAGGCTGTGCCGCCCCCCTGGGGCGGCCTTTTTACAATTCGCATTTTACAGTTGCCCCCAAAAACAGCCTTGCCGCGCCCCGCGCGCTGTGGTATCCTATGGAATAGGACCCGGCGGCGCCTCTCCCCTGCGTTGCTCAGCCTGCGCCGCCCTTATTTTTGGGGGTGTTTACGTATGAAAAAGCCACTCATCCTGCTCACCGGACACTGGGAGCCGAAGCTCTACGGAAGCCAGCCCTTCCTCGGGCTGTACTTCAGCTACTTTGAGGCCATCACCCGCGCCGGCGGAATCCCGCTGATGCTCCCCTACAGCGCCAAGGGCGCCGACCTGGACGACCTGCTGGCCCTCGGCGACGGGCTGGTCCTCACCGGCGGCTACGACATCGACCCGGCCCTCTACAACGAGCCGGTCCGCTTTGTCAACGTCGAGGTCACCAAGGAGCGGGACGACCACGAGGTGGCCGTCTTCGAGCGCTGGAGCAAGACCGGAAAGCCGATCCTCGGCATCTGCCGCGGCCTGCAGTTCCTCAACGTCATCCTGGGCGGTTCGATGTACCAGGACATCCCGGTCGAGCGCAGCGTCATCCACAACAATGTCGAGCACAAGGTCAAGCTAGTGCCGGGCACCAGGATGCGCGAGTGGCTCGGCCTCGAGGAGATGGTCACCAACTCCTACCACCACCAGGGCATCAACCGCCTAGCCGAGGGCCTGGTGGCCACGGGCCACTCCGAGGACGGCATCATCGAGGCCATCGAGCACGAGCAGCTGCCCATCTTCGGCTTCCAGTTCCACCCCGAGCGCATGATTGCCGACTGGCGCCCCGCCGGCCAGACCGACATGTCGCCGGCCTTTGACCACTTTATTTCGCTCTGCAAGAAGTGAGGTCCCCCATGGAGAGAACCAACCGGCAGCGCCTGCTGGAGTACATGACCTGGCCCGAAATCGGCGAGGCCCTGGAACAGGGGCTGCGCACCGTCATCGTCTGCGCCGGCTCCATTGAGCAGCACGGCCCGCACCTGGCGCAGCTCACCGACACCCAGATCGGCTACGGCATCTCGCTGGCGCTGGCCGAGCGCATCGACGCGCTGGTGGCGCCGGTCATCCGGCCCGGCCTGTCGGAGCACCACATGGCCATGCCGGGCAGCCTGACCCTGCGCCCCGAAGTGTTTGAGGGGCTGGTCGAGGACTACGTCTCCTGCTATGCGCGGCACGGCTTTACGACCATTTTGCTGATGTCCTCCCACGGCGGCAACTTCAACGCCATCGCCGCGCTGGCCGCGCGGCTGGACGGCCACCACCCCGGCGTGCGCGTGCGCAGCGTTGGGGACATGGGCGGCCTGACCCGGGAGTTCCAGGCCTGCGAGGCGGCCGAGGGCATGCCGCGCGGCGCCTGCGGTGGCCACGCCTGCGACTGGGAGACCTCGATCATGCTGCACCTGGCCCCGCAGCATGTCCGCATGGACCGGGCCGAACGGGGCTTCATCGGCGAGGTGACGCCGCAGATGGCCGCACAGATGATGCAGCGGGGCATGAAGGCCCTGTCCGAAAACGGCATCATGGGCGACGCCCGCATGGCCGACGCGGCGCGCGGCGCGCGCTACGTCGACCGCTTTGTCGACCTGCTGGAGCAGCTCGCGCGCGAGGCCATGGCCGACTGAACCACCGGATAAAAAGCGTTCCCGGCCCATGCCGGGAACGCTTTTTCTTTTCTACCCCCTCTTGTGCGTGGAAACCTGGCAAAGCGGACGATCGATTGCGCCCCCTCCTGCGGGGGCCCGCTCACCTGCCCGCCTCCTTTTTGTATTTGCGCTTGGTGGCCTGCCCCCCGCGGATGTGCCGCTCCTTGAGGTTTTGCTCCAAAATGGGGCGAACCTCCTCGTAGAGGGCGTGGTTATACTTTTCAAGCCGCTCGGTGACGTCCTTGTGGCAGGTGGATTTGGATACGCCAAACTGCTTTGCGGCAGCCCTCACCGTGGCCTTGTTTTCGATGATGTATTGCGCCAAAGCGACCGCCCGCTCCTCCGGCAACCCTTTCAATACAGGTCCCTCCCTGCTCTCGTGTGATCCGTTACCACAACGATATGCCAGGGAGGCGCCAACTATGATAGCTTGCTTGTGGAAAATCGTGAAGGGCGCCCGCGGGCGCCCTTTTGGCGCAAGGGCAGGACTGCCGTCCGGCCCCGTCCACCGGGTACGGCCACGCTTCCTGACCTGTTTACGCCGGCGGTTTCAGATGCCGCAAAAGCCGCAGCATGGTGGCCACGGCCTGTTCGACCGTATAGGTGTCCTTCGGTGCAAACCGATTGTCGCCGATGCCCCGCAGGATGTGATGTTGTGACGCCCAGCACACGGATTCCCTTGCCCAGGGCGCAATCTCACGATCGTCCGCGTATCGGGCCGACGCGGGCTGAGGGCTTTCATACAGCGCCGCACAGTTATACAGTATTTTAGCGGCCTCCTCTCTGGTGACCGCCCCCTCCGGGTCAAAGCTCCCGTCGTCCCTGCCGCAGACGACCCCCAGCAGATACATGGCCCTGACCGCCTCTGTGGGATATTCGTCGTCCGGAAAGCTGACGGACACGGAGGCGTCCTGTCCTTTATCGCCAAGCAGCGCGCTCAGCGATAGGGATAGGTCATACGGGTGATTCCCGCCGGACGGCGTTTGCACCTGGTTGATCAGATGGGCTGCGAGCAGGCAAAACGCCCCCCTGGAAATGGGGGTTCCATAGGTCCCCGCAAACTCAAGCGGGAGAATATTTTCCTGTGCGGCCTGCGTGATTTCCGGAAGCGCCCATGCGGAAGCGCCGTCCACATAGTCCGACAGCACATCCCTTTGGGGGACATAGGGCGGCTCTTCGGCAGGTGCGGCCAGCGCCGAATACTTCTCGGCCACATGACTCGATGCCGTGTACAGGGCATTTCTCGCATTCCCGATATAAGGGCGATACCAGAGATAATTTTCCTGCCCAAACTTTGCGCACGGAACAAAGCCGCGGTGGTCAATCATGCCAACGCTGCCCTCGTCCGTGTAAAACACAAAGGTATAATAGGCTTGGACATCCTCCGTATAGGGCCGCGTAAACCGCTCCATATAAAAATCCCAAAACGCGCCAAGCAGGCTTTCAATATCCTCCCTCGCCAAATCCGCTGCGGTGCCGTTTTCATAGACCACTTTGGCACCGGTGATCTCGTCCATGGTCTCCACGCCGAAAAACGCGTGGAAAGGGGCGGAAGCGGGGTATGGCGCTTGCGCAAAAGCGGGACTTTTGAGTAAAAAAACGATGGACAGGGCCAGGATGCCCGACAGTGCTTTTTTTAGGCTCAGCTGATCCAGATTCATGTGCTGCTCCCCCGTTGTATGACCGCAGATGTTGTCGCGTTGCATATCCAAAGACGCCCTGCTGCCTCAGCCCTGCCCCGGCACTGGGCACAGGATGGGCTGGTAGTTGTTGCGCTCGGTGTCCCCGTAGGTCTCACAGGGGATCAGCACATACTGCACGTGGTCGAGCTCGCCGGTGGCGGCGTCCAGGTAGAAGGTGGTCTGCAGCACGGCCGTCTCCTTCGGCGGCCGGAAGGCGCCGCCGTAGACAAAGTTGCCCAGCGAATAGGCGATGGGCCGGCCATTGTAAGTCTCGACCGGCTGCAGCACGTGGGGGTGGTGCCCCAGCACGAGGTGGGCGCCGCTGTCAATGGCCAGCCGCCCCAGCTCGGTCTGCTGCGCGTTTGGCTGCCGCGCGTACTCCTCCCCCCAGTGGAAGGAGACGATGACCAGCTCGGCCTCGCCGGCCGCCCTGGCGACCGCCTCGCCCACCTGCTGCCGCAGCAGGGCGGGGTCGACCCCCTCCTCCAGCCGCCCCAGCGCGTTGAAGCCCAGCAGCGCCACGCGGCGGCCCCTGCAGTCCACGGTGGCCGTGAGGTCGTCGCCAAAGGGCGCAACGCCGGCCGCCCGCAGCGCCGCGAGGGTGTCCTGATACCCCTGCTCGAGGTAGTCGTAACTGTGGTTGTTGGCCAGGTTGACCGCCTCGACGCCGCCCAGCCGATAGATGTCGGCGTAGGCGGGGTCGCCCTTAAACCAGAAGGCCCGGTCGCCCTGGTGGCGCTTGTCGGCCCGCTGCGTGGCCGTGGTAAAGACGTTCTCACCGTTTGCGATGGTCAGGTCGTCGGCCGTGAAGCGGTCGGCAACGTGTTTGAAAAAGTACGAGAGGTCCCCGTTTGCGCGCTGCACGTAGTCCTCAAAGCTGCCCTCAAAGGCGTAGTTGTGCCCCTTGGCCAGCACGCAGTCGCCCACCGCGTGCACGCGGATGGGCAGCAGCGCCTCGGCCGGCGAAAACTGCTGCTCGGGCGGGTAGTCCACCGCGTCGGTGTAGTGCCACCACTCGGCCTCGTAGGGGACAAAGCCGGCCTGCAGCATCGCCTCCTCGAGCAGGCGGGCGTGCGCGGCCACCTCGGGCGCAAGCTCCTCGTACGTTCGCCCGGCGCGCGGCGAAAAGTCGTCAAATTCGGTGGGCATCTCCACCGGCTCCCCCTGCGCCTTCACCAGCGTCACGTCGACGCAGTTGCCCCTCGAGTGATTGGAGAACTTGCGGTGGGGGTCGGCCACATAGCGCGGGTCGGGAAAGGCCTCCCACAGCACAAACTGGGCGGCCGGCGGCCGAAAGGCGTCCCAGACCAGCAGACCGTAGCCCTGCTCGCGCAGCGCCGCCTGCGCCGCCATGAGCTTTTTGACCGTGCCGTAGCGCAGCGGCGCCCAGTCGAAGTCGTAGATCACCTGCCCCGAGATGTTGTCCTGCGTGGCGTACTTGAGGTCGACCAGGATGTCGGGAATGTGGCGCTTGATGCTGACAAAGTCCCCGTCGTCCGGCTCCGCGGGGCGGGGCAGGTTCTCCTGCAAGGCTGCCGCCTCCTCTCCTGTCTGGCTGTGGTCCGTTTGAGTTGGGGGCTCGGGGTCCAGGTAGAGCATGGCCGGCAGCTCGCGGGTGTCCAGGCGCAGCAGCGCCGACATGGACAGCAGCAGCCCCAGCAGCAGGCCAACCAGCGCCTGCCGAAGGCCGCGCCCGCCGGCCTGCCCGACCCACCTGCCCTCCATGCGCTCACCCCCTGCCGATTTAGTTGCAGTATACCACAGCCGCCCGCGTTTTGGACCCCTTCGCCGATAAAAATGTGGCGCGGGAGCCATTCCCGCGCCACAGTGCACTGCCGATTGATCCCGTGCCGCACAGCGGGCCTCACCCCTCCATGCGGTAGGGCAGGACCTCCTCCGCCTGCTTTTGCGGCGCGACACAGTAGAGGTAGTAGTAGTCTCCAGACGCCCCGAGGTTTTCGGTGACCGTGAAGGCCGCCACCTTGAGGCTGGTCTCCTTGACGATCTTGTCCCGCAGCGTGGTCAGCGTCTTGGTGGACCCCGCCCCGCCGAGCACCACCAGCACCGCGTCCTCCCGGTCCAGCTTGGACATGAGCTTGACGGCCTGCCGCGTCTCGACGGCGTTGCCGACGGCGTAGACGACCTTGCGCCCGTCGCTCATGCAGAGGATGCGAAAGGAGATGCCGCAGTCTGCGACCGCCTGGGCCACCGCCTCGGGCTCTGCGACTGAAAAGCGGTAGGGCTGTGCGATGATGGTGCTGCCCTTGGCCGTCAGCTTCTCGTTGAGCGCCACGTCAAAGACCTCGGCGATGTGCCGCAGGTCCGCGATGGTCTTACTGTTGCCCGAGAGGTAGACCTCCCGCGCATCGGTGTGGTCGCAGCAGATGCCCGAGCGGATGCCGAAGCGCTCGGCCAGGTTGACAAACTGCTTGCCGGTGATGTAGCGCAGCTCCAGCCGCTCTAAAATCAGCTCGGGCTTGGTGTCCAGGTTGACAAAGCCGTCGGCCACGTCCAGGCTCTCGATCACCATCAGGATGTGGGCCAGGTCGTGGGGCATGGCCACGAGGCGCACCCCGTCCGGGGCCGGCTCCAGCGAGGTGTAGCGGAGCTCCATGGTCTCGCACAGCCGCTCGAGCATCTCGGCCGACAGGTAGCGCAGCGGCTTGGTGGTCGCGACGTCGGTGTAGACGAAGGTGCTGGTCAGCATCTCCTCGGGCCCGACCAAGATCACGTCCTCGTCCACGAGGTACTTCATGCCCTCGGCCGCTCTGAGCGCCTCGTCCAGCGCCCGCATGGGGGTCACGACGTTGGCCTTGACCGTCACCTTGACGGGCTCGCCAAAAAAGAGCGCATGGCGCCCGGCCAGCTTGGACAGGCGGGCCACCAGCTCCCGCAGGTCGACGTTGCGGTAGTCGAGCGAGATCAGCTCCTCGGTCTCGGGCATCAGCTTGATGACCGCCTCCGACACATAGGCCACGCGGCCGGCCAGGTCCTCGGCGTAAATGCCCCGCTCCTCGGGCGTGGGCGTGTAGGCGTTGCGCTGCACCAGGCCGGCGGCGGCCGGCGGCGCAAGGCTCGGGTAGTCCTGCCCCTCGAAGGGCTCCTCGGCCGCCAGCGCACAGAGCGCAAGCAGGCAGAGCAGCAGCGCGGGCAGCAGGCGCCCCGTCCAGGTTTTGATCATGCGCCCGCACCCCCTCCACCGACGACGTCCAGCTTGTTGCTGCCGCTCAGCGTGAGGGCGACCACCTCATCCCCCCGGGTCAGCTCGACGCCCGAGGCGTTGATGTCGGTCAGCTGGTACTCCCCGACGTAGTCGTAGCGGACCATGGTGGCCGTGATGCCGTCCACCGTGAAGGTGGCGTAGTGCTCCCCCGACTGCAGCACCAAAATGCCGTCCAGCCGGATGAGGGCCGCCCGCTCGGGCACCAGGGCCGGCTTGGTCAGGCTCTCGAGCAGCTGCGCCTCGCCGCTCTCCACCAGCAGGCCCGAGTTGTTTTTGCGCCGCTCGATCAGCTCGGGCCGGCGGAAGACGGCGACCAGCAGCAGGGTCAGCGCCGACAGCAAAATGAGCACAAAGACCAGCAGCGCCGCCTTGGCCAGCACCCGGGGCTTTACGCCGCGCCGCCTTCGCAGCTGCGGCCGCCGCCCGGACCTGCCGGTCCCGGATTTCTCCGGCTGCACGTGACCCTCCCCTTTCCGTCCCTTCAGATCGGCGTCCCCGCCGCACCCTGCGGGCGGTCTCTCCCGCCCGGGGCAGCGGTCGCCTTGGCCTATTCATTCTAAACAAAGCGCGGGGGCCTGTCAACGGAAAAAGCGTGAACGTTTCGGCATCTTGAATGTCAGCGGGGCGCTGTGGTATACTTTGGACAGTGAAAATATGGGGGTGAGGCATTGCGGACAGAGCTGCTCACACCTGCCGGAATGCAGGAATACGAGGCGTTTATCATGGCCCATCCCAAGGGCCATTTTTGCCAGAGCGCGATCTGGTCGAAGGTCAAAAACGAGTGGGACTTTGAGGTCCTTCTGGCCAGGGACGAGGGCGGCGCGCTGCGCGGGTCGATGGCCATCCTGATCCGCCGCATGCCCGGCATGCCCTACCGCATGCTCTATTCGCCGCGCGGCCCGGTCTGCGACATCGACGATGCCGAGACCCTCTCGGCCCTCATGGAGGGGGCCAAGGCCCTGGCCAGACAGCGCCGCGGCTTTTCGCTCAAGCTGGACCCCGACGTCACCAGCGACCAGACCGCCTTTGTCGACCGCATGCGGTCGATGGGCTTTACGCTGCACGCCGAGGGCAAAAACTTTGAGGGCATTCAGCCGCGCTACGTCTTCCGCCTGCCGGTGGCCGGCCGGACCGAGGAGGAGCTGATGGCCGGCTTCCACGAGAAGTGGCGCTACAACATCCGCCTGGCCGCCCGCAAGGGCGTGACCGTGCGGGTGGTGGGGCGCGAATACCTGCCGGCCTTCCACGAGCTCATGGTCGAGACCGGCATGCGGGACCGCTTTGTCACCCGCCCGCTCGCCTACTTTGAGCGCATGGTGGAGGGCATGGGGGAGCACCTGCGGCTGTACATGGCCTTTTATGAGGACAGGCCCATCGCCGGGACGCTGGCCATCCACTTCGGCGACAAGGTCTGGTACCTCTACGGCGCCTCCTCCAACCGCGACCGCAACGTCATGCCCAACTACCTGCTGCAGTGGGAGATGATCCGCTGGGCGGTGCAGCAGGGCTGCCGGATCTACGACTTCCGGGGCGTCTCGGGCGACCTGTCGGAGGACAACCCGCTCTACGGCCTCTACCGCTTCAAAAAGGGCTTTGGCGGCGAGCTGGTCGAGTTCTGCGGCGAATTCGAGTACTGCTTCAAGCCGGGGGCCGCCCGGGCCGTGGACCTGCTGCGCAAGGTCTACAACCGGGGCGCCACCGCCCTCTACCGCATGAAGAACCGCGGCAGGGGCGAGTAGGTTCCAGTGTCCGCCGGAGCGGGATTGTGTGATCGCCCCCCCAAGCGGGGTACGGGGAGCGTGGATTGAAATATGCTGATGTATCTCGGCATTCTGTTCGTGGAGAGTCGCTCCCCACGCGGGGTGCGTGGATTGAAACTGAAAGTGATATGTGAATGTCTGCCGCAATGAGTGTGTCGCACCCCACGCGGGGTGCGTGGATTGAAATTGAGGATGTGTTGACTCTTGCGCGCACTTGAGGTCCAAATGGACGCGCTGCGAAAGAACATCGCCGCCGTGCTCGGCGCGGTCGGCGTGCCGGTGATCGGGGTTTGCAAGGCCAACGGCTACGGCCTCGGCCTGGTGCCGCTGGCCCGCACGCTGCTCGACTGCGGCGTCTCCACGCTGGCCGTCGCGACGCTGGAGGAGGCGCAGGCGCTGCGCGAGGCCGGTCTCGACGGTGCGATGCTGCTGCTGTCCTCCACCGCGCTGCCGGCCGAGGCCGAGCAGATCCTTCACCTTGGCCTGATCGGAACCGTGGGCAGCGCCGCCTCGGCGCAGGCGCTCGAGCGCGCCGCCGCCGCGGCCGGCGCCACGCTGCCGGTGCACCTCAAGCTGGACTGCGGCTTTGGCCGCTTCGGCTTTTTGCCCGGCGAGGAGGCGCAGGCGGCGCAGGCGCTGGCCGACGCCCCCCACCTGCGCGTGGAGGGGGTGTTCTCCCACCTGTCGCAGTCCTTTTCGACCGGTCCGGTCACGGCGCAGCAGTGCGCGGCCTTCCTGGCCATGCTCGGGCGCCTCAAGGCGCTCGGCGTCGATCCCCCCATGCGGCACCTGGCCAACTCCTGCGCCGCGCTGATCCACCCCGACACGCGGCTGGACGCCGTGCGCATCGGCTCGGCCTTCGCCGGCCGGCTGCCCATGCCGACCGATCTGAAACTACAGCCGGTCGGCCGCTTTGTCTGCGAGGTGGCCGAGCTGCACCAACTGCCCAAGGGGCACAACGTGGGCTACACCAACGTCTATCGGACCAGGCGGCCGACGACCGCCGCCGTGCTGACGGCCGGCCTGGCCGACGGCCTGCTGCGCGTCCACGGCAAGGACGCCTTCCGCCCCTTCGACCGCCTGCGCTACCTCTGGCACGCGGTCAAGGGCCTGGCGGGACCGCAGGCGCTGTGCTGCACGATCAACGGGCACCGGGTGCCCACGATCGGGCGGGTGGGCACCTCGGGCACGGTGGTCGACGTCACCGGCCTGCCGGTCGAGGTGGGGGACCTCGCCTGCTTTGCCGTCAACCCCATGTTCATTGACAGCGCGGTGCAAAGGGTTTATATTGAGACCGAACAGCCCGCGGCGCCAGCCCCCACAGGGGTCGCGCCGCAGCCATAGAAGGAGGTCGAATGCGATGAAGCTCGTGATTGCCATCACCCACTCCGACGACCGAAAGGCCCTGCAGGACGCCCTGCTGACGGCCGGATACCAGGCCACCGCCCTCTCCTCGACCGGCGTGTTCCTCATGCACGGCAACACCACCTTTCTGATCGGCGCGCAGGAGGATCAAATCGAGGACATCATGGGCATCATCAAGGACTGCTGCAAGAGCCGCAAGCAGCTCATCTCCTCGCTGCCGATGGAGAACGCCGCCGTCCCGGTCGTCTTCCCGATCGAGGTCCTGGTGGGCGGCGCCGTGGTCTTTGTGCTCGACGTCGACCGCCATGAGAAGTTCTAGCCGGCGGGCGGCCGCGCTGCCGCAGGCCCTCGCGCTTGCGCTCGAGCGCGGACGGCTGCCGCATGCGGTGCTGCTGACCGGCCCGCCCAAGGCCGCGCTTTTGGCCGGCCGGCAGGTCGCCAAGGCGCTGCTCTGCGCGCAGCCCGACGGGGCTTTGCCCTGCGGGCACTGCCGCGCCTGCACCTCCTTCGAGGCCGGCGCCAACCCCGACTTCATGCCGGTGCGGGGGGAGCGCTCGGTCAAGGTCGATCAGGTGCGGGCGCTGCGGGAGGCGGTCCGCCTGAAGCCGCTCGGCCCGCGCAGCGCCGCGCTGATCGAGGGGGCCGACACGATGACCCCGGGGGCACAAAACGCGCTGCTCACGCTGCTGGAGGAGCCGCCCCCCCACCTGACGCTGCTGCTGCAGGCCGAGCGCCCGGCCCTGCTGCTGCCCACGCTGCGCTCCCGGCTGACCCGCTACGCGCTCGAGGGGGCCGAAGAGCCCCCCGGCCAGGCGCAGACGGCCGCCGACCTGCTCGCCCGCCTGCAGGCGGGAGACCTCTACGGCCTGCTGGCGCTCCAGCCACACCTGAGCGCCAACAGGGCGTCTTTTCAAAGCGACTGCGACGCGCTCTGCGCGCTCTGCCGCGACCTGCTGGCCGAGGGCGCCGGCCGGACAGCGCGGTTGGCCACGGCCCTGCCGAAAATCGCCCTGCGCTACCGCGCCGCCGCGGAGGGCAACGCCCACCTGCCGCTGCTCTGCACGGCCATGCTCATTGACTGTTGGGAGGCACGACATTGACAACCATCTGTGGAATTCGTTTCAGAGAGGCCGGCAAGGTCTACTACTTCGACCCGGCCGGGCTGGAGCTGCAGCCCGGACAGGCCGTGATTGTGGAGACCGCGCGCGGCATTGAGCACGGCGAGGTCGTGATGGGCAACACCGAGATGCCCGAGGAGCGCCTGACGCTGCCCCTCAAGCGGGTCCTTCGCCTCGCCTCGTCCGAGGACAGCCGCCAGGCCGCCGAAAATGTCCGGCGGGAGCAGGAGGCCTTTGACATCTGCTTGCAGAAAATCGCGGCCCACAAGCTCGAGATGAAGCTGGTGGACGTGGAGTACACCTTTGACCGCAGCAAGATCCTGTTCTACTTCAAGGCCGACGGGCGCGTGGACTTCCGCGAGCTGGTCAAGGACCTGGCCTCGGTCTTCCGCACCCGCATCGAGCTGCGCCAGATCGGCGTGCGTGACGAGGCCAAGATGCTGGGGGGCCTGGGCATCTGCGGGCGGCCCTTCTGCTGCTCCACCCACCTGAACGAGTTCCAGCCGGTCTCAATCAAGATGGCCAAGGAGCAGGGGCTCTCGCTCAACCCCACCAAGATCTCGGGCACCTGCGGCCGCCTGATGTGCTGCCTCAAGTACGAGCAGGAGTCCTACGAGGCGCTGCTGGGCAGCACGCCGAGGCCCGGGACACTGGTGCAGACCGCGTCCGGCCGCGGCATCGTGACCGACGTCAACCTGCTGCGCGGCCACCTGACCGTGCGCCTGCAGGACGACGAGCAGGTCGTGGTGGTGCCCAAGCAGGAGGTCAAGGTGCTGCGCGAGGGCGGGCCGCGCGGCAAGAAGCCAGAGCCCGAGGCCCCGCCGCCGCAGGAGACGACCTAGCGCAGGCCCTCCCGCGGCCCGCAGCCGTTGTGAACCGCCCGGTTAAAGGCCACCCCGCCCGGCCATACTACCCTCACGGACTGAAGAGAATTGCCGTTCGGAGGTGTCGCATGGCCAGGGAGCAGTCTTACACCAGGGTGCCTAAGCACGTCGGGATCATTCCGGACGGCAACCGCCGCTGGGCAGAGGGCCACGGCCTGCAGAAGAGCGAGGGCTACGCCCACGGCGTTCCGCCCGGCTTTGCGCTCTACGAGGCCCTGCTGGAGCAGGGGGTGGCCGAGGCCACCTTCTACGGCTTTACCAAGGACAACAACAAGCGGGCGCCCGACCAGCGCGCGGCCTTTACGCAGGCCTGCGTCGACGCGGTCGAGCTGCTTGCGGGCCGGGACGCCAACCTGCTGGTGGTCGGCAACACCGAGTCGCCGGCCTTTCCGGCGGCGCTGCTGCCCTACGCCAACCGCCGGGTGCGCTTTGGCGACGGACGCATCAACCTGAACTTTCTGGTCAACTACGACTGGACCTGGGACCTGCGCAAGCTGCACACCGACGGCGAGATCGCCTCGCGCGACATCTCGCGCATCGACCTGATCATCCGCTGGGGCGGCCGGCGGCGGCTGAGCGGCTTTTTGCCGGTCCAGTCGGTCTATGCCGACTTCTATATTGTGGAGGACTACTGGCCCGACTTTTGCCTCTCCCACCTGCACGAGGCCCTGGACTGGTACCAGAGCTGCGACGTGACGCTGGGCGGGTAGCGGCCGGCGGGCTTTCTCAAATAGCAACGCAAAAAGGCCTTCCGAACGGAAGGCCTTTGGAGACTGTCAAAAAACCGGCGGTTTTTTGACAAGAGGGCCTGTGCGCTCGCGCCTTCGTTCCTCGCCCCTGCGGGGCTCGAAACGCGCAGGCCCGCTTAGGAGTAGGAACGTCGGCACATGTCCGCCGTTCCTACGAATTTGATGTCAAGGCTGTTTTTGCCACCCACCCTGCATGAGACCGCCTTTTTCAACAGACTGAAAAGGCCTTCCAACGGAAGGCCTTTTCTTGCCGGGAGAGGCTTTCTCCAAGGGGCTGATACAAATGATTGAACGCGATCTCCGCGTTTGTTATACTGGTAAGCACCACGAGGTGTCGCCGCACGCCTAAACTCCTGCGGCAACCGGGCCGCAAAAGACGCCTGATGACGCAGACTGCGCTCAGGCAAGGAAATGTATACTCCATATTGAGGGGGGCAAGGGATGAGCAAGTACGACGAAGCCATGAAGCTGCTGGACGAAAAATTGGGGAACAAGGACGGCTTGATCTCCCTGTCTACGATTGCGCTGGAGCCGGGGGCCGATGGCAAAAGCCGCCCCGCCGCACGCATTGTGGACGCCTATTATGAGGACGGCGCGTTTTACACCGTCACCTACGCGACCTCGGGCAAGATGCGGCAGATCGCCCAAAACCCGGAAGTCGCCGTTTGCATCATCGTCGAAAATTTCACCGCCGACGGCATTGGTGAAAACCTGGGCTGGGTGTGTGACGCGCAAAACGCCGAGATGATGGCAAAGCTGCGCAGGATCTTTGCCGCGTGGTACAACGAGGCCAACAACGACGAAGACCCCAACACCTGCCTGCTGCGCATCCGTCTGACAAAGGGCCTGTGGAATGACGCGCACAAAGGGATCCGGAATGAGATCGACTTTATCCATAAGACGGCCAATTAAATGGCCTTCGTCCATGCGGTTCCCACAGCTTTGTAGCTTGGACTGCTGTCAACGTTTAATTGAGAAATCGTCCGCAACGAAAAAACACCCCCGTCCATTTTCCCAGAAATGGGCGGAGGTGTTTTTTTATTGTCTGCTTGTTTGCGTACAATTTTTATGGGCATGGTTGTTTTGTTCGTAAAATCTGTTATTCTTGACTGGAGACAAAAAACAAAAATCGGATGGGCAATCCTGCGGATGATGGATATTTGCCATATCTGCGGTGTGAAAAAGTGAATGAAAAATCATCATAAAATCATAAAAGGGACTACAGACACATGAGTGAAGTAGGCGTTGAACAAATCAGACGTTATCGGTTACACGCGCATCATTTGGATAAAAAATATCAGCGCGCGGACATCGCGGAACTTGTTGGGGCATGCGGCATGCAAAACACCCCGCCCGGCGCATGGGAAACCGCTCTCTACAATCGTGTTCCCGATTGCAGCCTGTCGGAAATGGCGCATGTGCTCTATCAAGAAAAATCGCTTTTACAGGCCTGGAGCTTGCGGGGAGCACCTGTGGTATTTCCCGCCTGGGAAAGTGATGTTTTTCTATCCGCCCTTATTTCACAAGAAGGTGAGCCGTGGATCTACACCCAGGGGATTTTACTGGCGCTTGACTTTTTACAGATGGCCTTTGATGAATTGTTCGACTTGTTAAAACAGGTTGTGCCGCAGCTGGACGATAACGTTATCACCAGCAAAAGCACGCTAGACCAAACTTTGGCCGAATGGATGTTGCCGCTGTTGCCCGTTGAAAAACGGGACCTGTGGAATAAACCCTCCATGTACGGAAGCCCGGATAAGCAAACTGTCGGTGGCGCGGTTGTGTCCTTTATGCTTCGACCGTGTGCCTACAGCGGCCTCGTTGTATTTGGAGAACGAAATGGCATCAGCCCTACTTTTACCTCTTTTAAAAGCTGGACAGGCCATTCTTTGAAAATCAGTGAGGACGCCCCTAAAAAACTGGTGCGAAAATTTTTGCACTGTTATGGACCGACCACCGTTGATGCATTTATAAGTTGGTCAGGCTGTTCCCCAAAACAGGGAAAGCGCATGTGGGAAACGGTTTCAGAAGAAGTGGAGCCCGTTGTGGCCTTGGGGAAGAGAGCCTTTATTCTATCTGTCGATAAAGAACCGCTTTTTTCTCCGGCTTCGTTTCAAAGGGAGCTTCTTCTCCTCGGGGGTCACGATCCGTTTCTTGACCAGCGCGACCGAGCGGTTTTGCAGCCGGATAAATCCCTGCAAAAACAGATTTGGACATTGGTGACGAATCCGGGTGTTATTTTGTATGGTGGAGAAATCATTGGCATTTGGACAAGCAAGAAAAAGGGCAAGGGAATGGACATCAAAATGAATTTGTGGGGCAAGGCGCACGAAAAACAAAAACTCCATCGCCTTGCCGAAGAATACGCGATCTTTCGTCAACAGACGTTGGGGAGCATTGAGATGTAAACGCCTATTTACCAAGCAACTCTTATCATGAGCAACCGGAGTGCGGCAGCTGTGGCTGCCGCACTCCGGTTTTTATCTGCTCACAAAAATCATCTGTTGGCTCTGCCTGTGCACCGCGGCTTATGAGGGGCCTTTTGTGCAGGCTGCGCGGTGGCCTCCAGGCTGCGCCGTCCCCGGCGCTGCGGTCACTTCTCGTCGTAGAAGCGCTCGAGCATTTTGAGATACTCGTACCGCTCGACGCTCTGGGCCTCGGCCTTGGAGAGCAGCTCCTGCGCCCGCTCCGGGAAGGCCAGCTGCAGGCGGCTGTACCGCGTCTCATTGCCGACAAAGGCGCGGTAGTCGCCGGTCGGCTTTTTGGAGTCCAGCATAAAGGGGTTCTTGCCCTGCTGCTTGCGCCGGGGGTCGTAGCGGAAGTTGAACCAGTATCCGGCCTCGACCGCCCGCTTCATCTCCTCCTGGGCGTTGCCCATGCCGCCGCGGATGCCGTGCATCTCGCAGGGGGCGTAGCCGATGATCAGCGAGGGACCGCGGTAGCTCTCGGCCTCGACAATGGCCTTGATGGTCTGCCCCATGTCGGCCCCCATGGCCACCTGCGCCACGTAGACATAGCCGTAGGACATGGCCATCTCGGCCAGGCTCTTCTTGCCGATGGCCTTGCCGGCCGCCGCAAACTGCGCCACCTGTCCGAGCTGGCTGGCCTTGGAGGCCTGCCCGCCGGTGTTGGAGTAGACCTCGGTGTCGAACACAAAGACATTGACGTCCTCGCCCGAGGCCAGCACGTGGTCCAGCCCGCCGTAGCCGATGTCGTAGGCCCAGCCGTCGCCGCCGAAGATCCATACGCTCTTGCGGGCCAGGTAGCGCCGGTCGGCCAGGATGGCCCGGCAGTCGGCGTCGGGGTGCTTCTCACACTCGGCGATCAGCTGCGCGGCGGCCGCCTGGTTGAGCTTGCCGTTTCTGCGGGTGTCCAAATAGTGCTGGGCGGCCTCGCGCAGCGCGGCGTTCTCGTGCCCCGACAGCGACCAGGCCGTGCGGATCAGCCGCGCCCTTATGGTCTTCTGCGCGAGGAACATGCCAAAGCCGTGCTCGGCGTTGTCCTCGAACAGGCTGTTGGCCCAGGCCGGGCCATAGCCGCTGCTGCGGTTGACGGCATAGGGGCTGGCCGCGGCCGGCCCGCCCCAGATCGAGGAGCAGCCGGTGGCGTTGCTGATATACATATACTCGCCGAAGAGCTGGGTCACCAGCCTGGCATAGGCCGTTTCGACGCAGCCGGCGCAGGCGCCCGAGAACTCCAGCAGCGGCTGGTTGAACTGGCTGCCCTTGACGGTGGTCTCGTCGGGCATGCCCTCCTTCTTGCGCACACTCCCGACGCAGAAGTCAAAGACCGCCTGCTCCTGCATCTGGGTCTCCCGCTCCTTCATGAACAGCGCCTTGCCGGGCGCCGGGCAGATGTTGGCGCAGGCGCCGCAGCCCATGCAGTCGAGCGGGCTGATCGCCATCGCAAACTGGTACTGCTCCACGTCCCGGCCCTTCATGCCGGTCATTTTCATGCCGTCCGGCGCCGCCTTGACGTCGGCCTCGTCCAGCGCAAAGGGGCGGATCGTGGCATGGGGACAGACATAGGCGCACTGGTTGCACTGGATGCACTTGACCGGGTCCCACTCGGGCACCTCGACCGCGACGCCCCGCCGCTCAAAGGCGGCCGCCCCGAGCTCAAAGGTGCCGTCGGCGTGGTCGAGGAAGGCCGACACCGGCAGGCTGTCGCCGTCGTTGAGGTTGACCGGGCGCTGGATCACCGACACCATTTTGGCCAGCGCCCCCTCGGCCGGCAGCTTGCCGCTGTGGCTCTTTTCCTTGGCGTTCTTCCAGGACTTCGGCACCTCGACCTGAACGATGCCCTCCAGGCCGGCGTCGATGGCGGCATAGTTGGCGCCCACCACCGCGTCGCCCTTGCTGCCGTAAGTCTTGTAGACGGCCTCCTTCATATGGTGCACCGCGTCCTCAATCGGGATGATGTCGGCCAGCTTGAAGAAGGCGCTCTGCAAAATCGTGTTGGTGCGCTTGCCCATGCCGATCTCGCGGGCCTTGTCGATGGCGTTGCACAGGAAGACCTGGATGTTGTTCTCGGCGATATAGCGCTTGGCGTCAGCCGTCAGGTGCTCGTCGAGCTCCTCGGGCGTCCAGGTGGCGTTGATTAAAAACTTGCCGCCCGGCTTGACGTCCTGCACCATCTTGAAGCCCTTGCGGATATAGGCCGGGTTGTGGCAGGCCACAAAGTCGGCCTTTTTGACGTAGTAGGGCGACTTGATGGGCTTGTCTCCAAAGCGCAGGTGGCTGATGGTCACGCCGCCGGTCTTTTTGGAGTCGTACTGGAAGTAGGCCTGCACATACTTGTCGGTGTGGTCGCCGATGATGGTGATGGTGTTCTTGTTGGCCCCCACCGTGCCGTCGCCGCCCAGCCCCCAGAACTTGCAGGAGGCGGTGCCCTCGGGCAGGGTGTCGGGACAGTCGTCCCGCTCGGGCAGGCTGTGGTCGGTCACGTCGTCCACAATGCCGATCGTGAAGCCGTTCTTCGGGCGCTCCTGCGCGAGGTTTTCATACACCGCAAACAGGCTGGAGGGCGGGGTGTCCTTGGAGCTGAGCCCGTAGCGGCCCCCCACGACGGCGGCGGGGTGCCGGCCGGACAGCGCGGTCACCACGTCCATATAGAGCGGCTCGCCCAGCGCGCCCGGCTCCTTGGTGCGGTCGAGCACGGCGATTTTCTTGGTCTCCTTGGGCAGCGCCATCAGCAGGTGCTCGGCCGAGAAGGGCCGGTAGAGCCGCACCTTGATCAGGCCCACCTTCTCGCCCCTGGCCACCAGGTGTTCGACGACCTCCTCGGCCACGTCGCAGACCGAGCCCATCGCCACGACCACCCGCTCGGCGTCGGGCGCACCGACGTAGTTGAACAGGCGGTAGTCGGTGCCGATCAGACGGTTGATGCGGTTCATATAGCCCTCGACGATCGAGGGGACCCGCTCGTAGTAGCGGTTGGCGGCCTCGCGGTTCTGGAAGAAGATGTCCCCGTTCTGGTGGCTGCCCCGCATGGCCGGCCGCTGCGGGTTGAGCGCCCGCTCGCGGAAGCCCTTGAGGTCGCTGCGGTCCAGCATGGCGGCCAGCGTGCTGTACTCCCACACCTCGATCTTCTGCAGCTCGTGGCTGGTGCGGAAGCCGTCGAAGAAGTTGATGAAGGGCACGCGCCCCTCGAGCGCGGCCAGGTGGGCCACCGGCGTGAGGTCCATGACCTCCTGGGGGTTGGATTCGGCCAGCATGGCAAAGCCGGTCTGCCGGCAGGCATAGATGTCCGAGTGGTCCCCAAAGATGCTCAGCGCGTGGGTGGCCACCGACCGGGCCGACACGTTGATGACACAGGGCAGCAGCTCTCCCGCAATTTTGTACAGGTTCGGAAGCATCAGCAGCAGCCCCTGGCTGGCCGTGTAGGTGGTGGTCAGCGCCCCGGCGTTGAGGCTCCCGTGCACGGCGCCGGCGGCGCCGCCCTCGCTCTGCAGTTCAATGACCGACACGCTGTCTCCAAACAGGTTCTTGAGCCCCTGCGCCGACCACTCGTCGGTCAGCTCGGCCATCGGCGAGGAGGGGGTGATGGGGTAGATGGCCGCCACCTCGGTGAAGGCGTAACTGGCGTGTGCGGCCGCCGTGTTCCCATCCATGGTCTTTTTGCTTCTCCGCATCGTAAGCTCCTTTCCTAAGGGGCCAGCGGCTGCGCCAGCTGTCGGCCGCAGCCCCCGCCGCCCCGTTTTTTTGTCCTTGTTTTTTATTTTGTCCGGCACCGGCGCGAAGGGGCCCGCCAACGGCTGGATTTTGGCGGGGCGCCCGGTCGGCGGCGCTCGGTAAACAGGCCCTGTCCGTCTGTTTTTTCTGTCATAAATACTATATCACATTTTCTACTGAAATTCTCTCCTTTTTTCTGCTGAAATTCTCTCCTTTTTCCAAATTTTTTGTGGCCGATTCATGTCGGTTTGTGCGGCTTGCCGCCCTTTTCGATCTGTGCTATAGTAAAGGACAATTCCCCGTTTCCCAAAGGCGTCCTCCGGCGGCTTTGGAGCATGCGCTTGGAGGGTGCACTTCATGTTGAAGACCGAAAAAGAACTGGACGCTGCCATGCGGGCGGTGCTGACCGCACTGAAAAAGAACGGCAGTCTGCCCAGGGGACTCAGCCCCGAGGAGATGCTCTGCCTGCAGGAGTGCGTCAAGCGCCAGTATGTGACCGGCGTGACCATCCTGTCCTACGAGGGCCGCCTGGCGGCCGACTACAAGGCCCCCGCCATCACGCGGGAGGGGCTGCTCTTTCTTGAAAACCCCCACCCGGGGCTCAAGCTCAACCTTGCGCTCGGGCTGTCGCTGCTCGCGCTGCTGCTCTCGATTTACAACCTGCTGCGCTGACCGGCTGAGGCGGCCCCTCCCCTGTCCCTTGGCGCCGGTCCACCCCTTTGGAGATGCCCCCCGGGCGGGAACCCCCCTGCCGGGGGGCATCTCCCGCTCATGTTTTTCCCGCCGCCCTCATACAATGGACCATTGGCTTGCAGGGAAGTGAGGATGAGCACATGACGGGAAATTACAGACCTGAGGGACAGGCGGCCAGATCCGACTACACGCTGGAGGAGCTGCAGAGCGCCCAGCGGACCGGGCAGATCCTGGAGGCCCGCGCCGCCTACTGCGACCCACAGTACAACCTGGTTGTGGCGCTTGGCGCGCTGCAGGGCTTCATGCCGCGCGAGGAGTGCGCCGTCGGCATCGCCGACGGCAGCGTCAAAAACATCGCCATCATCACGCGCGTGGGGCGCAGCGTCTGCTTTCAGGTCACCGGCATCGAGGGGGACACCGCCCTGCTCTCCCGCCGGGCGGCGCAGGCGCTCTTTGCGCGCGACGTGCTCCGGCACCTGCGGCCGGGCGACATCATCGACTGCGTGGTCACGCGGCTGGCCGGCTTTGGCGCCTTTGTCGACGTGGGCTGCGGCGTGGTGTCGCTGATCACGATCGACAACATCTCGGTCTCCCGCATCGCCCACCCCTCCGACCGCTTTTCGGAGGGCCAGCCGCTGCGGGCCGTCGTCAAGAACTTCGACCGCGAGACCGGGCGGCTCTTCCTCTCCCACAAGGAGCTGCTGGGGACCTGGGAGCAGAACATCGCCCGCTTTGAGGTGGGGCAGACCGTCCCCGGCATCGTGCGCAGCATCGAGCCCTACGGCATCTTTGTCGAGCTCACCCCCAACCTGGCCGGCCTGGCCGAGTACCAGGAGGGCCTGCAGGTGGGGGACGTGGCGGTGGTGTACATCAAGAGCATTCTGCCCGATAAAATGAAGCTCAAGCTGGTCATCGCCGACCACTTTCGCTCGAGGGAGGCCCCGATACAGCTGCACTACTACGAGACCGGCAACCGCATCGAGGCCTGGCGCTACTCGCCCGAGAGCTGTCCGCGCGTGGTGGAGAGCCTCTTTTCAAGCGAAACAACGCCCTGAACTGCGGCGTCTTTGCCGTATAAACCGCAAAAAAATCCCTCATACTAGTCAGGCATGGGCGACTGGTGCAGTCGGCCCTCCACTTTTGACGCCAGACGCCCGGAGGGCCTTCCGGGCCAAAACCTGACTGAGGGATGTGTGTTTGAAAATGACCATCAAAAAGCGGACGCTGATCCGCATTCTGAGCTATTCCCTGGCCCTGGCCGCCATGCTGGGCGGCACGGCGCTGTTCCAGATCCGGATGGGACAGGCCTACCAGCTGCTGATGGAAAACAGCTACCGCCGGGCGCTGTCCGACGTGACGCGCAGCCTGGACGAGATGGAGGAGGGCTTTCACGCCGGCCTCGTGATGAGCTCGCCCGAGCAGGTGGGCACCGCCGCGCTGAAGCTGGTCTCGGCCTCGGCCGGCGGCAAGGCCGCGCTCGACTGCCTGCCCATCGCCGACGACAGCCTCTCGGCCATCTCGCTCTACCTGTCCCAGATCGGCGAGTACGCCGGCACGCTGGCCAAGGAGGCCGTGACCAAGAAGGCGCTCTCGTCCGAGAGCCGTGAGACCCTGAACCAGCTGATGGCCTACAACAAGCGGCTGCAGGAGCTGCTCGGGCAAGTGGAGCAGCTGGCGAGCGAGGGAGAGGCGCTGATGCCGGTCGTCAGCGGCGGCCTGTTTGACCGGCAGCGCTGGCAGTCCCCCTCCGCCTCCTATGCGACGGCCGCGGCGCCGGCCGCCGGCAACGGCCTGCTTTCGCGGCTGGGCGGAAAGGCCCAGGCCGCGCCCTCTGTGACATCGCTGATGGCTGACGGCCTGCCCGAAGGGGCCCCCACGCTGATGTACGACGGGCGCTACTCGGCCCACATGCTGGAGGCGCCGGCCTACGCCTACGCCGTCGACGCCGCCGAGACCTCGGCCGAAGACGCGAAGGCCATCGCAGCCGAGTTCCTCGGCCTCTCGCCCTCGGCGATGACGACCGGCGGCGAGACCTCCGGCAACCTGCCCACCCACCTCTTCTCCTACGGCGACGTCGCGATCCAGGTCTCGTCGCTGGGCGGCCAGGTGGTGTCCATGACCAACGGCCGCGAGGTCGGCGACGCCGTGCTCTCGGTCGAGGAGGCCCACGAGGTGACCAAGGACTTTCTGGCCTCCAAGGGGTACCAGGGCATGACCCGCGTGTCCCACTCGGTGGCCGACAACGTGCTGACGTCGGAGTACGCCTTTGAGGACAAAGAGGTGCTCTACTACCCCGATTCGCTCTCGGTCTCGGTGGCGCTGGACAAGGGCGACGTGGTGGGCTTTTCGGCCGAAAAGTACCTGAAGTCCCACACCGAGCGGCCGGCCGGCGCATCGCCCAAGCTGACCACCGAGTCGGCCGAGGGCCATATGCCCGAGGGCCACAGCTTCGGCAGCGCCCGCTACGCCGTGATCGCCTCGGACGGCGGCATCGAGAACCGCGCGCTCGAGATCACCTCCACCTGTGAGGACTGCACCTACCTGTACTACCTCGACGCCATGAGCGGCCAGGAGATGAAGCTCTCCCGCCTGATCGAGGACGAGAGCGGGCAGCGCATCCAGTAGTTTTTGAGACGGTCAAAAAACCGTTGGTTTTTTGACAAGAGGGCCTGTGCGCCCGCGCCTTCGTCCCTCGCCCCTATGGGGCTCGAAACGCGCAGACCCGCTTAGGAGTAGGAACGTCGGCACACGTCCGCCGTTCCTACGGATTTGATGTCGGGGCTGCTTTTGCCATCCGCCTTGCATGAGACCCCTTTTTCGACAGACTGAATTTTTACGCCCTGCGCACAAAAAACCGGTCATGTTCCACAAAAAGAATTGAAAGTTTTTGATGGATATGCTATACTGTCCTTGTTTACTTGAGGTGGTCACGGCCCCGGCCGTGACCATCCCTTGAGTTTTTGTGCTTTCGGCGGTTCTCCCACCCGCCCAGGGCAGCGTCGGCAACCCCGACCGCTGCCAGTAAACCAAAAGGAGCTTCTTTGGCGTGGACATCAACAGCCGGCAGGTCTCCAGGGCCGCCCTGATTGCGGCGCTCTACTTTTCGGCCACGGTGGCGCTGCAGCCGCTTGGCTACGGTCCGGTCCAGTTCCGCGTGTCGGAGGCGCTGGCGGTGCTGCCCTTTTTACTGCCGCGCTCGGCGGTCCCCGGCCTCTTTGTCGGCTGCCTGATGGCCAACCTGTTCGGCGGCTACGGCCTGCCCGACATCGTATTCGGCTCGCTGGCCACGCTGGTTGCCGCCCACATGACCGCCCGCTGCAAGAGCCGCTTCACCGCGCCGATCCCGCCCATTCTGGTCAACGCGCTGGTGATCGGACCCATGCTGTACGTGCTGTACTACGGCGGGCCCGAGGCCATGCCGCTGTGGCTGCCGGTGCTGCAGGTCGGCGCCGGCCAGCTGGCGGCCTGCTATGGGCTGGGCCTGCCGCTGCTGGCGCTGCTCGAGCGGCTGATGCCGTCCGAGCGGGCCGACTGAATGCCTCAACCCGCCGCCAATTTTCCCCCGGAGGTGTCCCCTTGCAGCTGCGCGTCGGCGACCTCTGCGTGATGAAGAAAAAGCACCCCTGCGGCGAAAACCGCTTTGTGCTGCTGCGGGTGGGCGCCGACATCCGGGCGCGCTGCCTTGGCTGCGGGCACGAGATCTTTGTGACCCGCCGGACCTTTACCAAGGCCATTAAATCGGTCGAGCCGGCGCCGGCCGAGAGCGGAGGGACCCCCGTCCATGATTGACCAGCTTGCCGCCGCCGAGCGGCGTTTTGAAGAACTGGAGGCCAGGCTTGCCGATCCCGCCGTGTTCGGCGACCAGGCCGCCTACCGCGCGCTGGCGCGGGAGCTCAAGGGCCTGACCCCCATCATCGAGCAGTACCGGGCCTACCGCGCGGCCAAGACCCTGGTGCAGGAGGCGGCCGAGCTGCTCTCGGACCCCGAGTACCGGGAGCTGGCGCAGGAGGAGCACCGGCGAGGCCTGGCCGACTGTGCGCGCATTGAGGAGGCGCTGCGGCGCCTGCTGATCCCCAAGGACCCCGACGACGACCGCAGCGTCATCGTCGAGATCCGCGGCGGCGCCGGCGGCGACGAGGCCGCGCTGTTTGCCGCCTCCCTCTACCGCATGTACACGATGTACGCCGAGGCGCGGCGCTACCGGATCGAGGTGCTCTCGATCAACGAGACCGAGCTCGGGGGCATCAAGGAGATCAGCTTTTCGATCGAGGGCGACGGCGTTTACAGCCGCCTGAAATATGAGTCGGGCGTCCACCGCGTGCAGCGCGTGCCCGACACCGAGTCGCAGGGCCGCATCCACACCTCCACCGTCACGGTGGCGGTGCTGCCCGAGGCCGAGGAGGTGGAGGTGGACATCAACCCGGCCGACCTGCAGATCGACACCTATCGGTCGGGCGGTGCCGGCGGACAGCACGTCAACAAGACCGAGTCGGCCATCCGCATCACCCACCTGCCCACCGGCATCGTGGTGGAGTGCCAGGACGAGCGCAGCCAGCACAAGAACAAGGAAAAGGCCATGAAGATTCTGCGCTCGCGCATCTACGAGCGCATGCAGCAGGAGCAGGCGGCCCAGCTGGCCGCCGAGCGCAAGCTGCAGGTCGGCACCGGCGACCGCAGCGAGCGCATCCGCACATACAACTACCCGCAGGGGCGCGTGTCCGACCACCGGATCGGCCTGACCCTGTATAAGCTGGACAGCTTTTTGAACGGCGACCTCGACGAGCTCATCGACGCGCTGATCACGGCCGCCGAGGCCGAGCGGCTCAAGGGGGAGGGCGCGCCGGCCGGTTCATAAAACCGGCGACTCCAGAATACTGTTAAAGAAAACTGGAGTCGGGGGAACCCCATGACGGTCATTTGGACATTTACGGCCGTGGGCCTGCTGGCCGGCGTGGTCGGCACCGGACTGGGCGGCCTGCTCAGCAGCCTGCTGCACATCCGGAGGCCGGCGCCGATGGCGCTTGCGCTGGAGTTTGCGGCCGGGCTGATGCTGGGCGTAGTCACCTTTGACCTGCTGCCCGAGGCCTTTGCGCTGACGACGGTCACCACGGTGCTGTCGGGCTGCGCGGGCGGCGTCGCACTGGGCGGCCTGGCCGAGCTGGCGCTCATGGGCAGCCGACCGGCCACATTGCGCGACACCGGCATCCTGACCGCCTTCGGCGTGTCGGTGCACAACCTGTTCGAGGGCCTGGCCATCGGGGCCGGGCTGACGGTCAGCGGACGCCTCGGCCTCTCGCTGGCCATCGTGATCGGCCTGCACAACATCCCCGAGGGGGTGGCCATGGCCGCGCCGCTCTCGGGCGGCGGCCTCTCCCGTGCCCGGACGCTGCTGACGGCCTGCGCCGCCGGGCTGCCCATGGGCGTCGGCGCCTTTCTCGGGGCCGCCATGGGCAACCTGACCGATCAGGCGGTGGGTTTTTGCCTCGCCATGGCCGGCGGCATGATGATCTTCATCTCCTTTGCCGACCTGATCCCCGCCTCCAAATCCCTCTCCGGCCGTCGCTATCCCTCGCTGGGGAGCATCGCCGGCCTGCTGGCCGGCATCCTGCTGATTAAAATGCTGTGAGAGCGCAGACCAAAGCTCCGCCCGTGGCCCCTTTGCCTGCCGAGCGCGTCTTTGGCCTGTGCTCTTGAGAGAAAGGTCTGCTATCCATGTATAGGACCCCCGTCGTCACGGTGGACCCGTGCGCGCCCAACCCCGCCGCCATCGGCCGGGCGGCGGCGCTGATTCGCAGGGGCGGACTGGTGGTCTTCCCCACCGAGACAGTCTACGGCCTTGGGGCCAACGGCCTCGATGAGGCGGCCTGCCGCCGCATCTTTGCCGCCAAAGGCCGCCCCGCGGACAACCCCCTGATCCTGCACCTGCCCGGCCTTGCGGCGCTGCCGGCGCTCTGCCGCGAACTGCCCGACCTCGCCCATACGCTGTTTGAAGCCTTTTCGCCGGGGCCGCTGACGCTGGTGCTCAAAAAGAGCGCGCTGGTGCCGGCCGCCGCCTCGGGCGGGCTGGACACCGTCGCGGTGCGCATCCCCGACCACCCGGTCGCGCTGGCGCTGCTGCGGGCCTGCCGGCTGCCGGTGGCCGCCCCCTCGGCCAACCTGTCCGGCCGGCCAAGCCCCACCGCCCTCTCCCACGTCAGAGGGGATCTGGACGGCCGGGTGGACCTGTTCCTGGACGGCGGCCCCTGCCGCGTCGGCCTCGAGTCCACCGTGCTGTCGCTGGCCGGCGAGGTCCCGACGCTGCTGCGCCCCGGCGGCATTTCGCTGGAGCAGCTGCGCGCCGCCATCGGCGAGGTGGCGGTGGCCCCTTCGGTCACGGCCCCGCTGGCGCCGGACGCCGCGCCTGCGGCCCCCGGCATGAAGTACCGCCACTACGCGCCACAGGCGCCGCTGGTGCTGCTGGTCGGTCCGCAGGACCGCGTGCTGGCCTACATGCGCGCACACCTGGCCGACAGGCGGGTCGGCATCCTCTGCTACGAGGGGGAGCAGGACCTGTTTTCGGCGGCCACCGCGGTCGAGGTGCTGGGGGCGCCGGGCGACAACGAGGCGCATGCACACCGCCTGTTTGAGGCGCTGCACCGCCTTGACCGCGCCGCGCTCGACTGCATTTACGCGCCGCTCCCCTCGTCCGAGGGGCTGGGCCTTGCGGTGCGCAACCGCCTGCTCAAGGCGGCCGCACATACCGTAATTGAGGTGTAATTTCCATGTTGCGTTTTGGCATAACCGGGCGCAGCGGCACCGGTAAGAGCACTGTCGCCGCGCTGTTTGCGCCCTATGGCGTCCACCATCTGGACGCCGACCGGGTGGTGCACGACCTCTACAGCCCCGGCAGCCCCTGTGCGGCGGCCGTCGCGGCCCGCTTCGGCGGCGATTTGCTGACCGGGGAGGGGCGCGTGGACCGCCGGCGGCTTGGGCAGATCGTCTTTGCCGACCCCGGCGCACTGCGGGACCTGGAGCGCATTGTCCACCGCTTTGTGGGCGAGGAGATCGCGGCCGTGGAGGCCGAGCAGGCACGCCTTGGCGCAAGGGCGCTGCTGGTCGACGCCATCGCGCTGATCGAGGGCGGCCAGCACACCGGCCCGCTCGTGGTGGTCACGGCCCCCTATGCGCTGCAGCTCGCCCGCATCATGGCGCGGGACGGCATCGACGAGGCGGCCGCCCGCGCGCGGCTGGACGCCCAGAAGCCGGAGTCCTTCTTCCTCGACCACGCCGACTACGTGATCCACAACACCGGCGACCTCGAGGCGCTGCGCCGCCAGGTGGACGAGGTGGCCGCCCGTCTGGGGCTGCTGCCGTGACGCTGCGCGGCAAGGGCCGCACGCTCCGCCGCCGGCTGCCGCTGCTGCTGTTTGCGCTGCTGCTCTCTGTCCTTGCGCTGCGGACGGCCCGGGGCCTCTTCCCGCTGCGCTACCGCGACCTCGTCGAGTCGGAGGCCGCCCGCAACGGGCTGCGGCCCGAGCTGCTCTGCGGCCTGATCATGACCGAGAGCTCCTTCAACGCCTCGGCCGTCTCGCCGGCCGGCGCCATGGGCCTGACCCAGCTGACGCCCGACACCTTTTACTGGCTGCTGTTCAAGGCCGGTGACCGCACGGAGTACGCGCCGTCGGCGCTGCTGGAGCCGGCGCTGAACCTGCGCTTTGGCGCCTACAACCTCACGCTGCTGCTTGACGAGTTCGGGCAGCTGCCCACCGCGCTGGCCGCCTACAACGCCGGGCGCACGCGGGTGCGGGGCTGGCTGGCCGACGAGGCCTACAGCCGCGACGGCCAGACGCTGTACAACATCCCCTATCCCGAGACCGACCGGTATGTCAAGCGCGTGCGCGCCTACGCCGCGGTCTACAAACTGCTCTATTACCTGTTCTAGAAAATGCACGGCGGCACCTTACTTTTGTATTGAAGCGAACACGGCAGCTGCCGTTTGGGGTTTTGTGCCCCGCATAGTTGACAGGACAGAGGGGGAGGCCCCCTCTGCTCCTCGTGCAAAAGCCGCAAAAAGCGGCATCCATTTTGGAGGTATTTTTTGAAAACGAAACCGGAAAACAAGGAGCCTCTTGCCCTACAAGAGGCGGAAAAGCGCCAGAAGAAGCGCGAAAAGCGGCCTGCCAAGCAGGCCCAGCCCGCTCCCGCCGCGGCCAACCCGCCGGCGGCCGAGGAGCCCAGGAAGCGGAGCCGGCGCACCTCCCCCTACCCGGGGCAGGTCATGCCCTCCCTCTTTGCCAAAAAGGACTCCCCTGCCGGCGCGTTGACGCAGGAGTCCAAGGACCGGCAGGACAAGGAGCCGCAGGCCCCCAAACAGGGGGCCAAGGGCGCCGGGGCGGCCCCTGCCGACCCGCCGAAGAAAAAGGGCCCGCAGCAGCAGGGCGGCCGCAAAAAGCAGGGCGCGCCCGCGGGCGAGCGGGGCGCCCAAAACCAGGTCGTCTCGGAGCCGGCCCCCTACCACAAGCCCTCCGCGGGGCGCAGCCGGCGGCCCGCGCCCAAGGACGGCGCGCCCACGCTGCGCATCATCTCGCTGGGCGGCCTCAACGAGATCGGCAAAAACCTCACGGTCATCGAGTGCATGGACGACATCATCGTGGTGGACTGCGGACTGGCCTTCCCCGACGACACCATGCCGGGCATCGACCTGGTGATCCCCGACGTCCAGTACCTGGTCAAAAACGCCGACCGGGTGCGGGGCATCCTGATCACCCACGGCCACGAGGACCACACCGGCGCGCTGCCCTATGTGCTGAAGCAGATCAACGTGCCGGTCTACTGCACCCGGCTGACCGGCGGCCTGATCAAAAACAAGCTCGAGGAGCACCGGCTGATGCGGACCGCCAAAATCAACCGCATCGACTACGGCGACACCCTGTCGCTGGGCTGCTTTGACATCGAGGTCATCCGCAGCAACCACTCGATCCCCGACGCCTGCGCCTTCGCGATCGACACGCCGGCCGGCTGTATCATCCACACCGGCGACTTCAAGATCGACGCCACGCCCATCGACGGCGAGATGATGGACCTGGGCCGGCTGGGCGAGTTCGGGCGCAAGGGCGTGCTGGCCCTGATCGCCGACTCCACCAACGCCGAGCGCGAGGGGCACACCCGCTCCGAGCGCATCGTGGGCGCCTCGCTCAGCCAGCTCTTTGCCGCCACCGACAAGCGCATCGTGGTCACGACCTTCGCCTCCAACATCCACCGGGTCAAGCAGATCATCCTGGCGGCCGAGCGGTACGGGCGCAAGGTGGCCATCTCGGGCCGCTCGATGGTCAACAACGTGCAGGCCGCCAAGGAGCTCGGCGTGATCCAGATCAACGAGGACGTGCTGATCGACATCGGCGACCTGAACAAGTACCCGCCCGAGCGGCTGGTCATCGTGACCACCGGCAGCCAGGGGGAGCCCATGTCGGCCCTCTACCGCATGGCCTTTGCCGACCACCGCAACGTCGAGATCGGCGAGAACGACCTGGTCATCATCTCGGCCTCGCCGGTGCCCGGCAACGAGGAGACGGTCAGCAACGTCGTCAACGAGCTCATGCGCCGCGGCGCCGAGGTCATCACCAACAAGGAGGCCGACATCCACGTGTCCGGCCACGCCTCCAAGGAGGAGCAAAAGCTGATCATCGGGCTGACCAAGCCCAAGTTCTTCATCCCGATGCACGGCGAGTACCGCCACATGAAGGCCAACGCCAACACGGCCATCAGCATGGGCATCGACCCCGACAACGTCATCATCTCGGACATCGGCAAGGTCATCGAGCTGACGCCCGACCGCTGGCGCTTCGACGGCAAGGTCCCCTCCGGCAAGGTCTTCATCGACGGCAAGGGGGTCGGCGACGTGGGCAGCATCGTGCTGCGCGACCGCAAGAACCTGGCCGAGAACGGCCTGATCGTGGTGGCCGCCACGCTGGAGCGCGGCACCCGCCGCATCCTGGCCGGACCCGACATCGTCTCGCGCGGCTTTGTCTATGTCCGGGAGGCCGACGACTTGATCGAAAACCTGCGCAACGTGGCCAAGGAGTCGCTGCTGCGCTGCCAGCGCGACGGCGTACGGGAGTGGAGCTCGATCAAGAACACCGTCAAGGAGGACATCTCGAGCTTTGTCTACAAGCAGACCCGGCGCAGCCCGATGGTCCTGCCCATCCTGGTCGAGGTGTAGCCCCTGGAGGAGAGACGGCCCTCGGTGCGTGCCAAGCTCGCGGGGAGTGTTTTCTGGCACTTGCGAGGGCATATCTTTCGGGAAATAGGATCGGGGGAAATATTGTTGATGGACATCTGCACAGATATCGATGGAATCAGATTTAATCTTCGTGTGGCCGGCATCCTGGAAAGAGACGGGGAAATCCTGCTGCACCGTCAAAAAAAAGATGACTTTTGGAGCTTGGTTGGCGGCCGTGTCCAGACGATGGAGTCCACGGTAAAAGCACTGTCTCGGGAATTCAACGAGGAGTTGGGTGCCGACATCACCGTGGAAAGGCTTGCATCTGTCATCGAAAACTTTTTCGAATATGAGCGCACACAGTCCCACGAGATCTTGTTCATTTATTATCTGAGAGACGATCAAAATACCATTGGATTTTCTCAAAAGTATGAGACAGAGGATCTGGAATTTCAATGGTTTGCCAAAGAGGATCTCCCCTCCATCGCGGTAAAACCTGAATGGATTCAGCAGACGCTTTTGCTTCGGCTGGACCAGCCGCAACATTTTATCCATCATGCGGAGCAACCAAACCCATCCTCAGGTTCTCTGCGGCCATTCAGGGTGTAAGCTCTCCCGGGTTGTACCCGAACATGTCCTCCATCGGCCCTCCCCTGTGCGCGCCAGCTGCCTCGGCCCCAAAGCGCCCCGCCCAGGCCGGGCGGGCGCCTGAAACAAACGACAAAAGCCGTCAACGGAGAACGCCTCCGTCGACGGCTTTTCGATTGCCTGCCGCACCCGATCCCCCAGGGGACCTGTGCGGCGTTCTCAGACCTCCTTGCTGACCTCGCCCGCGTTGCCCGAGGTCAAAGCCTCGCTGATCAGTGTCAGCAGTTCGAGCTCGCTGCGAAAGTGCTGCTCCTTGCGCTGGTTGGTCCAGCGAATGGTCCCCTGCCAACTGGCCCCCTGCTGATATAGAATGGATACGATGAAGGTGTTGGTGTTCGCCGCCTTTGCGATCTTGGTGCCCCTTGCCACGCTGCCGCCCCCTCTGGAGTGATTTTGTCCGGTCGCAGGCCGCCCTGCGGAAAATCCGCCGGCCGCCCGCCGTCTGCACAGTGTAAAGCCACAGGCATACCATCCGGCCTGTTTCAGTAGACTTCTTGACCTATAGCATAGCTGACCAGTGTTACAAATCGGTCACACAGGGCAAAAAAAGCCCTGATTGAAAATTTTTCATAAAAATTCCAGGACCGGACGGTCGAAGTTTGTTGACACAGACCTGAGCCATTCGGTATAATTCAATTACAATATCTTCTTTTTATGCATATTTGTCAAGAGATTCATGACTGCCCTTTGTCCCGGCGCAGCGCACTCTTGTTGTTGGGCAACAGACATTCAGGGGGTTTTCAGGGCCTCTGTGCGGGTGGGGCCCCGGCCCTCCGCTTGGGCGGCGCGCGTCTATTTGCCGAAAAGAGCTGCCCTTTTGCGCGAAGCGGCTAAAGATTTTACCCTTTGTGTCGACAATATTTTTTAGAGCATTCTTTTTTTCTTTTTTGTGACAATCATAAAAAGCGCGAACCTTCGTACGGGCCTCCGGATCGCTCATCCTTGACTTCCTTCGTGATAAATACGCTTTACAGAAACTGTGGGGTGACAACATTGAATCAGGAGCAAAACGCCGGAACGCGCCCGGTTATCAATATCAACCTGCTCGGGCAGTTTGAGCTGCGGGTTGGAGAGGTCTCGATCGACGACAACATCAACCGCTCCAGAAAGCTGTGGAACCTGCTGGCCTACATCATTGTCCACCGCGACAGGGCCGTTCCGCAGCAGGAGCTGATTGAATTGCTCTGGCCCGAGGACGAGAGCCTCAAGCCGGGCAATGCGCTCAAGACGCTGCTCTACCGCATCCGGCTGCTGCTCGAGCCGCTGGAGCAGGCCTGCGACGACGAGCTGATCCTCTCGCAGCGCGGCTCTTACTCCTGGAACAGGCGCATCCCCTGCGTCATCGACGCCGACGTGTTTGAGGCCCTCTGCCACCGCGCCGAGGACTCCAAAAAGAGTGCGCAGCAGCGCATCGACCTCTACCTGCAGGCCATTGAGCTCTATCGGGGCGACTTTTTGCCCAAGCAGTCCATGGAGATCTGGACCGTCCCCTTCTGCACCCACTACCACGAGCTGTACCTGCACGCCGTCAAGACGCTGTGCCAGCTGTTGTTTGAAGAGGGGCGGCACGAGGAGATCGTCGACATCTCGAGAACGGCCATCGAGGTCGACGCGCTGGACGAGACGCTGCACTGCCAGCTCATCCGCGCCCTGATCCACCAGGGCAAGGACGCGGCTGCCCTCAACCACTACGAAATCGCCACGGACAAGCTCTACCGCTACCTCGGCGTGCGCCCCTCCGAAGAGCTGCGCACGCTGTACCTCGAGATCATGAAGACCCAGAAGGCGCTCGAGATGGACCTGGGGATCATCCAGGAGGAGCTGCGCGAGGCCGAGGCCGTCCCGGGGGCCTTTGTCTGCGAGTACGGCTTCTTCAAGGAGGCCTACCGCCTCGAGGCGCGCCGCGCCGCGCGCTACGGCATGTCGGTCTTCATCGGGCTCATCACGGTGGTCAACCCCTCGGGCGAGGTGCCGCCGCTGGAGCTGCTCAACCCCACGATGGACCAGCTGCTGGGCATCATCAAGGCCAGCCTGCGCAAGGGCGACGCCGTTGCGCGCTACAGCGGCGCACAGTACGTGCTCATGCTGCCGGCCCTCACGTTTGAGGACGGCCGGGTGGTCATTGAGCGCATCGTCAGCAACTTCTACCGCCGCTATAAAAAGCAGTTTCTCAAGGTGCATTATAAGCTCCAGCAGCTGATGCTGGACCCCTGACCGCGGTCTGTTCTGACAAACGCACCTTTTCCGGCCACAGTGGAGGATTGAAATCCATGAAGAAGATGTGCACACGCGCCCTTGCGGCCCTGCTGCTGGCGGCGCTGCTGACCGCGCTGGCCCCGGCTACCCTCGCGGCGCTGCCCGAGCCGGCCGAAAAGCAGGCCGACGTGGTGGTCTATCGAAACGGCAAGGCCAAGGTGGATGCCTCGAACGCGGCCGAGGGCTATGTCACGGTCAGCTACCTGGGCGGGCGGGACGTCCGCATCAAGGTGCGGGTGACCAAGCTGGACGGGATCCAGTACACCTACGACCTCAACAACAAGGGCGACCCCGAGGTCTTTCCGCTGACCGAGGGCGATGGCAGCTACACCGTCACGGTGTACGAGAACGTCGTCGACAACCGGTACTCGCAGGCCTACAGCTGCAGCATCGCGGTCAAGCTGCGCAACCCTTTTTTGCCCTTTTTGTACCCCAACCAGCACGTCAACTACACCACCGAGACCAAGTGCGTGGTCAAGGCGGCCGAGCTGACCGCCGACCTGACCGACCAGCTCAAGATGGTGGAGGCGGTCTACCACTTCGTGGTCGGCCACCTGTCCTACGACAAGGCGCTGGCCGCCAGCGTGCAGTCGGGCTACCTGCCGGTGCTGGACAGCATCTACGACAAGCAGACCGGCATCTGCTTTGACTACGCCTCGATGATGGCCGCCATGCTGCGCAGCCGCGGCATTCCCTGCAAGCTGGTGTTCGGCTATGCGGGCGACGCCTACCACGCCTGGATCAACGTCTACATCGAGGGCAAGGGCTGGCTGGACGCCCTGATCTATTTCGACGGCGTCAACTGGTCGCTGGTGGACCCCACCTTCGCCTCCACGGCCGGCGCAAACTCGAGCCAGCTCAAGGAGTACGTCGGCGACGGCTCGGCCTATGTGAGCAAGTACGCCTACTGAGTTTGCGGAGCCGACCCGCCCTTCTCATACACGCCTTTTCAAAAGGGCCCCGGGGCGGGCGATCCGCCACGGGGCCCTCTGTATGCCTGATGGATGGACAGGGACTGTTCAGGGCTGTTCGCCAGGCGGGGGTTGCGCCGAGACGCTGGCTAAGGGGGACACCGCCGCCCGCCGGGACCACAGGCCCGCGGCGCTGTGGCCAATCCAAAGCCGCAAGGGCGACGGGCCCGTCCGCTGCGGGGCGGGCGAAATGCCTGTGACGCCGCGGGCAGGGTTGCGGACCAATGGCCCGTTCCCCTGCGCGTTGACTGACGATGGATGGCTCCGTGGGCAATCGTCTACTACGGGCGTCAGCCGCCCGCCGGGGCCACAGGCCCGCGGCGCTGTGGCCGATCCAGGGCCGCAAGGGCGATGGGCCGTCCGCTGAGGGGCCAAAGACTGCTGCCCCCGGGACCCGGCATGCGGGTGCCGCCGCCCTGCTGACCCGTGATCTGTCTCCTTGGCACCGGCCATTTCCGCCGGGACAGCTGCCCTCGGACACCCGCCGATTGCCCCTGTGGGGCCGCCGAGCCATCCCCTTTCCGCCGGCCGTCACGGCCTGTGAACAGGTGCTTGTGTAATTGTGACAAAATGCTCGATTGTTTTTAATTTTAAGACAAAAAAGTGCCCATTCACCTTGTCGTGCCCCCTGTTCGGCGTTATAATGATTGAAGATATGACCAGCTTTTACCCATTCTGTGACAAAGGCGCCTTTGCCCGTTTGGCAGGCGCCGATTCGCCCGCCCCACCGAAAGACCGCTGGAGGTGTCCCATGCGCAACCGAGCACATGCCGAACAGGCGTCCTTGGCGCAGCCCCCTGTGCGGGGGCGGTCCGGTGCGGCGGAGCCGCTCGAGGCCGAGGCGCTCTCGGCCTTTGCGCTGCGCCTTGCGATGACGCTGGGCGCCGGCATCCTGCTCTCGGAGGGCCTCTCGCTGATGGCCGCGGAGGCCGAACCGCAGGAGCGCGCGCTGCTCGAGAGGCTGGCCGAACAGGTCGACCGGGAGGGCCGCCCCCTCTTTGAGGCGCTGGCCGAGACCGGCTACTTTCCGGAGCACTACGTCCACATGGTGCAGATCGGCGAGCTCTCGGGTCGCCTGGAACAGGTGTCGGAGGCGCTGGCCGCCCACTACCGGCGGGAGGCCGACCTGCAGGCCGGCCTGCGGCAGACCCTCTTTTACCCCGCGATGATGTCGCTGGTGCTGTCCGGCGTCGTCTTCCTCATTTTGGCCAAGGTGCTGCCGCTGTTTGAGCGGGCTTACCGCGAGCTGGGCAGCACGCTGACGCCGCTGGCCGCGCTGCTGCTGCGCCTCGGGCGCGCGCTCGAGCAGGCCGGCACGCTGCTGGCCGGCCTGATGGCCGCCGCCGCGCTGGCCGGCTTCTACCTGCTCTACACGCGGCGGGGCCGGGCCCGCTTTTCAGCCCTGATGGCCCGGCGCGCGTCGCGCGGGCGGCTTGGGGAGGCCCTCTCCCGCGCCCACTTCGCCTCGGGCCTCGCGCTGATGCTGGCCAGCGGCATTGAGCTGGGCGCGGCGGTCGCCCGGGCCGGCGAGCTGGTCCGGAGCGACGCGGTGCGCCGCCAGCTCGAAGCGTTGCAGTGCCGCATGGAGGCGGGCGAGCCCTTCCCGAGGGCCAGCGCGGACGTGGGGCTCTTTACGGGCCTGGACGCCGGGCTGCTGTCCAGTGGGTTCCAGACCGGCGGCGCTGAGCGGGTGCTGCAGCAGCTCGCCGACCGCCTGTCTGACGAGGCCACCGACCGCATGGAGCGCCGGATCGGCCTGATTGAGCCGGTGCTGGTGGCGCTGCTCTCGGGCGTGATCGGGCTGGTGCTGCTCTCGGTCATGCTGCCGCTGATCGGCGTGCTGAGCGCCGTCGGCTGACCGGCCCAAAAGGAGGTCCCGCACATGCGTCCCCTTTTCCCGACCCGACCAAGGTGTGATCTCTCACCCTTCAGGAGCGCCTTCGGGCTGCTGCTCTGCGCGGCGCTGCTGCTGTTCGCCGCCCCCCGCCTGGGCGGCGCCGTGGGCGGCGAGGGCGCGCGCGTCGTCGAACAGAGCGTGCGCCGGGCCGCGCTGCAGTGCTATGCGCTCGAGGGGCGCTACCCGCCCGGCGTCGCCTACCTCAAGGAGCACTACGGCCTGCGCTACGACGAGGACCTCTACCGGGTCCACTACGAGATTTTCGCCTCCAACCTGATGCCCGACATCACGATCCTGCAGCGGGGCGCCCCGCCACCGGCGGCCCCCGAGAAGGGCGCCTGACCGCGCCGCGCGAGAGGAGGGGTCCCATGCCCAGCCGGCCGGGCGCCGGCCGGCGGAGCGAGAGCGTCTCGGCCGCCGCCGTGCTGCTGCTGTTCACGCTGTTCATGCTGCTGGCCGTCGGCGTGCTGACCGCCGGCCTCTCGGTCTATCAGCGCGTCCACGGCGCCGAGGAGCGGGTCTACCTGCAGCGCAGCGCCCTCTCCTACCTGGCCAACCGGGTGCGCCAGGCCGACGCGCAGGGCGCCGTCTCGGCCGGGCGCTTTGGCGGCGCCGACGCGCTGATCCTGCGCGAGACCTTCGCGGGCAGCGACACCCGCTACTACACCTATGTCTACGTCTATAACGGACAGCTCCGCGAGCTCTTTTTTGAAGAGGGCGTCGAGCTGCCGCCCGAGAGCGGCACGGTGCTGATGCCGCTCGAGGCCCTCTCGGTCGCGCTGTCGCAGGAGGGGCTGCTGCAGTTTTCGCTGGACTACGGGCAGGCGGGCACCGGCGCGCTGACCCTCTGGCTGCGCTGCCGTGCGGAGGGGGGCGAGGCCCCGTGAAGCGCAGGCTTTCAGGCGCCTCGCTGATGCTGCTGGAGCTCACGCTCTCGGCGCTGATCTTCTGCCTGTCGGCGGCGGTCTGCGCCAACCTGCTGGCCCGCTCGGTGACGGTCTCCCGCCACAGCGAGGCGGTCACCGGCGCCGTCTTTGCGGCCGAGAGCGCGGCCGAACACTTCAAGGCGGCCGAGGACCTCGGGCAGCTGTCCCGCGCGCTGGGCGGCCGACTGGAGGGCGCACAGCTCACGGTGTGCTACGACGACGCCTGGATGGCCGCAGACGAGGCGCGCTACCGGCTTGACCTGCTGGTGTCCCGGGACCCGGACAGCGGGGTTTCGCGCGCCTCGATCCGGGTGACCGACGGGCAAGAGACCCTCTTCACGCTCGAGGTGGCGCGCACCGCCCCCTTTGGAGGTGCCTCATGAGCCGCCGCAAGCCGTTCGGCAGGGCCCCCTTTGGGTTCGGGAGCCTCTCGATCTTCTGCACGCTGCTGGTCTGCTGCCTGACCGCCTTCTCGGTGCTCTCGATCGTGTCGGCCCAGGCCGGCTGGCGGCTCTCCCAAAAAAACGCCGACCTGGTCCAGGCCTACTACGCGGCCGACGGCCAGGCGGTCCTGCTGGCCGACCAGCTGCAGCGCCGCTGGGAGGGCGAGCGGGCGCCCGCCCTCTCGGCCCTCGAGGAGCTGCTCGAGGCGGGGGGCGCGCAGGACCGGCGGCTGGAGCTGCGGGAGGGCGCGGTGTGGGTCGCCTTTTCGCTGCCCATCGGGGACGGCGGCATCCAGCGCCTTTCGGTGGAGCTGCTGCTGTACCCGCCCGGCGCACAGCCGCGCGTGGAACCGCAGGTCTGGCGCATGGAGACCGACGGCACCGGCGAGGTCTATGACAACCACCTGCCGGTCTGGCCGGGCTGACCGGGCCCGGCGCGCCGGCCGCCTGCAGGGGCGGACGCCCCTTAGAATTTTGGAGGTGTATCGTGGACGAGTTGAGCCAAAATCCCATGCAGCTGCTGGCGGAGGCCGTCTGCCGCCAGGCCTCGGACATCCTCATCATCGCGGGGCTGCCGGTCTCCTTCAAAATCAGCAGCGAGATCGAGCAGCAGGGCCAGGTCAAGCTGACCCCCGCCATGACCGAGGCGCTGATTGCCGAAATCTACGGCCTGGCGCAAAACCGCCCGATGGACAACCTGCTGCGGCGGGGGGACGACGACTTCTCCTTTTCGCTGCCCGCCCTCTCCCGCTTCCGCGTGAGCGCCTTTCGGCAGCGGGGCTCGCTGGCCGCCGTGGTCCGCGTCATCACCTTCAGCCTGCCCGAGCGCAGCGTGCTGCACATCCCCGACGAGGTCATCGCCTTCTCGGAGCGGCGGCGCGGCCTCGTGCTGGTCACCGGCCCGGCCGCAAGCGGCAAGTCCACCACGCTGGCCTGCATCATCGACGAGATCAACCGCACGCGCGCCGCCCACATCATCACGATCGAGGACCCCATCGAGTTCCTGCACCGCCACAATAAGAGCGTGGTGACCCAGCGCGAGATCTCGACCGACACCGAGAGCTACAACGGCGCGCTGCGGGCCGCCCTACGCCAGTCGCCCGACGTCATCCTGCTGGGCGAGATGCGCGACCACGAGACCATCCGCACCGCCATCACCTCGGCCGAGACCGGGCACCTGGTCATCTCCACGCTGCACACGGCCGGCGCCGCCAAGACCATCGACCGCATTTTGGACGCCTTTCCGCCCGAGCAGCAAAACCAGGTCCGCATGCAGCTGGCCGGCATCCTGCAGGGCATCGTCTGCCAGCAGCTGATCCCGGCCGTCGACGGCGCGCGGGTGCCCGCCTTTGAGATCCTGGTGGCGAACAACGCCGTGCGCGCGCTGATCCGCGAGTCCAAGCTGCACCAGCTCGAGAGCGCGATGCAGACCGCGGGCAAGGAGGGCACCGTCACGATGGACAACTACCTGGCCGGGCTGGTCGAGCGCGGTCTGGTCGAGGGCGAGGTCGCGCTGCGCTATGCCTACTCGCCCGAGCGGCTGGCCAAAAAGCTGGGCCTCGCCTTTGAGGGGGTGTCGACCTAGCCGTCCGCTGCGGCGCACACAAAAAGGGGGTAAACGGACTTGTCCCCCCTCTCCGACGAACTCAAAAGGGCCCGATCGGCCATTTTTTTAGCGGATGTTACAAAATTGATTGTATTTTCCTGTGACTTTTATTATAATAGCTTTTAATCTGCCCAAATTCAAACCGGCGGCCGCCCTGCGGCGGCCGACCCACCTTCGGAGGTTTTCCTGTATGTATGAGATCTTTTGCCCAAAGGACGGCTACACCCCCAAATACGGCATCATCGACACCCAGAGGGAGATCAAATTCATCAAGGACAACTTCCAGAATAACCTGGCGAACGCCCTGAATTTGGAGCGCATTTCCGCGCCCCTTTTTGTCTTTGCCTCCACCGGCCTCAACGACAACCTGACCGGCACCGAGCGCCCGGTGGCCTTCGACGTCAAGGCCATTGCGCTCGAGGAGGTGCAGGTGGTGCAGTCGCTGGCCAAGTGGAAGCGCGACGCGTTGGCCCGCTACGGCTTTCAGCCGGGGCACGGCCTCTACACCGACATGAACGCCATCCGCCGCGACGAGGTGCTCGACAACCTGCACTCGATCTATGTCGACCAGTGGGACTGGGAGCTGGTCATCGAGCGGGAGCAGCGCACCGAGCAGACCCTGCGCGAGGTGGTGGAGAAAATCTATGCCTGCATTTTGGATACCCATTACGCGGTCTGCAAACACTATCCCTTGCACAAGCCCTTCCTGTCCGAGACCATCCACTTCATCACCACGCAGGAACTGGAGGACCGCTACCCCTACCTGAGCCCCAAGGAGCGCGAAAACGCCATCTGCAAGGAGCTAGGCGCCGTGTTCCTCATGCAGATCGGCTGGCCGCTCCGGAGCGGCATCCGGCATGACGGGCGCTCCCCCGACTACGACGACTGGACCATGAACGGCGACATTCTGGTCTGGTACGAGCCGCTGCAGATGGCCGTCGAGCTCTCCTCGATGGGCGTGCGCGTGGATGAGCACTCGCTGGTCGAGCAGTGCGTCCGCTCGGGCGCCGAGGAGCGGCTGACGCTGCCCTACCACCAGGCGCTGCTGGGCAAAAGGCTGCCCTACACCATTGGCGGCGGCATCGGGCAGTCCCGGCTCTGCATGCTCTATATGGAAAAGGCCCACATCGGCGAGGTGCAAGCCTCGATCTGGCCCCAGGAGATGGTGCGCGACTGCGAGCGGTACGGCATGTTTTTGCTGTGATTCCCCTTGTGCCAAGGGAATCCCGATAAAAAAGACTTATCAAAAGGAGGCGGCCGGCATGAAACGACTGGAATTGAGGGAGCTTGTGAACAATCACGAAGCCTTTAACGGATCGGAGGTCGTGGTGTGCGGCTGGGTCCGCACCAGCAGGGACTCCAAGTCCATCGGCTTTGTGGAGCTCAACGACGGGAGCTGCTTTAAGAGTGTACAGGTGGTGCTCTCGGCCGAGGAGCTTGAAAACTACAGGGAGATCATGGCCCAGAACGTGGGGGCCGCACTGGTGGTCAAGGGGGTTGTGCAGCCGACGCCCGAGGCCAGGCAGCCCTTTGAGATCCGGGCCGTCGACATCGCGGTAGAGGGCCCCTCCACCCCCGACTACCCGCTGCAGAAAAAGCGCCACACGCTGGAATTCCTGCGCGAGATCGCCCACCTGCGCATGCGCACCAACACCTTCTCGGCCATCTTCCGCCTGCGCTCGGTGGCGGCCAAGGCGCTGCACGACTTCTACACCGGCGAGGGCTTTGTCTATGTCAACACCCCCATCATCACCGGCTCGGACGCCGAGGGCGCCGGCGAGATGTTCCGGGTCACGACGCTGGACCTGAACGACGTGCCCAAGACGCCCGAGGGCGCGATCGACACGGCGCAGGACTTCTTCGGCAAGGAGAGCAACCTGACCGTCTCGGGCCAGCTCGAGGCCGAGTGCTTTGCGCTGGCCTTCGGCAAGGTCTACACCTTCGGGCCAACCTTCCGGGCCGAGAACTCCAACACGGCGCGCCACGCGGCCGAGTTTTGGATGAACGAGCCCGAGATCGCCTTTGCCGACCTCTCCGACAACATGGCGCTGGCCGAGCGCATGATCAAATCTATCATCCGCGACGTGCTGGAAAAGTGCCCCGACGAAATGGCCTTTTTCAACGAGCACTACGACAAGGGCCTGATCGAGCGCCTGCGGACGCTGGTCGACGCCGAGTTCACCAGCGTGACCTACACCGACGCCGTGGCCATGCTCGAGAAGCACCAGGACCAGTTTGAATACCCCGTGTACTGGGGCTGCGACCTGCAGACCGAGCACGAGCGCTACCTGACCGAAAAAATCTTCGGCCGGCCGGTCTTTGTCATCAACTACCCCAAGGAGATCAAGGCGTTCTACATGCGCCTCAACGAGGACGGCAAGACCGTTGCGGCCATGGACCTGCTGGTGCCCGGCGTGGGCGAGATCATCGGCGGCAGCCAGCGCGAGGAGCGCA
>JAAYBB010000068.1 GCA_012719075.1 Clostridiales bacterium | reverse complement strand
TGCTGGCCGTGTGCTTGAGCTCGGGGTTGGCGGTGAGCCTGCCAATTAAAATCACCTTATTCATACGGCACCTACTTTTCTTCCTTGGAGACCACGATCGAACGCAGCACGTTCTCCGTGATGCTGTAAATGCGCTCCAGCTCGGCCGGGAAGCTCCTGGGCGCCTCGAAGTGAATGAGGGTGTAATACCCCTCGGTGCGGTCGTTGATCTCGTAGGCCAGCGTCCGCTTGCCCCAGTCCTCAACGCTCTCGATCGTGCCATGCTCGCTGATCAGCGAGGTAATCCGCTCCACGACGGCGGCAATACCCTCCTCGCCGAGCGCCGGATCAACGATCATAATGGTCTCGTACTTGCCGTTTTCCACAGTGCTCTTGCACCTCCTTCTGGACAAATGGCCCCCCGTCTGTGCGGGGAGCAAGGATGTTGTTGTGTTTTCACACAAGGGTCACCCGGACCCAGACTGAAATTATATCCCGAAACGGCCGCAAAGTCAATCCAAAATGCGCTGGCTGGCCGCGCGGCGCGCCGGGGCGCTAAAAGACCCTTTCGTAGCACTAGAAGTCGAGGTCGAACATGCGAACGGCGCGGCCGCGGCAAAAGCCGTTTTTGTCGTAGAGCGCGAGCGCGCGGGCGTTGTCCCGGGCCACCAGTATGCGGATGCCGTCGAACCCCCGCGCCCTGACCGCTTCGACGACGCTGCGCAGCATCCGCGTGCCCACCCCCCGGCGCTGGCAGTCGGCGAGGACGCCGATGCGCGCGAGGTCACAGGGGTTTTTGGCGCGCCAGTCCAGCGCCGCCAGCTCGTCGCTTTGGCCGGCCGCGGCGGCCGAGACGATCCGGTCTCCCTGCCGGAGCAGGTAGAGCGAGCCCTCCGCGATGTCCCGCAAGACCGTCTCCCCGTCGGGGTAGTCGAGGTCCCAGGTGCAGCCGGGCGTCCCGATCAGGCTGCGGTAGAGCGCGAGGACCTCGGCGGCGTCCCCCTCCCCGGCCAGTGCAAAGACATATGAATGCATGCGGCGTCCTCCCCTACAGGCCCACCCAAAGGGGCCACTTTCCAAGGCAGCGCCCCTGCCTGCGCAGGGGCACAAAAAAAGGGGGAAATCCCCCCTTTTATTATTTCATTGGCACAAAGCCGAGCTTGTGATAGATCTCGCGCACCTTGGCGTCGGTGATGGCACAGGACTTTTCGGCGCCCTTGTGCATCGCCTCTTCGAGGTAGCTGCGGTCCTTGAGCAGCGCCTCGCTGCGCTCGCGCAGCGGACGCAGCAGCTCGACCACCGCCTCGCCGACGGCGGTCTTGAAGGCGCCGTAGCCCTTGCCCTCAAAGGTCTGCTCGACGGCCTCGATGTCCATGCCGGTCGCGATGGCGTAGATGTTCATCAAATTCGTAATCCCCGGCTTGTCGGGCGAATAGTAAATCCTGGAGTCGCTGTCGGTCACGGCCCGCTTGAACTTCTGGATGATGTCGTCGGGGCTGTCCATGACCAGGATATAAGAGGCCTCGTTGCTGTCCGACTTGCTCATCTTCTTGGTGGGGTCCTGCAGGCTGAGGATCTTGGCGCCCTCCTTGGGGATCGAGGCCTCGGGCACCACAAAGCTGCCGGGGAAGGTGTTGTTGAAGCGGATGGCGATGTCCCTGGCCAGCTCGACGTGCTGGCGCTGGTCCTCGCCCACCGGCACGATGTCGGCGTCGTAGACCAGGATGTCGGCCGCCATCAGCACCGGGTAGTCAAAGAGGCCG
>JAAYBB010000067.1 GCA_012719075.1 Clostridiales bacterium | reverse complement strand
GGGTACCCCCTGGAAGCTACGCTTTGCCCCCCGGCGGCTTTTGCCTCCTTTTGCCCGCCGCAAAAGGAGGTGGTTTTGGTGCTTTTGCCACTCAAAAGCACGGCCTTTCCCTGCGGCCCGCGGGCCGCGACCTGTTAAAAAGATAGCGCCTGTCCGGGAGCGCCGGCCCGCTCCCCAAGGAGGGCCGCCGGACAAGCCGAAATTAATGCCGGGCGCCTACGCGCCGCCGGGCTGTCCGGCGCGATTGTCGGCGCCGTCGACGCTGAACCGGCGGTCCACCTCGCTCTGGAACCGGATGCCGCCCTCGACGCCGACGGCCACGACGCGGTCGCCGGCCGAGAGGCTGCCCTCCAGGATCTGCTGCGCCAGCGCGTCCTCGATCTGCGACACCACGGCCCGGCGCAGCGGCCGCGCGCCGTAGGCGGCGTCGGCGCCGGTCTCGATCAGCGCCTGCAGCGCCGACTCCTCCACCCGCAGCACGATGCCCAGCTTGGCCAGCCGCTCCCGCACCCGTTCGCACAGGATGCCGGCCACCTGCCGCAGCTCCTCCTCCGAGAGCTTGCGGAAAACCACGACCTCGTCCACGCGGTTGAGCAGCTCGGGGCTCAGCGTCTTTTTGAGCTCCTCGAGCAGCAGCTGCTTGAGCTTCTCCTCGGACGACTGGCCGCTCTGGTCAAAGCCGACGATGCGGCTGCCCTCGGTCAGGCGCCGCGCCCCGATGTTGGAGGTCATGATCAGGATGGTGTGCCGGAAGTTGACCTTGCGGCCCTGCGCGTCGGTCAGATGCCCCTCCTCGAGGATTTGCAGCAGGATGTTCCACACGTCGGGGTGGGCCTTTTCAAGCTCGTCAAACAGTACCACGGCGTAGGGGCGGCGGCGCACCTTTTCGGTCAGCTGGCCCCCCTCGTCGTAGCCGACGTAGCCGGGCGGCGAGCCCACCAGCCGCGAGACCGTGTGCTTTTCCATATACTCGGACATGTCGAGGCGGATCATGGCCTCCTCGCTGCCGAACACCGCCTCGGCCAGCGCCTTGCTGAGCTCGGTCTTGCCGACGCCGGTCGGCCCGAGGAACAGGAAGGAGCCCACCGGCCGGTTGGGGTCCTTGAGGCCGACGCGGCCGCGGCGCACCGCGCGCACCACCGCCTCCACGGCCTCCTGCTGCCCCACCACCCGCCGGTGGAGCACCTCTTCGAGGTTGAGCAACCGGCCCGCCTCGCCCTCCTGCAGCCGGCCGGCCGGAATGCCGGTCCAGCCCGACACCACCTCGGCCACCTCCTGCACCCCCACGGTGCCGTAACGGCCGCTGCGGCGCTCCCAGAGCTGCCGCCGGTCCTGCAGCTCGGCCGAGCGCCGGCGCTCGCGGTCGCGCAGCGAGGCCGCGCGCTCAAACTCCTGCGCCGCGACGGCCGACTGCTTCTCGTGCTGCAGCTTTTTGAGGTCCTGCTCCAGGCCGCGCAGATCGGAGGGCGCCGTCATGCGGGACAGCCGGGTGCGGGAGGCCGCCTCGTCGATCAGGTCGATGGCCTTGTCGGGCAAAAAGCGGTCGCTGATATACCGCGAGGACAGCTCGACGGCCGCGCGCAGCGCGGCGTCGGTGATCTCGACGCTGTGGTGCGACTCGTAGCGGTCGCGCAGGCCGCGCAGGATGCTCAGGGCCTGCTCCTCGCTGGGCTCGCCCACCATGACCGGCTGAAAGCGCCGCTCCAGCGCGGCGTCCCGCTCGATGTGGCGGCGGTACTCGTCCAGCGTCGTCGCGCCGATGACCTGCAGCTCGCCGCGGGCCAGCAGCGGCTTTAAGATGTTGGCGGCGTCCACCGCCCCCTCGGCCGCGCCGGCGCCGATCAGCGTGTGCACCTCGTCGATGAACAGCACCACGTCGCCGGCCCGGCGCACCTCCTCGAGCGCCGTCTTGAGGCGCTCTTCAAACTCGCCGCGGTACTTGGCCCCGGCGATCATGCTGGACAGATCCAGCGACACCACCCGCTTGCCGCGCAGCGTCTCGGGCACGCTGCCCAGCAGGATGCGCTGGGCCAGCCCCTCCACCACCGCGGTCTTGCCCACACCCGGCTCGCCGATCAGGCAGGGGTTGTTCTTCTGCCGGCGCGAGAGGATCTGGATCACGCGGTCGGTCTCCTTTTCGCGGCCGATCACGGGGTCGGTCTTGCTCTGCCGCGCCAGCTCGGTCAAGTCCCGCGAAAACTGGTTGAGCGTGGGCGTCTTGGGGCTGCCGCCGCTGGGCGGCGCGTCGACCTCGCCGGCGTTGTACTGCCCCAGCGCGGCGTAGACGTCCTCGCTCAGGCGGCGCAGGTCGGCACCCAGCTCCTGCAGCAGCACGCAGGCGGCCGAGTCCTTTTCGCTCAGCAGCGCCAGCAGCAGGTGCTCGGTGCCGACATGTCCGTGGTTGAAGGAGCCCGAGATGGCATAGGCGGTCTCGATCACCCGCTTGCAGCGGGGCGTGAGGTCGGCCGGCGAGAGGTTGGTGCGGCCGCCGCGGCCGTCCTGCCGCTCCAGCAGCGTCTGTACCCCCTCGATGGTGACGCCCTCGCCCAGCAGCAGGCGCTTGGCCAGTCCGCCCGGCTCGGCCGCCAGCCCGTACAGCAGGTGCTGGGTGCCGACAAAGCTGTGCCCCAGCACCCGCGCAAACTCCAGCCCCTGGTTGAGGGCGCCGACCGCCTTTTCGGTAAATTTGTTGTCCATAGTACCCCCAAAGCCTCTGATCTCAATTTTTGGATGGCGCGATGCGCGCCGTGACAGCTGTTCATAATATATGCTGCTTTGCCGTTTTTTAATCAGTTGCGGGGGCGCCGCCGCAGACAAGCCCTTTTTGTGCGCGCGAACGCCTGTCACCGCGCGGCGCGCGGGATGCATTCGGGCTGGCGAAAAAGGCCGCTTTCCCGCCGGGCGGGCGGAAAAAGCGGCGCTCGTGTCAACTGCGCGGGAATGGCGGACCTGCGCAGGTCGAACCCAAAACGGCGGGGCGCGCCGGATGGGCCCACCTATTTTGAGTTTTGCAGGGGCGGGGACCGGGGAATCCGCACGCCTTTGGCGTTCGCAGGGCGGGACGAGGGGCGCGGGAACGCAAGGTTCAGGCCTCGGCGCGGCCGGGAACGGCGGCGCAGGGTTGCAAGGGTCCGGGTTCGGCGGGGGTCAGGACCGGCGGCGCGGGCTACAAGGCTCAGGCCCCGGCGCGGCCGGGAACGGCGGCGCGGACCAAGTGATTTTCATCATAAAAAAAGCGGCGTTAAAAAAGCGCCGCTTTTTTGGCAAACGCAAGGCCCGCCCCCGGTTGGGGGCGGGCCTTGCCCAGCCTGTCAAAAAAGGCGGTCTTATGCAAGGCGGCTGGCAGAAACAGCCCCGACATCAAATCCGTAGGAACGGCGGACATGTGCCGACGTTCCTACTCCTAAACGGGCCTGCGCGTTTCGAGCCCCAAAGGGGCGAGGAACGAAGGCGCGAGCGCACAGGCCCTCTTGTCAAAAAACCACCGGTTTTTTGACCGTCTCCGCAAGGCCCGCCCCCAGCCGGGGGCGGGCCTTGCCAAACAAACGAGCGTCTTAATATCTCGTCTTATGTAAAATATTCTGGTTGCATCTTCTGCGCCGGCGCGGTAGGCTTATGGGGAAGCGTGGGGCGCTCCCCACACGTCGAGTCGCCCCGCGGGCGGAGCGTATGGCCGACGCGCCCACAATGGCCTGTGCGCCTCTTGCGCCGCACGGTCTCGCGCGCGGGCAGGGCAGGCTGCCAGTTTGTACTTCTGATACTGTCTCACCGAAGTGCGGTCTCTCGCGCGGGCAGGGCGGGCTTGCCGCCACCCGCAAGGCGGCCGCAGCACGGCCGTGTGTCCTCCACAGACCTGTACACAGGCCCGGCGGGACGAGGCGACCCTGACACTGGTCGATGGTGTGTCCTTCACAGGTCTGTACACAGGCCCAGCCAGCCTGTCCCCGGGCCGGCTTGACAGGGCCTCCCGCCCGCCGCTATACTTTTCCTTGAGGCGCTCAGTCCTCGAGGCCGGCCATCCAGTCGCACAGCGCGGTGGCCACGGCGATGCGCTTGCTGTTGTAGGAGTGGTCGGTGTCGTAGCGCTCGTAGCGGACGCTTGACCGCGCCCCGTAGAGCTCGACCAGCGGCTCGACGTGCAGGTCCGGCACCGAGGCGTCGTCCTGGTCGAAGCCGAACAGCAGAATGTTCTTGCCGGCCAGCCCGTCGGCCAGGCCCTCCAGCGCGTAGTCCTGCGCGTGGGCGGCCATCTCCTCGAGCAGCGCGCCGTCGCTCCTCGTCCGAAGCTCGGACAGCGGCTGCCCCATGACCATGTTGTAGACCTCGGCCGCCTCGGGGGAGCGCTGCGCGATCAGGTGGCCCTTGCCGAAGTCGTAGGGCGCGATGCCGCAGCAGCCCTTGAGGTCGCTGCGCGTTGCGCCGGTGTGCAGCGCCGCAAAGCCACCCATGCTGTGCCCCGCCACAAAGACGTTGCTGCGGTCGATGCGGTACTGCTGCGCCACCTCGGGCGAGAGCAGGTAGTCGAGCACGTTGTGGGGGTCCTCCAACACGTGGGCAAAGCTGAACTCGCCCGGGCTGCCCCAGGCCCCGCGGTAGTGGAAGAAGGCCACGTGACAGCCGGCCATGCGCAGCGCCTGCGCCACGTCGAGGTTGCGCTCGGTGCCGGGAAAGCCGTGCAGCAACAGCAGCAGCGGGCGCTCCCCGCGGCCGCCGGCCATCATCAGCAGGCCGTGGACCTTGTCCTTGCCGGAGGGGTAGTGGATCGAGTGCATGATGGGCTCAAAGCCCGGCTCCACCTGTTCGGGGTCCCTGTACATCTGTTTGGGGTCTAGTCTACCCACATTTGCACATCCTCTCTTGATGCAACTGCCCGCAAAGTGCGGACATTTGTTTTTGTAATGGCGCCATTATACCATAGCTTACCTGAAAAGGGAACCGGAGGTTCAAAAATGCTGCGTTTTCAATCCCGCCTCACCGCAGGGGCGCTGGCCGTCCTGCTGCTGTGCGCGGCACTGCCGACGGCCGCGCTGGCGGCCGAGGCGCCGGCCGCCGAGCCGCTGCGCTTCGAGCAGGTGGCCGAGCTGCTGCTCGAACACTCGCCGCACATCCGCAAGAACCGGCTCGAGCTGCTCAACCTGAGCAGCAACGACAAGCTCGAAGACCGGCAGGCCGAGCTGGCCGCCTCCTCGGCCGCCTTCAAGGACGGCAGCCCGGCCAGCGCCGTGCTGATGCAGCAGATCCAGGCGCAGGTCATGGCCATGTCGCCCACGCCGGTGCAGGCCGACCTCTATGCGCTGCAGATCGAGCTGGCCAACCAGGCCATTTTGCAGAGCGGCGAGCAGCTCTACTACGGCCTGATCCGGGCGCAGAGCGGGCTGGAGACGCTGCGGCGCGCCCGCCCGCTGCTGGAGCAGGCGGTCCTGAAGGCCGAGACCGCCCAGGCGGCCGGCATGGGCACCGAGGCGGCGCTGCTGGAGGCCCGCGCGGCGCTGGCCGACCACGACGCCCAGATCAGCGCGCAGGCGCTGTCGGTGCGCAGCCTGATTTACCACCTGAACATGCTGCTGGGCCGCGACTACGACCGGGCGCTGGAGACGGCGCCGCTGCCGGCCCCCGACCTGGTCTACTACGGGGCCATCGACCTCGCGGCCGACCTTGGGGCCATGCAGAAGGCCAGCTTCCAGCTGCGCGCGCTTGAGCGGGCGCTGGCCGGCATTGGGGACGACGACTACGACGCCACGGTGCGGGAGCGGCAGATCAAGGAGGCCGAGCTGCAGATCGAGACCAACCGGGCCCGCGCGCGCTTTGAGCAGCAGTACCACGAAATCGGCAACCTGCAGGCCGCGTGCGAGAACCGGCGCGCCCACCTGGCGCTGGCCGGGCTAAATGCCGACAGCGCCGAGACCGCCTTTGCGGCCGGGCTGCTCAGCGAGCTGGCGCTCGAACAGGCCAGGGAGGCCCTGCGGCTGGAGCAGGACGCCCTGCAGCAGGCCGAGTGGGCGCTGTTTTGGAACATCGAGCTGTACAAGTGGGCGCTGAAGGGCCTGCCGCTCGAATAGGGAAGGCGTGGAGATGGAATCATTGTCAGACGATCAGGCGAGACGGCTGATTTACTCCCTGCTGCTGACGTTCAGGGATTGGCCCGAAGACCGCACGCAGCCGATCCGTTGGCCCGAGCTGACGGAGCGCCTGTCCGCGCCGTCGCGCCACTCGCCCGATGCGCTGCGACGAGCTTTATATCAGTGCAAGCACGAGGGGTTTCTCAGCGCGTTTTCGGCAGAGGGCGACACCTTCCGGGTGGGGCATTTGACGCCGCTTGGCCTGCGCATGCTGCAAGACGAGTATGCGCTGGCCCGCAGGGACTACTGGCGTTACTATGGGCTGCGCGGCCTGTTCGGCGCGATCCTGATTGTGCTCTGGCTTTTGAAGTGGTTTGCGCAGCGTTGAGGCGTTTGCGTTGTGCCGCCTGTTGCCGTGCGCTGTGCCGCGGCGATGCCCCACCGTGCAGACAGCACCTGCGCGGTCCAGTCAACCTGCCCGATCAACACAGGCGCCCCGGCCGCTGGTCGGGGCGCCGCTGCTGCTGGCCATCCCGCTGCCTGCCGCCCTGCGGCCTGCCGCTCCCACTGCCTGCCGCTCTGCGCCTGCCCTCCCACTGCCTGCCGCCCTGCGGCCTGCCGCCCCCTTGTTTTTTCCCTATACAATTCTCCGCTTTTGTGGTATACTACAAGGTGTGGGCGGCCCTGCTGCGCCAGGAGGGTTTTGGCTCTCACGACCGGCCGCCGCCGGCCCAGGCGCCCTGCGGGGCGCCGTCTGCCGCGGGCCAAAGCCAACAACAGTTTGTAATCTCTCGTTTAAAAATTGCACTTTGTAGTGTCTCGGCAACCCGCTGTGCCCCCTGTGCCACACCCGTACCCACTTCCGTTTCTTCTGCACGGTACGCCGCGTCCTGCCCGCGCCATCCCCCGCCTCCCCAACACACGGCACCGCGCGCTGTTTCCTGTGCGCCCTTCGCACTGCCCCGCGCGTCCTCCCCGCACCACACCTGCGCTGTTCCCTTCCCCCAACCCGGGGGGCCGCCCGCGGGGGCGGCATTTTTGTCCACAGCCATCCTGCCCAAAAAAGTTCATCAACAAAAGTTCCTCAACCATAAACGTCTGCCAATCAAAAAAGGAGGGGTTCCACCCATGCCGTTTCTCTGGATTTTTCTGGGCCTCATTGTGGTCGTCGTGCTCTGGGCCATCTCGCTGCAGCGCACGCTGGTGGGGATGGATGAGCTCTGCGGCAACGCGCTCTCCACCATCGGCGTACAGCAGAACAGCCGCTGGGATGCCCTGACCGGCCTGGCCCAGCTGGTGCGCAACTACTCCGCGCACGAGGCCGACACGCTGCAAAAGGTCATCGCGATGCGCCGCCCCATCACGGCCGCCAGCACCCCCGCCGACGTGCAGGGGCAGGAGAATGCGCTGATGCAGACCCTGACCCACCTGATGGCGGTGGGCGAGGCCTACCCCGACCTCAAGGCCAACACGCTCTACCTCAACACGATGGACAGCCTGAACAAGTACGAGGACAACGTGCGCAAGAGCCGCATGGTCTACAACGACACGGTCACCAAGCTCAACCGCACGGTCCGCATGTTCCCGGGCAGCCTGATCGCCGGCATGCTGGGCTTCCGCGTGCGCGACTACCTCGAGACCGAGTCGCCCAAGACCCAGATGCCCTCGTTTTGAGCCCCTGCCGGACCCAACCCATAAGGAGCGCTGCCTCATGAAACGCACAACGCTGTCCGGAGCCTTCGCAAGGCCGGCGGCGGCGCTGCTCGCGCTGCTGCTCGCACTGGCGCTGTTCACGCCCGCGCTGGCCGCCGGCGAGACCGATTCGATCCAGATCACGGTGGATCTGCAGTCAAACGGCGACGCCGTGATCACCGAGGTCTGGAGCCTTCGGAACGTCTCGGACGTGACCGAGTGGTGCTTTGCCCTGTACAACCTGACCGACGCCTCGGTCGACAGCCTGACGGTGCACGACGAGCTGGGCCGCCAGTACGAGACGCTGGACGCGTGGAACGTCAACGCCTCGCGCGCCGAAAAGGAGTTCCGCTGCGGCATTGCCACGACCTCCGAGGGCTACGAGATCTGCTGGGGCGTCGAGTTCGGCACCCACACCTACACCATCCGCTACACGCTGCGCAACCTGGTCAAGGGCTACCAGGACGGCGCCGGCTTCAACCACATGTTCATCTCGGCCGGGGACCCGCTGCGCGAGGCCTCGGTGCTGATCGGGTACGAGGGGGTGCCGCTCGAGGACGGCAACGCCGACATCTGGGGCTTTGGCAACAGCGTCAGCGAGCTGTTCTTCACGACCGACGGCCGCATTTTCGCCGGCACCACCGCCGCCTTTAGCAGCAGCGACAGCATGATCGTGCTCTGCCGCTTTGTGCCCGACCTCTTCTCGCCCGCCGTGGTCTACGACCGCTCGGTGGACGATTTGGTCAACCGCGCGCTTGAGGGCAGCGACTACGGCGACCGCGACGACGACTACGGCGGCGCCAAGCCGCCCGTGCATCCGGGCACTAGCTACCCCGCGCCCTCGCGCTCGCCCTGGCGCTTTGCCGCCTTCGGCCTCTTCCCCATCCTGGTGGTGGCCATCACCGGCTTTGCCGTCGCCTCGCTGCTGCGCAGCGCCCGGACGCTGCCCACCGACGGCGGCGGGCGGCAGTCGCTGCCCTCGCTGTCCAAGGCCGACTACAGCCGGGACCTGCCCTTTGGCGGCGACCTGCTGGCGACCTACTACACGCTCAAAAAGGTGGGGCGCCTGCCCTCCGAGACCTCGCTGCTGGGCTGCTATCTGCTGCGCTGGTCCATGCAGGGCCACCTGCAGGTGGAGGAGCGCGAGCGCCGGGGCCTGTTCGGGCGGGACTCCTCTTCGGTCGTCCTCTTCCCCGACCGGCAGCCCGACCTGCCGGCCCTGGAGCTGGAGCTCTACAACATGCTGCTCTCGGCCGCCGGCAGCAACCGGGTGCTCGAAGAAAAGGAGCTGCAGCGCTGGAGCCAGCGCAACCACAGCCGCATCACCGGCTGGGAGACCTCGGCCGCCGAGGCCGGACGGCGCGCGCTGCGGGCGGCCGGCGACCTCGCCCCGGGCCCCTCGCGCACGCTGCTTGGCTTCATCCCGCTCAGCCCGCCCGAGGTCTTCACCGAGCAGGGCTTTGGCCGCGCCGTGGACACCATCGGCTTTTGGAAGTACCTCAAGGACTTCACGATCATCAACGAGCGCCGCGCCGTCGAGGTGGACCTCTGGGACGACTATCTGGTCTTTGCCGTGCTGTTCGGCATTGCCGAGCAGGTGGCCAAGGAGTTCAAGGACCTCTATCCCGGCTACTTTGAGCAGCCGCACACCGCCTCGGGCACCGGCCGCCCGGTGTTTGTGCCCTACGGCATGATCTACTCGGCCAGCCGCATGTCGCAGGCCAGCCGCCGCGGCGTACAGGCCGCGCAGCAGACCAGCAGCTCCTTCTCGGGCGGGGGCGGCGGCTTCTCGGGCGGCGGAGGCGGCGGATTTTCGGGCGGCGGCGGCCGCGGCGGCCGCTGACCCTGACCGGACAGACCTTGCCCTGCGGGGCGCCGCCCATTGGACGGCGCCCCGCTTTGTCGGTCCGGGGAGGGCCGCAGTCCCGCGGGTCAGCAGGACCCTTCCATGGTCCCCCTGCAGAAAGGGGAGAAAAGGGCCGGCAGCGCCCTTTTTTCAGCCCTTTTGAGGGTTTATTTATTCTCCCGCCGTTGCGCCCGCCCGGCGCGCTGTGGTATAATAGAGCATACCGACTAAAAAATATATAAAATATTTAAAAAGTTTTTATAATAATATTTTAAAATTATAGAAGAGGTTCTCTGCCATCCCCGATCACCGCAAAGAGCCTGTGTGGGGTGTCTTAATGAATTCCATTGGTGACGTTTGGGCGCACATCATTCAAAAACTGGAGGGCGCCTACTCGCCTTCGCTGGTCGAGACCTGGATGACCGGGGTCAGGCCGCTGGCGCTGGACGGGAATGTGGTCAAGCTGCTGATCCCCTCCGACTTCCAGCGCGATGTCATCTCGACCGACTTCGCCGAGAAGATCGCCTTCTTCCTCGAGGCGCTGCTGGGCTTTGAGGTCAAGCTGGAGCTGCTGAGCGCCGAGGAGCGCGCCAGGGCCGAAATGCGGGTCAGCCGCGAGATCGAGGACCAGGACGCCACCGAGTCGCCGGGGCAAAACGACTACACCTTCTCGAACTTCATCGTCGGCAACTCCAACAAGTTTGCCCACGCGGCCTGCAAGTCCATCACCAAGCACCTCGGGGACAGCTTCAACCCGCTGTTCATCTACGGCGGCTCGGGCCTTGGCAAGACCCACCTGCTCTACGCCATCCGAAACGAGCTGCAGCGCTTTGGCAAGACCACGCTCAAGGTGCACTACATCAAGGGCGACGACTTCACCAACGAGATGGTGGACTCGCTGGGCATGGGCCAGTCGGCCATGCGGGCCTTTCGCGAGAAGTACCGCTTTCTCGACGTGCTGCTGATCGACGACATCCAGTTCATCGGCGGCAAGGAGTCGACGCAGGAGGAGTTCTTCCACACCTTCAACACGCTGTACGAGGCCAACAAGCAGATCGTGCTGACCTCCGACCGGCCGCCCAAGGAGATCAAGACGCTGGAGGACCGGCAGCGCACCCGCTTTGAGTGGGGCCTGATCGCCGACATCCAGGCCCCCGACATCGAGACCCGCACCGCCATCCTCAACCGCAAGTCTCGGGACCTCGGGGTCGCCATGACGCCCGAGGTCGCCGATTACATCGCCGGCCGCCTCAAGAAGGACATTCGCCAGCTCGAGGGCACGGTCAAGAAGATCAAGGCGCTGGTGCTGCTCGACCACCGCGAAATCAACATCGAGACGGCCGAGGCCGCCATCGCCGGCGTGCTCAGCGACAACATCTCGCTGCCGCTGCTCATCGACCGGGCCTTCATCGAGACCTCGGCCTACTTTTCGGTCTCGGTCGAGGACATCAAGGGCAACCGCCGCAACGCCGACTTCATCCAGGCCCGCCAGGTCTGCATGTACATCCTGCGCGAGATCACCAGCATGTCCCTCAAGCAGATCGGCGACCTGTTCGGCGGCAAGGACCACACGACCGTGCGCCACTCCATTTTGAAGATCGAGCGCGAAATTGAGGAGCAGAGCGACCTGCGCGGCGACATCGACGAGATCATCGGCAACATCCGGCAGGGGTAAAGGGACCGGGGGAGGGGCCCGCCGCCGGCACCGTTGGCGGGGGGTTTTTATCCCCTCTTTTCCACAGAGTTCCCCGCCCTCCACCGCCCGCTGTCCACAGCATTTTTTCGTTTGCACAACTTCCAGTTTTTTCTCCACAGGCTTTCAACAGGCAAGCCCTGACCGCCGTCGCCGCTCTCACTGCTGCCGCAGGGACTTGCCGGTTTTCCACGCCCTCCACAGCCCCTACTACTACTACTATCTTTTCTCCTATGCTCTTCTCTCGAAAAAGAAAAGGGGAGCTTCCCCGAACGGATGGGGAAGACACCCTGTACAGGGAGGTCGTCTTTGATGAAGTTTTCCTGCGAACGGGCCGTTCTGGCCGAGGCGGTGGCCACGGCCGGCCACGCCGTGCTGCCCCGCTCCTCGAACCCCGTGCTCGAGGGGCTGCTGCTCTCGCTGCGGGGGGACCAGCTCAGCCTGACCGGCTACGACGGCGAGACCGGCATCCGCTGCCTGCTGTCGGTGGCCGGCCTTTCCGACGGGGACATCCTGCTGCCCTGCTCCACGCTTGGGGACATCCTGCGCAAGCTGCCCGAGGGCACCGTCCGGATCGAGGTGGCCGAGGAGCGGGTGCGCATCTCGTCGGGCGAGGCCGAGTTTGTCATCCTCGGGCTCTCGGCCGAAGGCTTTCCGCAGGTGGACTTTTCAAGGTCCGGTCTCCAGGTGGAGCTGCAGCAGAAGCTGCTGCGCTCGCTGATCCTGCAGACCGTCTTTGCGGTCTCGCAGAGCGACAGCAAGCCGGTGCACACCGGATGTCTGTTTCACCTCGAAAGTGGGCAAATTGAGGTGGTGGGGGTGGACGGCTACCGTCTGGCGTTGCGCAGGGAAAAGCTCGAGGGCTCCGAGGCCGAGGCCCGCTTTGTGGTGCCGGGCCGGACGCTGCAGGACATCTCGCGCATCCTGGGCGAGAGCGAGCTGCCGGTGTCGGTCTTTGTCGGGGAGCGCAGCGTGCTGTTTGAGACCGAGAACATCTCGGTGGTGACCCGCACGATCGAGGGGGAGTTTTTAAACTACCGCTCTTCGATCCCGGCCGATGGACCCATTTCGTGCCGCGTTGAGGTCAAGGGCTTTCTGGACTGCCTCGAGCGCGCCTCGCTGCTGATTTCGGAGCGGCAGCGCAGCCCGGTGCGCATCGTCTTTCGCGACCGGGAGGCCGCCTTCTCCTGCTCCACGCCGCTGGGGCGGGTGACCGACAAGCTGCCCATCTCCTGCGAGGGCGGCACCGTGGAAATCGGCTTCAACAACCGCTTTTTGCAGGAGGCCTTTAAAAACTGCGGACAGAGCGAGGTCAAATTGGAGCTCGCGAACAACCTCTCGCCGATGGTCATCCGGCCCGTCGAGGGGGAGGCCTTTACCTATCTGGTGCTGCCGGTGCGGCTCAAGAGCGAATGAGGCGGCAGAGGCGGGGGGCCGACACATGAAAAAAGCCATCAGGCGGGTGCGGGCAAGGCCAAAGCAGACCGAACTTCAGCCGGTCGAAATCCGCACGCCCCACATCAAGCTGGACAGCCTGCTCAAGCTGGCCGGGCTGTGCATGACCGGCGGCGAGGCCAAGGCGCTGATCCTGTCGGGCGCCGTGCGCGTAGAGGGGGAGGTCTGCCAGATGCGGGGCAGGAAGATCCTGCCCGGCATGACGGTCGAGCTGCCCGGGCAGGCCCGCCTGCGCGTGATTGCCGCGGATGGAGGCCAAGGTGCGCATAACGGAACTGACGCTGCACAACTTTCGAAACTTTGAGCACCAGGTCTTTCGGCCGGGGCCCGGAGTCAACCTGATCTGCGGCAAAAACGCGCAGGGCAAGACCAGCCTGCTCGAGGCCGTGTACATCCTCTGCTGCGCCAGGAGCTTTCGGCAGGGCCGCGAGCGGGACTGGGTGCGCTTTGGCGCCCCGGCCGCGCGGGTGCAGCTCCAGTTTGAGACCCGCCGCGGCGACGAGAGCCTCGAGCTGCGCGTGGCCGAGGGGGGCGCCCGCAAGGAGATCCTGCTCAACGGGCAGCCCATCCGCCGCAACGGCGAGCTGGCCACGCGCTTTTGCACCGTGCTGTTCGAGCCGGGGCACCTGAACCTGGTCAAGGAGGGCCCCGAGGAGCGCCGCCGCTTTCTGGACACCGCGATCGGGCAGCTGCGGCCCAAATACCAAAACGTGCTCGAGGACTACGGCCGCGTGGTGGCGCAAAAGAACATGCTGCTGCGGCAGGGCGGCGCGCAGGAGCAGCTCGGTATCTGGAACGAGCGGCTGGCCGCCCTGGGCAGCTACCTGAGCTTCATGCGATTCAGCTATGTGCAGAAGCTCTCGGTCCAGAGCGGGCTGCACCACGAAAGGCTCTCGAAGGGGGCCGAATCGCTCTCGCTCGAGTACCAGACCTTCTGCGGCCGGCCGGAGGCCGGGCAGATGGAAGACCTCGGGCAGATCAAGGACGCGCTGGAGCGGGAACTCTGGGACGCGCTGCCGCTCGAGACCGCCCGCAGCGTCTCACTGGTGGGTCCCCACCGCGACGACGTCGAGCTGCTGATCGACGGGCGCTCGGCCCGGCTGTTCGGCTCGCAGGGGCAGCAGCGCAGCGTGGCGCTCTCGCTCAAGCTCGGCGAGTGCGCGCTGGTTGAGGAGACGGTGGGGGAGCCCCCGATCCTGCTGCTCGACGACGTGTTCAGCGAGCTGGACCGCAGCCGCCAGCAGTATGTCCGCAGCCGGCTGCGGGAGCGGCAGACGCTGATTACGACCTGCGCGCTGCCCAGGCCCTCGAAGACCGCCGCGGTCTTCCGGCTCGAGCAGGGGGAGATCACGGCGCTTTCATAACAGAGAGGGGAACGCCCATGTATTTGCACCTGGGGCAGGACGTGCTGGTGCGCAAGCGGGACGTCATCGGCATCTTCGACATCGAGACCACGACGGTGGAGCGCAGCACCCGCGACTTTCTGGCCCGGGCCGAGCGCGAGAGCCGCGTGACCACGCTCACGAGCGAGCTGCCCCGCAGCTTTGTGCTCACGCAGGAGCAGGGCGTGCTGCGGGTGTACATCGGCCAGATCGCCACGGCGACGCTGCGCCGCAGAATGGAGAACGACATGGCCTGAGCCCCCCGTGGGCTCCGCCGTGATGACCGCATACAGGCTTGCCAAAAAAATATGGAAACAAGGGCACTGAGGTGATCTTTTTGCACGAGAACCACGCCAAGAACGCAAAGCTTGCACAGCTGCTCAAGCAGGAGGCCGAACACGCCGACCAGGTCCGCGAGGCCGGGGCGGAGACCGGCAACGGCCGGGTGGAGGGCGCCTACGACGAGAGCCAGATCGAGGTGCTCGAGGGGCTGGACCCGGTGCGCAAGCGGCCGGGCATGTATATCGGCTCCACCTCCGCCAGGGGGCTGCACCACCTGGTCTTTGAGATTGTGGACAACGCCATCGACGAGGCGCTGGCCGGCTACTGCGACCACATCGAGGTCTCGCTGTTGCCGGACAGCGTGATCGAGGTGGCCGACAACGGCCGCGGCATCCCGACCGGCATCCACCCCAAGATGGGCATCTCCACGCTCGAGCTGGTCTTTACGACGCTGCACGCCGGCGGCAAGTTCGACGGCACCGGCTACGCCGTCTCGGGCGGGCTGCACGGCGTGGGCTCCTCGGTGGTCAACGCGCTGTCGGAGTTTCTGATCGCCGAGGTGCGCGGCCGCCATGAGATGCACGCGCAGCGCTACGAGCGCGGCCTGCCGGTCACGCCGGTCGAGCTGCGCCCCTACGAGGGCGAGACCGGCACCACGATCCGCTTCAGGCCCGACCCGACGGTCTTCGACGAGATTGAATTCTCCTTCGACACGCTGCAAAACCGGCTGCGCGAGCAGGCCTTTTTAAACGGGGGCCTCAAGATCACGCTGCGCGACCTGCGCGGCGAGGCGCCAATCGAACGGGTGCTGCACTACGAGGGGGGCATCCGCTCCTTTGTCGAGCACATCAACAAGAACCGCGAGCCGCTGCACCCCTCGGTCATCTACCTGTCGGGGCGCCGCGACGAGAGCGTTGTCGAGATTGCGCTGCAGTACAACGACCGCTACGACGAAATCCTCTACTCCTTTGCCAACAACATCAACACCACCGAGGGCGGCATGCACGAGATCGGCTTTAAGACCGCCCTCACCCGCGTGGTCAACGATTACGCCCGCAAGAACAACCTGCTCAAGGAGGCCGACAAGAACCTGGCCGGCGAGGACGTCCGCGAGGGCATGGTGGCCATCATCAGCGTCAAGCTGCGGGAGCCCCAGTTCGAGGGGCAGACCAAGACCAAGCTGGGCAACGCCGACATCCGCTCGCTGGTCGAGGGGGTCATCGGCGAAAAGCTCATGGCCTTCCTCGAGGAGAACCCCGCCACCGCCCGCACCATTATCGACAAGGCGCTGATGGCCTCCCGCGCGCGCGACGCCGCCCGCAAGGCCAGGGAGCTGACCCGCCGCAAGACGGCGCTGGACGGCCTGGCGCTGCCCGGCAAGCTGGCCGACTGCAACGAGCGCAACCCCGCGCTGACCGAGATCTACATCGTCGAGGGCGACTCGGCCGGCGGCTCGGCCAAGGGGGGGCGCGACTCCCGCTACCAGGCCATCCTGCCGCTCTGGGGCAAGATGCTCAACGTCGAAAAGGCTCGCATCGACAAGGTCTACGGCAACGACAAGCTGCTGCCGGTGGTGCTGGCGCTCGGCGCCGGCATCGGCGAGGACTTCGACCTCTCTAAGCTGCGCTACGGCAAGGTCATCATCATGGCCGACGCCGACGTCGACGGCCTGCACATCCGCACGCTGCTGCTGACCTTCTTCTTCCGCTTCATGCGGCCGCTGATCACCGGGGGGCACGTCTACATCGCACAGCCCCCGCTCTATAAGCTGGTGCGCGGACAGCAGATCCGCTACGCCTTCACCGACCGCGAGCGCGACCAGGTGGCCGAGGAGATGCGCGGCGCAAACCGCGAGGCCAAGATCGACATCCAGCGCAACAAGGGCCTTGGCGAGATGAACCCCGAGGAGCTCTGGGAGACCACGATGGACCCCGAGCGGCGCACGCTGGTGCGGGTGGACATCGAGGACGCCCAGCAGGCCGACGAGATTTTTATCACGCTGATGGGCGACAAGGTGGAGCCGCGCAGGCTGTTTATCGAGGAGTACGCCAAAACGGCGGGGTATCTGGACATCTAGCCCCGGGAGGGGCGGAGTCTTAAAATAAAACCGGCTTTATAAAAGGCAATCCCCCGCCGACACAGCAAAATAAGCCTGCTCATTTTGACGATATTCCACAGGGCCCCACGCTCAGACGCGGAGCGTATCGGATGGGAGGAACGCGTGGAAAAATCAGCTGTCTGAGCACCCGCAGGGTGCGAGTCCTGATTTTTCGAGTGTTCCTCTGACGCTGGCGACCGGCCCCCAACCGCTTTGCTTGTGCAATCGGCACCTGAACGTTTCATGCGCCTTTATTGCAGGCTTGGCCCCTTGATTATGATTCGGGGGCCGGGCGTACTTTAGAGGCGCCGGGGGTCCGGGGGCCTCGCAACGCCCCCGGGGGCTTTTGCATCCTTTTGCCCGCCGCAAAAGGATGCGGTTTTGGTGCTTTTGCCGCTCAAAAGCACGACCTTTCCCCTGCGGGCCGCAGGCCGCGGTTTTAAAAGACCGACAAATAAGTCAGCACCGGTTGCCCGACCATCAAGGAGGACGTATGAGCGAAAAGCAGCACCACCAGGCCAACTATGAAAATCAGAGCATCCTGCCGGTGGACATCACCAGCGAGATGCAGAAGAGCTACATCAACTACGCCATGTCGGTCATCGTGGCGCGGGCGCTGCCCGACGTGCGGGACGGCCTCAAGCCGGTGCACCGCCGCATCCTCTACACCATGTACGAGGACGGCCTCGTGCACGAAAAGCCCTTTCGCAAGGCGGCCACGACGGTGGGCGCCGTGCTGGGGCGCTACCACCCCCACGGCGACGCCAGCGTCTACGACGCGCTGGTGCGCATGGCGCAGGACTTTTCGCTGCGCTACCCGCTGATCGAGGGGCACGGCAACTTCGGCTCCATCGACGGCGACCCGCCGGCCGCCTACCGCTACACCGAGGCCCGCATGAGTCCCATCGCGGCCGAACTGCTGCGCGACATCGAGCGCGAGACCGTCGACTTTGCGCCCAACTTCGACGAGCAGCACCAGGAGCCCACCGTGCTGGCCGCCCGCCTGCCCACGCTGCTGATCAACGGCTCGGCCGGCATCGCGGTGGGCATGGCCACCAACATCCCGCCCCACAACCTGACCGAGGTGGTCAACGCCGCCATCTGCCTGATCGACAACCCCGAGGCCACGCTGGACGAGCTGATGCAGCACGTCAAGGGGCCCGACTTTCCGACCGGCGGCATCATCCTGGGCACCGCCGGCATCCGCGAGGCCTTTGCGACGGGGCGGGGGCGCATCCGGGTGCGCGGGCGCACCGAGATTGTCGAAGACAAGGGCCGCTACCACATCCTGATCACCGAAATTCCCTACCAGGTCAGCAAGGCCAAGCTGGTCGAGCGCATTGCCGACTGCGTCAAGGACAAGCGCATCTCCGGCATTTCGGGCCTCGTGGACGAATCGGGCCGGCACGGCCTCAAGGTCAACATCGAGCTCAAGCGGGAGGCCAATCCGCAGGTGGTGCTCAACCAGCTCTACCAGTACACCATGCTGCAGGACGCCTTTTCGGTCAACTTCCTGGCGCTGGTGGACGGCGAGCCCAAGATCCTCGGCCTCCGCGAGACGCTGCGCCACTACGTCGACTTCCAGATCGAGATCGTCGAGCGCCGCACCCGCTTTGACCTGCGCAAGGCCGAGGAGCGCGCCCACCTGCTCGAGGGGCTGCGCATCGCGGTGGACCACATCGACGAGATCATCCGCGTGATCCGCACCAGCTACGACAACGCGCGCGACCGCCTGATGGAGATCTTTTCGCTGTCGCAGGTGCAGGCGCAGGCCATCCTCGAGATGCAGCTGCGCAGGCTGCAGGGGCTCGAGCGCGAAAAGATCGAAAAGGAGTACGCCGAGCTGACCGAGAAGATCGCCGAGTACCGCCGCATCCTGTCCGACCGCGCCGTGGTCTGCGAGATCATCAAGCAGGAGTGCATCGCGCTGCGCGACAAGTACGGCGACGCGCGCCGCACCTCGATCGAGATCGACGAGGGGGAGCTCGACCTCGAGGACCTGATCGAGGAGGAGGACTGCATCATCACGCGCAGCCACTTCGGCTACGTCAAGCGGCAGCCGATGTCGGCCTACCGCGCACAGCGCCGCGGCGGACGCGGCGTGACCGGCATGACCACGCGCGAGGAGGACTACGTCGAGGAGATCTTCATCGCCAACACCCACAGCCACCTGCTCTTTTTCACCGACCGCGGCCGGGTGTACCGCCTCAAGGGCTACCACATCCCCGAGGCCGGCCGCACCGCCAAGGGCACCAACATGATCAACCTGGTGCCGCTCGAGCAGGACGAGAAGATCACCACGGTGCTGCACCTGCGCGACTTCTCGCCCGACCGCTACCTCGTGATGGCCACGCGGCGGGGCACCGTCAAGCGCACGGCGCTGCCCGAGTACGACACCGCCCGCAAGGGGGGCCTGATCGCCATCCTGCTCGAGGAGGGCGACGGGCTGGTGGACGTGCGCATCACCGACGGCCGGGACAGCCTGCTGCTCTGCACCCGGCTGGGCAAGGCCATCCACTTTGACGAGCGCGACGTGCGGGTCATGGGCCGCCCGGCCCACGGCGTGCGGGGCATCCTGCTGGACGAGGGCGACTACGTCGTGGCCATGTGCCGCGCACAGCCCGGCAGCCGGCTGCTCAGCGTGACCGAGCTGGGCTACGGCAAGCGCAGCGAGCTGGCCGAGTACCGGCTGCAGACCCGCGGCGGCAAAGGCCTGCTCAACTACCACCTGACCGACAAGACCGGCGCCGTGGCCGGCGCCGTGATGGCGGCCGACGACGAGGACATCATGCTGGTCGGCGACGACGGCGTGGTCATCCGCATCGACGTGGCCGAGATCCCGGTCTACTCCCGGGTCACCCAGGGCGTGCGGGTCATGCGGCTGGACGAGGGCACGCGGCTGGTGACCGTGACCCGCGCCGACAAGGAGCCCGAGGTCGCCGAGCTGAACGGCGCCGGGCCGAGCGGGGCCGATCCGGAGGGGGAAGGGATAGAAGAGGCCGCCGATCCGGACGAAACGACCTGAGCCGGGCCGACCTGAGCCGGGCCGGCCTGAACGGGGCCGCGCTGCCCGGGCCGGGCCGCCCGTGCGGACCACGCCGACCCCAAAGGGGCCGGGTTGAAGGGCGCCAAACCGGGGGGCCGACCTGAACCCGCATGAACCCGGCCGGACCGGATCGCGCTGTAAAATTGCACCGCCGGCTTGAAATGGGCGAAAACTTGTGCTATAATATCATTTGCACTTTATTGCGTACAGGCGTGCAGGACATTGCGCGCAGACGCGGGAGGCCCTTGCGCCGATCACATACAAGCCCAAAGAGGGCGCCCCGGCGGCTGCCGGGACTTAATGAGACAAAATTCGGCGCGCCGTCCGCCGCAAGAACGGCGCCCCCGCGGCAGTGGCTGCGGGCGGAGGGGAGAAGGACATGGCCCTGAAGATCGCCATTGGAGTTCAGATGATTTTGGCCATCGCGCTGGTGGTGGTCGTGATGCTGCAGGAGGGCAACGAGCGGGGTCTCGGCGCCATCTCAGGTGGGGCCGATTCCTTTTTCAGCCGGCACGAGAGCTCCACGCCGCAGGCCAAGCTGCGCAAGGGCACCGTCTTTCTCGGCATCGCCTTTGTGCTGGCCACCGTCGTGATGGGCGTGCTAATCAACCTGTCGGTCAGGGGCTAGGCCAAACAGACAGACCATCAAGGGGCGCTTTGGCGCCCCTTTTTTGACGGGCGGGGCGACCTGCCTGGGGAGAAAGCCCGTTTTAACAGTCGGTGGGCTTGCCTGTACCGCACTTGGCGTTGAGCTGCGTCAGCTGCCGCACCGCTGTCATTGTGAAGCTGGCATTGAGGCCACTTTCCCCACCCGTGGGATAAAACGGCCCTTTTTGACAGGCAGGGCCGGCAGGCGGCCGCCCCATCGACCGGGAGGCGACAGCCCTTTTTCGGCAGGGCGACCCGCGCACCCCACCCCGTCCCTTTGGGCCTTGTTCATGGCAGGGCGGCCTTGCGGGGCCACCCGTCCCGCCCGCCGCGGGAAAAACCGCCCCTTTTTGCCCCACAAGGGGTGCCCCGGCGCCCCTTTTTATCCCCGCGGCCGCGCTTTGGCTTGGCGGGCGGCGCCGTTTGTGCTAAAATCAGCATGGACAAGCCGCCGGCGGCATGCATAGGGGCATGGGCGCCAACACAACCTACTTTGGAGGAGACGGCACATGAAGATCACGGTGCTTGGCTGCGGCCGCTGGGGCTCCTTTCAGGCCTGGTACGCCGACCGCTGCGGGCATGAGGTGCTGCTCTGGGGCCGGCCGGACTCCCGCGACCGGGCGAAGCTGCAGCAGACGCGCAAAAACCGCTACCTGACGCTGCCCGACGGGGTGGCGGTCACCGACGACCTCGGGGCGGCGCTGGCCCACAGCGAGGTCGTGGTCATCTCGATCTCGGCCCAGGGCCTGCGCCAGCTGGCCGAACAGCTCAACACCTTCGACCTGTCGGGCAAGGCCTTTCTGCTCTGCATGAAGGGCATGGAGCAGCAGAGCGGCAAGCGCCTGTCCCAGGTCATGCAGGAGGCCATCGACCAGCCGGTCGGCGTGGCGGTGCTGGTGGGGCCGGGCCACGTGCAGAGCTACACGGCCGGCATCCCCGGCGTGATGGTCATCGACTCGCAGGACCCCGCGCTGACCCGCCGGCTGGTCGAGGTCTTTGCCAGCGACCTGATCCGGCTGTACATCGGCACCGACCTGATCGGTACCGAGATCGGCGCCGCGGCCAAGAACGTCGTCGGCCTGGCGGCCGGCATGCTGGACGGCTACGGCTACGAGAGCCTCAAGGGGCCGCTGATGGCGCGGGGCGCCCGCGAGGTGGCGCGGCTGATCGGGGCCATGGGCGGCAGCGAGCGCTCGGCCTACGGGCTCTGCCACCTCGGGGACTACGAGGCCACGCTGTTCTCCCCCTTTTCAAACAACCGCACCTTTGGCGAGCGCTTTGTCAAAGGCGAGCCCTTCGACCGGCTGGCCGAGGGGGTCTACACCGTCAAGGCCATGCTGGCGCTCTCGCAGGCGCACGGCGTGGAGCTGCCCATCTCGCAGGCGCTCTACGACATCGTCTACCGGCAGGCCGACCCCAAGCAGGTGCTGACCGGGCTGTTTTTGCGCTCGATCAAGCAGGAGTTTTAAGGCCGCCGGCCCACAGAGAAAAGGGGGACACCGTGTCGAGGCTCGCATTTTTGGCCAAACGGCTCGTGAACATGAACTACGGCGGCATGGCCGAGACCGTGGGCGAGGTCGCGCGGCGCAGCGGGCGCAGCCGCGCCGCCGTCGCGGCCGACATGGCCGCCTGCGCGCTGCGCTACCAGTCGGGCTACCTCGACTACCAGCTGTTCCAGTTCGACCGGCTGTCGCCGGCCCAGCGGGCCAGCTACATCACGCGCGGCGTCAACAACGCCTATGTGCGCAGCCTCAACCCGCGCGAGGACTGGCCGCTGCTCGACGACAAGGCCCTGTTCTTACAGCACTTCGACGGCTGGCACGGGCGGGCCTGGCTCGACCTGCGCAGCGCCGGCGCCGGCGAGTTTGCCGACTTCTGCGCCGCCCACCCGCAGCTGGTGGGCAAGCCCTACAACGGCACCTGCGGCCGCGGCATCGCCTTTTACGAGGCGGCCGGCGCCGAGCCCGAGCTGCTGCGCCAGACGCTGCTGGAGCAGGGGCAGGTGCTGGTGGAGGAGCGGGTGGAGCAGCACGGGGCGCTGGCCGCGCTGCACCCCGCCTCGGTCAACACGCTGCGGCTGGTCACGATTCGCAGCGGCGAGCGGGTGCAGACGGTCTTTCGCTGCCTGCGCATCGGCAACGGAAAGCCGGTGGACAACCTGGGCAGCGGCGGCATGTGCGCGCTGGTGGACGGGCAGGGCTGCATCTCGACGCCGGGCGCCGACAAGAACGGCCGCGCGCACGAGGTGCACCCGCTGACCGGGCACCCGCTGCAGGGCACCCAGCTGCCCTTTTTTGCCGAGGCCCTGGCGCTGGTCGAGGCGGCGGCGCTGCGCACCGGCGGCCTGCGCTACGTGGGCTGGGACGTCGCCACGACGGCGCGCGGGCCCATCCTGATCGAGGGCAACCAGTTTCCCGACCACCAGCTCTACCAGTTTCCGATCCACCTGGGCCCCGACCGCATGGGCCTGGCCCCGCGCTTTGCGGCCGCCATCGGCGGCCGCGAGGGTTGAAATTAATACGATATGTATTAAATCATTTAAATAAAACAAAAAATGCAGGTTTTTCGACAGAGACAGGCGGCCGTCCGGGGACAGTTTCCCCGGACGGCCGCCTGTTTTGCGGGAGGCCTCAATCGGGCGGGCCGTAGCGGCGCAGCAGCCGCCGCAGCGGACGGTAGCAGAGCAGCATGATGGCAAAGTTGCCGCCGCAGTGCAGCAAATCAAAGGGGATGCCGGACAGCACGGTCGAGAAGAACAGCGCAACTCCGCCGAAGGGCAGGAAGATCAGCGCCGAGAGCGTGCCGAAGGCCAGCCCGTAAAAGCCCGAGAGCAGCGCCCAGGGCAGCGCGCCCTCCATGCGGCGAAACAGCGCGCCCAGCAGCACGGCCAGCGGCCAGAGGTAGAGGTAGGAGAACCACCAGGGCCCAAAGCCGAACACCAGCCCCTCGAGCAGCACGAAGACGGCCGCGGCAAACAGCGTCTGCAGGCCGAAGGTGGCGCCGCACAGCAAAAAGATCAGCGAGACCGGCTCGATGTTGGGCAGCGGCGCCATGGCCAGCTGCGCGGCGGTGGTCAGGCCGCCGATCAGGCCCATGCGCGCGACGGTCTCGGCCGTGCGGCGTGGGCCCCTCGCCCCGGGCCCTACCATCCCTGGGTCAGCGTGAGCTCAAAGACGTCCCCGTCCCGCAGCGGCGTGCTCTCGGCCCCGGTGTTCACCGGCTGGCCGCCGTCCCGGGTGATGCACCACCACTGCTGCAGGCCCTCGTCGGCCGCGATGCCCTCGACCGCGGTGATGAAGAAGCCATAGGCCGACTGCTCCCCCTCGACCAGCTGCAGCTCCTCGAGCAGCGCATAGAGGGTTTCGGCGCGGGTGTCGGCGCTGTGGGAGTTTACATAAGAATCGGCCACCACTGAAACGGTCACATGTTTTAGCTCGTTGTTTGTGTCGGGAGAAAACATGTGATAAACGCCAAAGAGCAACAGGCAGGCGGCTAGCAGCAAAATCGACGCGAGCAGGGTCCTTCTTTTCACGGGTGGGTCCACCTTTCAACGGGGAGTTGCGCGGCCGGTGCGCCTGAATAATCAATGACCTATTCATCGAAACATGCAAAAAAAGTCGCTAAATTCGGGAATTATCCACAAAAAGGCCGGTCAGATTCAGGGTGCTTTTTTCATTTGGAAGCGAAGGTCGCCTAATAACTAACAAGTTTTGGGTAGGTTTGGCGCAAAAAAGTTGACATAAGATTTATGCTGGATGGGTTGATGGGGGGTACATATCCACAGTTTCCACAGCGTTATCCACACGAAGGCCTGTTTTCCGGATTTTTCAGGCCGGTTTTCCACATTTTGAAATCGCAGGCGGGGAGAATCGGAGAACAGGCGGACAAGCAGTTTACATAAGTAAAATATTCGCATAAAGCAAAAAATATGTGAAACCGTGGCGCTTTATGCAGCCTGCGTTCAACCTTGGTCGAGGCTGCGGGTGGCCAGCGCGTTGAGGTCGCTGCCGGCCGTGTGGCCGGCCAGCAGCTCGGCGTGGGCCTGTGCGCCGATCATGGCGGCATTGTCGCCGCACAGCGCGGGGGGCGGCACGGTCAGCGGCAGGCCAAGGCGGTCGGCCAGGGCCTGCGCATGCCGCCGCAGCGCGGTGTTGGCGGCCACGCCGCCGCAGAGGGCCAGCACCGGGGCGCCGGTCTCGGCCGCCGCGAGCTCCAGCCGGCGGCAGAGGGCCTGCGCGACCGCCTCCACAAAGGAGGCGGCAAAGTCGGCCGGGTCCACGGCCTGCCCCCGCTGCTCCAGCTGGTGCAGCTGGTTGATGGCCGCCGTCTTGAGGCCCGAGAAGCTGAAGTCGAGCGGCGCGTCGCGCACTTCGGCGTCCGGAAAGCGAAAGGCCGCGGGGTCGCCGCGCTGCGCCAGCCGGTCCAGCGCCACGCCGCCGGGGTAGGGCAGGCCGAGCAGGCGGGCCACCTTGTCGAGGCACTCGCCGGCGGCGTCGTCGCGCGTGCGGCCGACCGTGCGGAAGGTAACGGGGTCCTGTGCCCAGACCAGGCTGGTGTGCCCGCCCGAAACCACCAGGCAGAGGAAGGGGTGGGCCAGCGCCGGGTCGGCCAGCCGGCAGGCCGCGATGTGGCCGCGCAGGTGGTGCACCGGCACCAGCGGCAGCCCGGCCGACAGCGCCAGCGACTTGGCGAAGTTGACCCCCACCAGCAGCGCGCCGATCAGCCCCGGCCAGGCCGTGACGCCGACGGCGCCGAGGTCGGCCAGGCCGCAGCCGGCCTGCGCAAGGGCCTCGCCCGCCAGCTGGGAGATGCTCTCCACGTGGGCGCGCGAGGCGATTTCGGGCACCACGCCGCCGTAGAGGCGGTGCAGGTCAATTTGTGTGCGCACGACCGAGGACAGCACATGGCGCCCGTCCGCCACCACGGCGGCGGCGGTCTCGTCGCAGGAGGTCTCAAAGGCCAGGATCTTCAACGTGGGGTCCCTCTTTCAACGCAAAATCGGCCAGGTCCAGCCGCAGCAGCAGCGCGTCCTCGACCGGCCGGTCGTAGTAGCCGGCCCGGCGCCCGACCTCGTAAAAGCCGGCCGCGGCGTAGAGCCGGCGGGCGGCCGTGTTGCCGGCCCGCACCTCTAAAAACAGGCGGCCGCAGCCGGCTGCCCGCAGCGCGTCGAGCGCCCCCTGCAGCAGGGCGGCGCCAAGGCCCCGTCCGCGCAGCGACGGGTCGACGCCGATGCGCAGCAGCTCGGCCTCGTCGGCCGCGCAGCGCAGCAGCGCGTAGCCCAGCAGCCGCTCCCCCTCGAGCAGGCAGAGCGACAGCGCGCCGGGCGCGCCAAGCTCGCCGGCCAGCTGCCCCGGCGTCCAGGGGGTCGAAAAGCAGGCCGCCTCGAGCGCGGCGACGGCCGCGAGCCGGTCGGCCGCGAGCGGCTCAATGCGCATCGTACCAGCTCTTTCCGCTGCGCAGGTCGACCGACAGCGGCACCAGCAGCGTCATGGCCCCCTCCATCTCCTCGCGCACGGCGCGGGAGGCGGCCTCGACCTCGTCGAGCGGGGCCTCGAGCAGCAGCTCGTCGTGGACCTGCAGCACCAGCCGGGCCCTCAGGCCCTCCCGCTCGAGCCGGCGGCTCACGCGGACCATGGCCAGCTTGATGATGTCGGCCGCGGTGCCCTGGATCGGCGTGTTCATGGCCGCCCGCTCGCCAAAGGAGCGCTGGTTGAAGTTGGAGGCCGTCAGCTCGGGCAGGTAGCGGCGGCGGCCCAGCAGCGTGGTCACGTAGCCGCGCTCCCTGGCCTCCTGCACCACGCGGTCGAGGTAGCGGCGGATGCCGGGGTAGGTGGCGAAGTAGCTGTCGATATACCGCCTGGCCTCGGCGCGGGAGACCCCGATGTCGCCGGCCAGCGAAAAGTCCGAAATGCCGTAGACGATGCCGAAGTTGACGGCCTTGGCCGAGCGGCGCATGGCGGGCGTCACGGCCTCCAGCGAGACGCCGAAGACCTGCGAGGCCGTGAGCGTGTGGATGTCGGCCCCCGCGCGGAAGGCCTGGGTCATGGTCTCGTCCTGCGCGATGTGGGCCAGCACCCGCAGCTCGATCTGGCTGTAGTCGGCGTCGATCAGCGTGCAGCCCTCGCCGGCCACGAACATGCGGCGCAGCTCCCGCCCCAGCGGCTCGCGCACCGGGATGTTCTGCAGGTTCGGCTCGGCCGACGAGAGGCGGCCGGTCAGCGTCAGCGTCTGGTGGAAGGTGGTGTGGATGCGCCCGTTCTGCACCAGCGCGAGAAAGCCGTCGACATAGGTGGAGTTGAGCTTGGTCAGCTTGCGGTACTCGAGGATCAGCGGCAGCATGGGGTGTGCCTCGCGCAGGCGCTCGAGCGTCTCGGCGTCGGTCGAGTAGCCGGTCTTGGTCTTTTTGGCCGGCGGCAGCCCCAGCCGCTCGAACAGCACCTCGCCGAGCTGCTTGGGCGAGTTGAGGTTAAAGGGCCCGACAAAGGCGTAAATTTTCTCTTCGAGCTCGGCGATGTCGCGCTTGAGGGTCTCGCCAAAGCGGCGCAGCGCCGCCTCGTCCACCGAGAAGCCGCGCTGCTCCATCTCGCTGAGCACCCGCGAGAGCGGCAGCTCCACCTGCTGCATCAGCGCGGTCAGCCCGTCCTGCTCCAGCCGGTCGGCCAGCAGCGGGCGCAGCTCGCGCAGCGCCAGCGCGCGGGCGGCCTCGCCCTCGGGCAGCGCGCGGTCGAGGTGGGCGGCGCAGAGGGCCTCGAGCGTGTGTTTGGAGGAGGGGTTGATCAGATAGGAGGCCAGCGCCGGGTCAAAGGCCAGGCCCGCCAGCGGCAGGCCCTCGCGGGCCAGCGCCGTCATGGCCGACTTGGCGTCCTCGACCGTCTTGGGCTCGTCGCCGCCCAGCAGGCGGGCGGCCAGCTGCGGGTAGGCGGGGCCGAGCGCCGCCCGCTCCAGCGCAAACAGGCCGGCGTCCGAGGCAAAGGTCAGCCCCGCCTCGCCCGGCGCGACATAGAGCTCGTCGCGCAGCGCCGCCTCGAGCGCGGGCAGGTCCGCAATCGGCGTGGCCGCCGGCTGTCCGGCCGGCGCCTGCGGCGCTTGGGCCTGCAGCCTTGCGGCAAAGGACGCAAACTCCAGCTGGCGAAACAGCGCCAGCAGCGCCTCCTGGTCGGGTTCCCGCAGCCGCAGCGCCTGCGGGTCGATGGGCACCGGCACCTCGCGGTGGATTTGGGCCAGCTCCTGCGAGAGGGTGGCCAGCTCGCGCCCCTCGGCCAGCTTTTTGCGCAGGCTGTCGCGGATGTCGAGCGTCTCGAGCCCGCCGTAGATGGCCTCGAGGCTGCCAAAGCGCTGCAGCAGCGACAGCGCCGTCTTCTCGCCGACGCCGGGCACCCCGGGGATGTTGTCGGAGGGGTCGCCCATCAGGGCCTTGAGGTCGACGATGCGCGCCGGTTCAAAGCCGTAGGTCTCCTGCACCAGCGCGGGGTCGTAGCGCAGGCTCTGGCTGACGCCGCCCTTGGTGACCGCCAGCTTGACCGTGACGCGGTCGCTGACCAGCTGCAAATCGTCCTTGTCGCCGGTCACGATGACGCAGTCGTCGCCGATGCGGTCGCAGCGCTCGGCCAGCGTGCCGATGATGTCGTCGGCCTCGTAGCCCGGCAGTTCCAGCTGACAGACCCGCATGGCCCCCAGCACCTCCTTGAGCACCGGCAGCTGCACCGCCAGCTCCTCGGGCATGCCCTTTCGGTGGGCCTTGTAGGCCTCGAAGCGCTCGTGGCGGAAGGTGGGGCCGGGCAGGTCGAAGGCCACCGCGACGGCGTCGGGGCGCTCGGCCTCGAGCTCCTTGTAAAAGATGGCCAAAAAGCCGTAGACGCCGTGGGTGTACAGCCCCTCGGCGTTGGTCAGGGGCCGGATGGCGTAATAGGCGCGGTTGAGGATGCTGTTGCCGTCAAAGACCAGCAGTTTCATCGGCGGACTCCTTTGCGGTCGGTTTTCTGGGTGTAAATGGAGGAGAGGGGCGGTTTTTATGGGGCGGGATTGGCGGTCGGGGCGGATCGGCTCTCCCGGGATGGGATGGAGGTTTTGGGGCAGAAGGGGGCTCGCAGGTAAGGCAGGGGCTCAAGAGCGGAGCCCAAAGCGGAACCCAGGAGCGGGATAGGGCCAAAAGGTGAGGCAAGGACGCTCCCGGGACTTGGCCTTTCGGGGACTTGTCCTCCGCCAAGCGCTCGGTCCGCCCAGGACGGGAAAAATCTTCACCGGGGGATTGCGCTGCGTGGGGGAGAATCCTTGGGATGGGCGGGGCCGCCCGGGATAGGGCAGGACCCAAGGACGGCGGAGCCTTTCCGGGCGCTTCGGCCCCTCTCCGGGGCAAGGCCCCACCCCCGCGCAGGCGCCGAAGGCGCCCGCTGCGGCGGACTCCGCCGCAGCAAACCCCCGCAGGGGTTCCCGCGTGGGGACGGGGGGAGCGGGGGCCGGCGCGGCCCCCGCCCGGCGGCCGCGGTCAGGCGGCGCGCCGCACCGGGGTGGGCGCCCCCGCCGCCCGCTGGACAGGCCCACAATACCTTATTTTACCCCTTCTGCGGGCGGAAATCAAACCAAATTCAAGGGGGTGCCCGCGCCGCCGTCCGCAAAAAAATTGCGCCCCGGTGCAAAAGGGGGCTTTACAGGGCCAAAAACCCGTGGTATACTGGCCACATCAATCAACGGGAGCGTGCCGCTGTGAAGCCAACCGGCCTCTTTACCCTGCACCACCATCATAGGTAGAAGCGCGTGTGCGACCGGGCACAGGCGCTACATGTGCTTGTGCCTATGAGGATCACCGTGAACTGGAGCCTTGTAGGAAACTACAGGGCTCTTTTTTATTTTGGCCGGCGGGCCACACAAAAAACAAAAGATTCGGGAGGCGTTTCAAATGGACATGAGAAAGAGGATCGCGGCCGGGCTGGCCGCAGCGCTGGCACTGTCGTTTTCGGCCGGCTGCCAGCCGAAGGAGACGGTGTACGAAAACGCGCTGGAGCGGGTGCTGGGCACCGGCAAGCTGGTCATGGCCACCAACCCCGAGTGGGCCCCCTTTGAGTTTGAAAACTTAAACGCGGGCGAGGGCGAGGACAAGTATGTGGGCTGCGACATTGCGCTGGGCAAGTACATCGCCGAGCAGCTGGGCGTGGAGCTCGAAATCATGCCGCTGAGCTTTGAGACCGTGATCGAGACGGTGGTGCAGGGCCAGGCCGACGTGGGCATCTCGGGGCTGGCCTACCGGCCCGAGCGGGCCGAGAGCACCATGATGGCCGGCCCCTACGCGCTGGACGAGGGGTATCAGGGGGCGCTGGTCCGCAAGGGCATGGAGGCGGAGATCAACTCCATTGAGGCGCTCAACGGCAGAAAGGTCGCCGTGCAGATCTCCTCGCTGCAGTTTGAGTACGCCGAGAAGTACCTGCCCGACAGCGAGTATGTGCTGATCTCGAGCCCCATCGACGGCGTGCTGAGCCTGCAGACCGGCGAGGTGGACGGCTTT
>JAAYBB010000011.1 GCA_012719075.1 Clostridiales bacterium | reverse complement strand
CGCACATCATAAAACAGCTCGCAGGCCTTTCTGCGCCCGGCGTAAACCGCTTCCTTGCCCTTGGCGCAGTCTTCAAACCCGGCCTCGCGCTTGGCGCGGGCGATGTGACGGTTTATGTTGGTGGACTGCTGGACGATGATGTTCATGCCGTCCTGTCCGGCGTAGGCGCTGTCGATGTAGTTGCGGATGCGGCGCTTGGTCGCCACATCGGTGATATAGCCCTCCATGGTCTGCGGGTCCATGCGCGGCGTGTTGCCCATGTCGGGGTCGCCGTTGGGGTTGGCGTTTGTGCAGGACACATAGTACATGAACTCATAGCGATTTTGAATGGCCATGTTCATCCCTCCACGTCAATTGTTTAGTCAATTCACCATTTCGGAGGCCGGTTCCCCGTCCTCTTGTCCCGGCTGCTTGTCCTTTTGCTTTTTGGATGCAAAATAGGCGGCCTCTTCCCCTTTGATCACCGCCCACAGCTGATAGTAGCCCAGCGCGAAGTAGGCCTGCTGTTCAAGGTTCAGCACCGGGGGAATGTTGTCCTGAAGGGCTGTATACAGGCGGGCCAGATGCTTTGCATACCCCTCTGCAAGTATTGTGGAGCGCAGCTTTTCCAGGTGGTGCATGGAGAGCTGATTGAGCCGCCCGAGCACCAGCGCCGGCGTCTGGCTGGCCGCGCCGTAGTACCGCTGGACAACGCCCGCATTGACGTCAGGCATGGCCATCTTTTGAATGGCGGCGTAGACGGCCATCAGGCCGCCGCAGTGATAGGCGGGCTCCGGGTGTTCCAAATTGTACCGTTCCATCAGTTTTTCTCCCCCTTTGTTCCGTTCCTTGCGCAGCAGCCAGACCTTGAGCCATTGGCAGGCCCGGCCGTCCGGCACCGGGACGGTCCTGGATTTTGTCTCGCCTTCGGTGCCGGCGGCAAACATCTGCGCGCGGACATACGCCAGCGCACGCGCACCGACCGGTTCAGGCAGCGCGGTCCCGTTCAGAATCGACGCAACAATGGCCTCGGTGAGGCCGGACAGCTCCCTTCCCAGCCGCCGAAAGGGATCCTTGTCCACCTTCTGGTGGCTGAGCAGCCGAAACAGGCGGGCGTTCAGCTTGCAGCTCTTGATGTCCGCCGTGCCGAAGGCGTTGGTCAGCTGCAAATCCTCCTGCCAGCGCTCAAGGTTCTGCTTCAGCGCCTCGTAGCTTCCCCGCTCATAGCGGCGGATCATCACGCGGCCACTTACGCCGGTCAGCAGCAGGATGTGGTAAACGTTTTGCAGCACCCTTGCCTGCTCGCCGGAGTACACGCTTTCCACGACCTGATCGGCCCCCCTGCGCGCGCCCCTCTCCCGCTGCGCCCGCTCCTCCGGGGTTTCTTCATCCGGCTGCCCGTCGTCCTCGTCCATCTCAAGGCTCAGGCTCTCACCCCCAAAAAGATCGCCGGTCTGCAGGGGGTCTTCCTCCGGTGGGATGGGGCGGTCGTACCAGTGGACAAACTTCATGCCGGCCAGAGTTGGCGCGCCTTCCAGCAGGTGCTCCAGCGCCGCTTTGACCGCGGCAAAGGCCTCCTCGGACACCGGCGCGTTGGCGCCCTGCTTTAGCCCGTAGGAGCAAAAGGCGGCCTTGTCAAAGCAGATCAGCGCATCTCCACTGGGGTGGCCGCCGACGGCCAGCAGCCCTTTGATCGGCGGGGTGGTTGCGGTGGGCGTCACCGGCTGCCCGGTGATCAGGCAGACCGAGGTCGGCCTGTCCTGCGCCGTTCGGAATTGCAGGCGAAAGTCCGTCCACCACGCCGCAATCTTTGGGCTCTCCAGGATCGACTTCCCGTCGACCTGAAAGGAGATGCGGTCGGCATTTTTAATGCCGTGGCGGTCGAGCTCCTCCTGGATTTGTGCGGCGGTCGCCGGGTCCTCTATTGCCGCGGCACAAACCGCCAGCATTGGCTCCGCCTGCGCGCCGGATTTCAGCGCGTCCAGGAAAAAGCGGCTCTTGGCCGTCGGCGCTTTCGGCAGAACCACCCCGCGCTTTTCCGCCAGCACATTGCTCTTTTCGGTGCTGTGGGCAAGGGCGCCGATGTCCGGGCAGGGGACGGCCTTGCCGTCCATCACCACGCCGAGCAGTGCTCCGGTGGCCGAGAGAGAAATATAGCCTTTGATGTCCTTGTTGGCATAGCCCACCGGAAGCGCGAGCGCATGCCGCCCGGCATAGTCGTAAAGGGCTTTCAGCATAGGCCTGCTCCTTTCAGCACCTCGGGGCTGTCATAGGGCGGGATGTGGATGACGCCTTGCTCCATGACCGCGTGAAACAGTGAGAGGCAGGGCCTACAGGTCTTGTGCACCTCGGTGTCCTGCAGGTCAAACACGTCGTAGACCATCAGGCCGGCGTCCAGGCTCTCCGAAATGGGCTTGCGCTCCCCGTCGCTCTCCTCAAAGTAGGCGACAAACTCACGCTGTCCAAGAGCGGGTTGGAAATACGTCTTGCCGCCCCGGATCCTGCGCAGTGCCTGCTCGTACAGCTGCTTTTCCCGCCCGGCAAAGGCCGGCCGCGGAACAATGGTGGCGGCAATCCGGTAGCGCACATCCCTGAGCGCCACCGTCTGCCGCTGGGTGCGCTCCTCGTCGGTGTAAATGAGCTTGTTGCCGATCTTGCACTTCACTTCGTTGCGCTTGATCGAGAGGTAGCGGATCGGGTTGAGCACCTCGATGCGATCGACCTGCCACAGGAACTCCTTGGGCTTGCAAAAGATGGCCGACAGAATGCCCCTAGCCGCCGAGGGGGTCGGGAAGGCGTAGGTCGAGCGCTCCACCTTCCCTTGGGGGGGCGCGAAACACGCAAAATCCCCCCAGACTTCAATGACGATTTCCACTATAATCACCTCCGTTATTTGTGCTCCGCGGCCAAAACGCCGCAGAGCAGCGATATAAATCATACTCTCATTTCTATTCCCGCCTGTGCGGCGCACAGGCAAACAACCCTTGCAATTCTTTAGGGTCGATAGAATGATATATTAAATATCTGGATTTGTCAACCATTTCAGATTATTTTTTCCACATCCAGTCATACGTCGCTTTTTCGGGAAGCTGCAGGCCCATGTCGCCGGTGTAGTGCGACGCACATTGCGGGAGCAGCAGGTGGTAGTCGCTGGCGGCCTCGCCCGGACGCCCCCGTTTCGAATAGCGCAGGTTTTCGGCAAAGCCGGACAGGCGGCGCGCAAAGGCCGTCACCGTGATGGGCGCGGCCAGGCACATCAGCGCCGGGGTCATGCCGGTCTGCAGCGCCTGTGCCCGAACGAATTCATACAGCGCCTTTTCCCCCTCGTAGGGGACGATGACCCGCACGCCTTGGTTGTCAATCAGCCGGTAGGCCTGCTCGGTGTCTGAAAAGCTGCGGTTCTCAAGCGCCTCGGTCAGCGCGGCCTTGTCCTGCGCTCTCTTGAAGAGCTCACGGTAATACCGCTCAATGTCCTCCGGGTTGTGAATGTCGATCCGGCGGCACGCGGACAGCTGCTTGACGAGGATGGCTGCGTTTTCATACCAGTCGCCGGGGTACAGCCGCCCCGGCTCGTCCGGCTCAAAGACGATCACTGGGCGGTACGACCCATATTTGCCGTTGCGGTTGCAGCGGCCCGCCGCCTGAATGATCGATTCGAGCGGCGCAAGCGCGCGGTACATGCACTGAAAGTCCAGATCCACGCCCGCTTCAATGCACTGCGTGGCAACGACCCGACAGGGCAGGCCGCTGCCCAGCCGGTGCACAATTGTTTTGACCAGCCGGCTCCGGTGCGCGGGGCAAAGATCCGTGGTCAGGAAAAACGTCTCCTCCGCGGGGCTCTGTTCCCCCAGCAGGCGGTACAGTATTGCAGCGTGCCTGCGCAGGTTGACAATGGCGCAGACACTGTTTTGCGCCTGCATTTCCCGCGCGATCTCCTCCAGCGGGGTTTTGGCCTGCAGCCGCCACTCCACCTGCGTCCGGTCGCTCAAGGCCCGAAACAGCTCGGAGTGCTCGGGCATGATTTCGACCGGTTTCCACGCCACTTGCGGCAGGGCGTCAAAGCAGGGCTGCGTTGCGGAGGAGAAGACCATCGTACAGCGGTAGCGGCGGCACAGCTCCTTGGCCGCCCACAGCGTCGCGCTGGTGACCTCGGGCGGCAGGCTCTGGGATTCGTCAAACAAAATAACGCTGTTTGCGATGTTGTGGAGCTTCCGACAGTCGGTCGCCCTCTGCGCAAACAGCGTTTCAAAAAACCGGACCGAGGTGGTGAGGATAAACGGCACGTTCCAACGCGCTGCAAATTCGCGCGCTTCATCACCCAGCTGACGCTGGCTGTGGTCGACCAGCAGCTCCGGAATGATCTTGGCATAGGTGTCGGCATTTTGCTCGGCCAGCGTCAGGAACGGCAGCACCACAATGATCCTCCTTTTGCCGTGCACCTGGCAGTGGCGCAGTGCAAAGTGCAGCAGTGCCAGCGTCTTCCCGGTTCCGGTGGGGGCGGTCAGGGCAAACAGGCCGCCTTCACGCTCCCCCACTGCGTAACATCGGTCGAACAGCTTGTCCCGCAGCCGGTTCACCCCCTCCTCGGCCGTGGACGTTCGCCGGATCTCCGCCCGGTGGGCATACAGCTGCTCCAGCAGCGCCTGCGGATCGAAGTCAAAACACGCCGTCCGATCCGAATCCTCCGGGTCGTCGTCGGCGGCCGAGACCGTGTAGTCGGCGTCCACGAGGCAGGAAAAGAGCATGCGCGCGTGAAGCATGGACTCCACATTCTGCGCCGCGGCCGGGAGCGCCGGATCCGAGGCGGAAAACGCGGGGAAGCTGGGCGCCTTGAAGTGCGGGAAGTCGCGTCTAAACTTCTGCATCACCTTCTGGTACGCAGCCGGTCCGGCCAGCGCCGCCACCTTTCTTTCGTTGACCGAGACGGCGTGTTCCGAAACAAGGCTCTCCCTGAGCGCCGGCTCCAGCAGCTCGAGCTCCATCAGACCCGTATGGTGCCCGTTGATGGCCTCCATGACCGGCCGGTAGCGACGCTTCAGCTTCAATGAATCGTCCATGCTCCCCAGCAGGATGGCCGCTCCGCAGATGGCATGATCGACGTTGGTGGCCTTGCCGGCCAGCACCTCCTTAAAGATATCGCCGTATTTGCCAACATCGTGAAACAGCCCGGCCATGCGGCAGGGCTCCTCCATGCCGAGCTTGGCGCCAAACGCTCCCGCCTGCTGTGCAACCGCCTGCAAATGCTCCTGAACGGTTGGCTGCCGCCCCGACCGCGAGAGGGATTTTGCATAATCCAGTTTTTCGTCCATCGATTTCACCTCGAGATGCTGTCGCCTTCACGGCTGTGTATTTGGGCAAGGCGTGTTGCGCCCTGTCCATCCATGAATTTTGCATATGATTATGAATGAGGTAACTGATCCGCGTGCGGAGTCGGACGTTGCCGGGGGTGGCCGCTGTGCCGGACTGACCCCACCCCTCGGCGTGCCGCAATGGGCCCCGCGTCGGGCACCGTCGGCAAGCCGCCTGCAAAGTGACCCTGTATTTTTATAACTTTAAGTATATCGCGATTTGCGAAGAATGTCAAATATTGCATCTTTTGTAAATGAATTGCGGCTCAACAAAGGGCTGCGGGCACCGTGCATAACACCGTGGCGCCCGCGGCCCGTTTCGATCGCAGGCCCGTTTGACACCTCATGACCCGCAACCCCAAATGAAAAACCCGGGATTTCTCCTATGCTGTGGAGCAAGGCAACTAAAAACGCATGCACGCCCATGCTTCGACCGAAAGTACAATCCTTGCGCTTGTCGACAAAGCGCAAGGCTCCCCGACCGGGTCCGGGCGGCAGCCACCGCGCCGCACAAAAAGGGTGTTGTACCTGTGACGAGACCACACAATGCCCCTCAGCGCCCACTGGTGACGGCGATCTGCGCCTCGTAGATATAGTCCTCAATGTCCTGCTTGGGACTCATGGTGCGCGGCAGTCTTCTCTTCACCGTTTTTCCCCTCCCCTCGCGGCGCCTGCGCCGGCCGGCGCACCTAAAAAGGGCCGCCCGCCCCGGCCGGGGACAGGCGGCCCTGGCGGACACAGCCGCTCAGCCGCTCTGCCCGCCCGCCTGCGAAAACCCCTTGGCCAGCTTCTGCAGCGCCTTTTTTTCAATGCGCGAGACGTAGGAGCGGCTGATGTCCATGCCGCTGGCCACCTCGCGCTGGGTCAACTCCCGGCAGCCGCCCAACCCATAGCGCAGGCGGACGATCTCGCGCTCCCGCTCGTCCAGCTCGGTCTCAATCAGCTCGTAGAGACGGCTGATGTCCATGGCCAGCGTGACCTGGCTGATGATGGAGTCCTCCGACGAGAGCACGTCGTAGAGCGAGAGCGTATTGCCCTCGCGGTCGGCGTCGATGGCCTCCGAGAGCGAGAGATCGCCGGCGCTCTTGCGCAGCGTGCGAAAGTACATGAGGATCTCGTTTTCAATGCAGCGGGCGGCATAGGTGGCCAGCCGGATGCCCTTTCGGTGGTCAAAGGAATCCACCGCCTTGATCAGGCCGATGGTCCCGATCGAGATCAGGTCGTCCTGATCCCCGGTCGTGTAGTACTTCTTGACGATGTGGACCACCAGCCGCAGGTTGTGCTCGATCAGCCGGTCGCGCGCCACGGCGTCCCCCTGCTCCACCAGCTTGAGGCACTCCAGCTCCTCCTGCGGCGAGAGCGGCTTTGGAAAGGAGGAGGGGCTGGTGATATACAGCAGCAGAAACATCATGTTGAGGGTCAGCAGGGCTCCTGTCAGAATCAAGGCCGGGACACCTCCGGTTTTCTTTTCGCTTTTCGGCCGGGCGCCATACCGCGCGCCGGCAACACGTTTTGAGTATATTCAGCCGCCCCCGCTTTGGTGCCTGTACCACGCCGGCCCGCCGAAAAAGGACGGGCCGGGCAAGCCGCCGCGGCAACACCCTTGCCAGCGCGGCGCACAGTCTGTATAATGGGGGTAGTCTGCCCTCGCAGTCCCTGCGCGGGTTTTTTATCCCCCGGGACAACACAGCGCCGGGGCGCAAATCCAACGGGTAAGGTGATGAGTCAACGGCATGAGGGAGCCCATTTTACAGCTGGAACAGGTCGTCAAGCACTATGCCGAGGTCGTGGCGCTGGGCGGCATCGACCTCTCAATCTGGCAGGGGGAGTTCATCACCCTGCTCGGGCCTTCGGGCTGCGGCAAGACGACCACGCTGCGCATCATCGCGGGGCTGGAGCAGCCCGACAGCGGCCGCGTGCTGCTGGAGGGGCGGGACGTGACCGGCGTCGAGCCCAACCGGCGGGACGTCAACACGGTGTTTCAGAACTACGCCCTCTTCCCCCACATGACGGTGGAGGACAACATCGGCTACAGCCTCCGCCTTCGGAAGCGCCCCCGCGCCGACATCCGCCGGGCGGCCGAGGAGGCGCTTGCGCTGGTCCAGCTCGAGGGCTACGGCCGCCGCATGCCAAACGAGCTCTCGGGCGGCCAGCGCCAGCGGGTGGCCATCGCCCGCGCCATCGTCAACCGCCCGGCCCTGCTGCTGCTGGACGAGCCGCTGGGCGCCCTGGACCTGCAGCTGCGCCGCCAGATGCAGATCGAGCTCAAGCGGCTGCAAAAGCAGCTGGGCATCACCTTTGTCTACATCACGCACGACCAGGAGGAGGCGCTCAACATGTCCGACCGCATCGCCGTGATGCGGGCCGGGCAGTTTGAGCAGATCGGCACACCGGCCGAGATTTACGACGCGCCCCGCACCAGCTTTGTGGCCACCTTTGTGGGCAACGCCAACCTGCTGCACGGCGTCGCCGAGCGCGTGGAGGGGGACACCGTGGTGCTCTGCCGGCACCCGGGCGGCTGCGTGCCGGTCGCGCGGCGCGGCGCGCCGGTCGCGCAGGGCCAGCCGCTCACGCTGGCCGTGCGCAGCGAGCAGGTCGACATCGCGCTGCTGGGCGACCGCAGCGACTGCGCCGGCCTGCGCGGTGTCGTGTCCGAGAAGAGCTTTGCCGGCGGCATGCTGCGCATTGCGGTGCAGCTGGCCGACGGCCAGACCTTTACGGTCAGCCGCCACGGCCTCAACTCGGCGCTGGAGCCGGGCGACGCCGTCTCGCTGAACTGGGCGCCCGAGAGCGCCGTGCTGATCGACCTGGAGGTGAGCGCCCAATGAAGGGGACTGCCGCCGGCCGCCCGCGGCGCGGCAAAAACCTGCCGCTGCTGCTCATGCTGCTGCCCATCTACCTGACCACGCTGCTGCTGGTGGCGGGGCCGCTGGTCTACATGCTGCTGCTCAGCTTTCTGACCCGGGCCGAGGGCTGGGGCGTGCACTATGTGTTCACGCTGGACAACTACCTCAAAATCCTGCAGCCGGTCTACCTGAACACCTTTGTGCAGTCGCTCAAGCTGGCGCTGCTCTGCACCACGCTGATCGCGCTGATCGGCTACCCCTTTGGCTACTTCATGGCCAAGCTGCCGCCCAAGTGGCGCGGCCTCTTTTCGTTTTTGCTGATCCTGCCCTTCTGGACCAGCTCGCTGATGCGGCTGTACGGCTGGATGATCATCTTCCGCGCAAACGGCATCCTCGACAAGCTGCTGATGGCCGCCTCGCTAACCGCGGAGCCGCTCCGGCTGCTGTACACCTATCCGGCCGTCGCGGTGGGTATGGTCTACGTGCTGACCCCCTTTATGATCTACTCGGTCTACTCCAGCGCCGAAAAGCTGGACTGGGGCCTCGTGGAGGCGGCCAGGGACCTCGGCGCCACCCCCCTGCAGGCCTTTTTCACCATCTCCTTCAAGCTCACGCTGCCCGGCCTGCTGTCGGGCGTGGTGCTGACCTTCATCCCCTCGATGGGCCTCTTCTTCATTGCCGACATCCTCGGCGGCAACAAGGTGGTGCTGGTGGGCAGCGTGATCCAGGAGCAGCTGCTCAAGACCCGCAACTGGCCCTTTGCGGCGGCCCTCTCGGTGGTGCTGATGCTGCTGACCACGCTGCTGATCTACCTGTACCGGCGCATCACCAAGGTGCGGGATCTGGAGGGGCTGATATGAAGAACAGGACCCCGCTGCCCAACCTCTACCTGGCGTTGATCACGCTGATCACCTACCTGCCCATTTTTCTGGTCATCGTCTACTCGTTCAACGCGGGGCGGCTGAGTTCGGTGTGGGAGGGCTTTTCGCTGCACTGGTACCGCGACCTGCTGCGCGACCGCTCGATGCTCGAGGCGCTGCGCAACAGCGTGATTCTGGCCACGGCCAGCAGCCTCTGCGCCGGCGCGGTCGGCACGCTGGGCGCCGTCGCGATGACCCGCCTGCACCTGCGCGCCAACGGCCTCGTGGAGTACCTCTCGACGCTGCCCATCATGATCCCCGAAATCGTGCTGGGCATGGTGTTTTTGTCCTTCTTCTCGCTGATCGGCCTCCCCTTCGGCATGACGGCGCTGATCGCGGCCCACACCTCCTTTTGCATCCCCTACGTCTTCATGATGGTCAAGGCCCGGCTGGCCGGCATGGACAAGAGCTATGTCGAGGCGGCGAGGGACCTCGGCGCCGGCGAGCTGCGCGCCTTTTACGACATCACGCTGCCGCTGATGCGCCCGGCCATCCTCTCGGGCATGCTGCTGTCCTTTGCCATGAGCCTCGACGACGTGGTCATCAGCATGTTTTTGAGCAATGTCAACACCAACACGCTGCCGCTCAAGATCTACACCCAGCTGCGCACCGGCGTGACCCCCAAGACCAACGCGCTCTGTGCCCTGATGTTCGGCGTGACGCTGCTGTTCGGGCTGTTCTCCTTCCTGATCGGGCGCTCCAAAAAGTATGACCTCTAGCGCGCGCCATGCAAAAAGCTTGACAGAAGATTGACCTGCCGTCTACCGCTATGGTATAATCCTCCATAGGACCCCCCCTTGTCCTACTGAAAAAATTCGTTTGACCGGAGGCGTTTGTATTGAAAAAAATCCTCTCCCTGCTCCTGCTGCTCACCCTGGGCCTTGCCCTGCTGGCCGGCTGCACCCCGAAGACCGACGGCGGTGGCGACGGCGACGGTGAGCCCGCCCCCCCGACCCGCCTGAACCTGTATACCTGGGAGGGCATGTTCCCCAGCGAGGTGCTGGCCGAGTTTGAGCAAAGGACCGGCATCGCGGTCAACTATGCCAACTTCGACTACGGCGAGAACATGCTGACCAAACTGCAGGCCGTGAACGGCGGCGAGTACGACCTGGTCATCGCGGACGACTACATCATCGAGATGGCCATTGCCCAGGGGCTGGCGCAGCCGCTGGACAAGGCGCAGCTCTCGAACTACGGCAACATCAACCCGCTCTATCAGGGACAGTTCTACGATCCGGGCGACCTGTACACCGTGCCCTACGGCGCCGGCGTGCAGACCATCGTGTACAACCCCGCGGCCGTCACAAAGCCCATCGCCGGCTATGCCGACCTCTGGGATGCCTCGCTCAAGGGTATGCTGGGCGTCGTCGGCAACTTCCGCGTAATCAACGGCATGGCCCTCAAGGTGCTGGGGCAGAGCTACAACACCGAGGACCTTGTCCAGATCCGCGCCGCCGGCGACAAGCTGTTGGAGCTGGCCCCCAACATCCGCCTGATCAAGGACGACAACCTGCAGGACGACCTCGTGATGGGGGAGATCAACGCCGCCGTGATGTACACCTCGCAGGTGACCATGGCCAAGCTGGCCATGCCCGAGCTCGAGGTGGTCTACCCGGCCGAGGGCATTGGCTTTGGCATCATGGCCGGCTTCATCCCCTCGCAGGCCCCTTCGGCCGAGGCGGCCCACCTGTTCCTCAACTACCTGCTCGAGCCCGAGGTGGCGGCCCAGTGCTTTGAGTGGCTGGGCTACTACTGCACCACCGAGGCGGCCGAGCCCTACATCGCCGAAGAGTTCAGGAGCTTTTTGACGCTGCCCGAGGGCTTTTCGCTCGAGATGGAGATGATCCAGAACATCGGCACCGAGGCCATGGACCTGCACGCCGAAATCTTCACCGAGTTCAAGACGGCCTGCGGACAGTAGCGGAGACCCATTCAGGGGGGCGAAGGCCCCCCTGTTTCTTTGTCCCGACGATTGGCGGGGCGATTTTGGGTCTGTCCCGCAAACGGCGGGGATGGCCTTTGCCGCGCCCGGCGGCGCTGCCTGCCGGCGGTGGGCTCACGCCTGCCCGTTTGCGGCGCAGTGGCCGGGACCACATCCCCCTCTACGTGGGGCGGCCCTTGCCTCGTCCCGCGAACGGCGGGGACCCACGATTGTGCTCCGACGGCATGGCTTCCACAATTGCACACCCACGCGGACGATCGACCCTAGCTGATCTGGCCAACAAAAAAATGCAGCGGTGTCCGCTGCATTTTTTGTCGGCTGATTGTTGCCATCCCGGCGGACGGCAGGCCTGTGCTACTGCCCGTTGGCGGCGTAGTTGTCGAAGTAGCCCTGCACCAGAATAAACGGGGTGCCCTTGTCGCCGCTGCCCGAGGTCAGGTCGCAGAGCGAGCCGATCAAGTCGGTCAGGCGGCGGGGCGTGGTCCCCTGGCTGATCATGCCGCCCTCGAGCTCGTCCTTGTGCTGAATCGAGTGGATGACCGCGTTGCACAGCGCCTCCCCGCGCAGGTGGGCAAAGGCGCTGTCGGCCAGGTACTTGAGCTTGATCTCACTGGGCAGGCCGTCCAGCCCGTCGGTATAGGCCGGGCTGACCACCGGATCGGCCAGCTCCCACACCTTGCCCACCGAGTCTTTGAAGGCGCCGTCGCCGTAGATCATGACCTCGAGCTTGCGGCCGGTGGCCTCCCTGAGGTTTTTGGCCGCCTGCTCCACAAAGGCCTGCCCGTCGCGCGGGAAGAGCTTGACCCGCTCCTCGGTGGCGCGGTTGGCCCCCAGCAGCCCGTACACCGGGTTGAAGCCGCTGTCGCCCACCGAACTGGTCAGCAGGTCGTCCAGCCCCAGCACCCGCTCGGCGCCGCCCTCCCGCAGCAGGCGCTTTGTGCGCTCCCGCGTGTGGATGTCGCAGGCCAGCACCCGCCCGGTGTGCTTTAAAATCTCGCGTGGGTCGTTGGCAAACAGGATGACCGCCTCGCAGCCCTCCCGCTCGATGACCTCGCGGTAGTAGGAAATGTAGTCGAGCCCCGTGAAAAAGTGCCGCGTGACGCCGAAGTGGGCGCGGAACTCGGCCTCGGTCAGCACGTCGCACCAGGGGTTGAGGCCGGCGGCGTCGATCTGGTCGAGGCTGATCAGGTGGTTGCCCACCTCGTCGCTCGGATAGCTGAGCTGCAGCACCACCTTTTTGGCGGCCCTGGCCACAGCGCTCAGGCTGGAGGCAAAGCGGTTGCGGCTCAGGATCGGGAAGACCGCCCCGATCACCTCGCTGCCCAGCTTGTCTTGCACGTCCTGCGCAATGTCGTCGATCATGGCGTAGTTGCCCTGTGCCTTGGCCACGACCGCCTCGGTCACCGCGACAATGTCGCGGTCCCGCAGCGTGATGTGCTCCTGTTCGACCGCCCGCAGGACCGTCTCGGTCAGGATGGTCAGCAGGTCGTCTCCCTGCTGAATAATGGGGGCGCGCAGGCCGCGGACGACCGTTCCAACCGCTCTGCTCACGGGCTCCCCTCCTTTCTCGTGTCTGACTGACTTCGCCCGCCGTCCGGGCGGCGGGTCTGTTTACAGCATCGGATACATTAAAATGGACTTTACAAACCGCATTGATTATACTATGGTTAGAGATATAAGTAAATAACCAATTTGATTTATTCTTAATAAGGAGTCCTTATGAACAAGGTCAACCTGGAGCTCTACCGGATCTTTTTGGCAGTGGTGGCCGAGGGCAGCTTCACCTCGGCCGCACGCAAGCTGTTCATTTCGCAGCCGGCGGTCAGCCAGTCCATCCGGCAGCTGGAGGGGCAGCTGGGCACGCGGCTCTTCATCCGAAACGTCAAGGGCGCGGCGCTCACGGCCGAGGGCGAGCTGCTGCGCCAGCATGCCGAGGCCGCCATCGCGCTGCTGGAGGCCGGGGAGTACAAGCTCGACCGCCTGCGCCGCCTGCAGCTTGGCGAGCTGCGCATCGGCGCCAGCGACACGGTGGCCCGGCACCTGCTGCTGCCCATGCTGGAGGCCTTTGTCGCCCAGTACCCCGACATCTCGCTGGGCGTCCAGAACGGCACCAGCAGCGAGCTGCTCCACTGCCTGCGGCAGGGGCGGGTGGACCTCGCCTTTTTGAGCATGCCCTACGAGACCGAGGGGCTGACCGTGCGGCCCTGCCTGCACGTGCACGACAGCTTTGTGGCGGGGCCCCGCTATGCGCAGCTCGGCACGCTGACGCCCGAACGGCTGGCCGGAGTCCCGCTGATCATGCTGGAGCGGCAGTCCAACTCCCGGCGCTGCGTGGACGCCGCGCTGCTCGAGATGGGGGTCTCGGTCGCGCCCGAAATTGAGCTGGGCGCGCACGACCTGCTGCTGGACTTTGCCAAGATCGGCCTGGGCGTCTCCTGCGTCGTGCGCGAGTTCGCCAGCGAGGCGCTGGCCGAGGGCACGCTGGTCGAGCTGCCGCTCGAGCCGCCGCTGCCCCGCCGCTACATCGCGGCCGTCCACCTGAACGAGATCCCGCTGCCGGCGCCGGCCCGCACCTTCCTGTCCATGCTGCTGCCGCCCGACACGGCCGGCTGAGCCGGCCGCCAAATAAAAAGGAGCGGCCGCCTTCGGCCGCTCCTTTGTGTACGGTTGAACCGTGCGGCCTAGGCCGTGACAAGCCCGTCGGCCGGCAGCGTGCCGGATTTGCGCAGCGCGCCGTAAATCAGCGGCACCAGCAGCACGGCCGCCCAGAGCTCGATGGCCCCGTTGACCGTGATCAGCACGCCGATGATCTGCTTGAAGAGCGCGTACAGCGCCGCAAAGCCCTGGATCATGCCGCCGAAGGTGTAGATGGCCGAGAGCACCAGCACCGTGTTGGTCATGGTGCCGACCGCGGCCGTGATGGCGGCGGCGAGGTTTTTGCTCAGCTTGGTGCGCTTCAGGCGGCTGAAGGTCAGCCCCGCCGCCAGCCCCACAAAGATGCGCGGGACCAGCGAGATCAGCGGGTTGGTGAACAGGATGAAGGCCGGGTTGGTGAAGGCCCGCAAAAAGCAGGTGAAGCCCCAGAAAAAGCCGAGCAGTGCGCCGTACTTCGGCCCCAGGACGATGGCCCCCAGGATGACGACCAGGTGCAGGGTGGTAATCTCTATGCTCATTGGGCTATAGCTGATATACCCCGTGTAGGGCACCACGGTCATGACCCCGATCAGCGCCAGAAAGACCGACGCCAATACGAGCTTGCGGGTTTTTTTGCTGCTGTTCATACCAGTTTCCTCCCTGCTGCAGTTCCCTTTGAAAGGGATACTGCGCGTGAAAAATATGTTCAACATGCAGCGCATGTCAGAACCGGGTTTACGACCGTTTGCGCTGGCGCTCCAAAATGGCCGCCATGCCGTCAAAGAGCAGCGTGTCGTCCTTCACAAAGGCGGTGCGGCAGTGGGGCAGCAGCGTGTCCGCAAGCGCGCCGGTCATCACGGCGGTCTCGACCGGGTGCTGCGCCATGATGCGGCGGCTCAGCCCGTCGATCATCTCGGCGCAGCCCAGCAGCACGCCCGACTGCATGCTCTCGACGCTGTCGGTGCCCAGCAGCTTGGCGGGCGGCCGCAGCGCAACCGGATTGAGCAGGTCGGCGTGCCGCACCAGCGAATCCAGCATGTGGCGCGTCCCGGCCGTGATGATGGTGCCGAGAAAGCCCCCCTGCGCGTCCAGGTAGCTCAGCGTGGTGGCGCTGCCGGCCTGCACCAGCAGGATGGGGGGCCGGTACTTGGCCAGCACGCCGGCCGACAGGCAGACCAGGTCGGCCCCGAGCTCGGAGGGGTCGTTGATCTTGATGTTGAGGCCGGTCTTGACCCCCGGCCCCACCACCAGCGGCCGGAGGCCGGCGTAGCGCTCGATCGCCTCGCACAGCACCGGCGTGAGCCCGGGCGAGACCGAGGACAGGATGGCCTCCTCAATCGACACCGGGGCGCCGCGCATGGCCGAAAGGGCGTGCAGGGCCAGCAGCGCGTCGTCGGCCGTCATGCCCCGGTGGGCCGACAGCCGGCTGATGGTCCACTGCGGCCGGTCGAAAAAGCCGATCTCGAGCAGGCTGTTGCCGATGTGGACGGCCAAAATCACCGCTGCACCCCCACTCCTGCGGACCGGCGCGGGATCGCCCGCCGGACTTGCGCGGGCGGCGGCGCCAAAACCGCTTGATTTTGTCTCTCGTGATTGTCTCTATAGTATAGCACAGCCGGGGCGCCAAACTCAAACCAAAATTGGCCGAGCTGCGCGCGTTCAAGGCCCTTTTCCGCAAAAATCACTGTTTGGGGGGCGGCGCCCCGTCGACAGCCTATGCCCGCACCCGTCCATCTGCCACGCCCCGGTAAGCCCCGCCGACCTGCTCTCCAAAGGCAAACAGGCGCTCCGCGGGCCGCAGAGCGCCTGTTTTGAGTTGTCCTCTTGTCAACGGCACGCTTAGGGCAGCCGCTCCAGCCGCAGCACGGCCTCATAGAGCCGCTGCGCGTCGACCGGATAGGGCAGGTTGGCCATGTCGGGGAAGTCGGCCGCGATGCGCAGCGCCATGCCCAGCAGCGCGTCGTCCTCGCCAAGGCCCAGGTCCCCGAGGCAGACCGGAATGCCGATGCGGCGCAAAAACAGCGACAGCCCGACGGCCCGCTCCTCGCCGTCGTCCAGCACCAGCTGCACCAGCACGCCGTAGCCCACCAGGTCGCCGTGCAGCGCCCGCTGCTCCATGCCCTCGATTTCGGCCAACCCGGCCGCGATCGAGTGGGCCACGCCCCCGCTGTACCGCTCCTCGAGCAGCAGCGAGGCCAGCCCGGTCGTGACGATGTTGGCCAGCACCACCTCGCGCAGCGGGGGGCTGTCCTCCCCGTTTTCGCAGTCGACCATGGCCTGAAGTCCATAGAGCAGCACCGCGTCGTGCCCCCGCACGCTGATTTGCCGCCCCAGCGCCGAGGCGTGTCCAAGCGGGACCCCGCGCGAGACAAAGTGGCTCTCAAAGAACTTGCCCAGCGCATCACCCATGCCGCCGCGCAGGTACATCGAGGGCGCCTGCGCCAGGATGCCGGTGTGCATGAAGCAGTGCAGCGGCGGGACCTCGAGCTGCAAAAAGCGGTCGTGCCGCCCGTCCGGGTGGTAGAGCACCGACAGCGCCGACGTGGCGGCGCAGGTGGCGGCGATCGTGGGCAGCGTGACCACCGGCCGGCCCAGGCGGGCGGCCACCGCCTTGGCGGTGTCCAGCGCCTTGCCGCCCCCCACGCCGACGACCACCGCGCCGTCGGCCGGAAGACAGGCGGCGGTCAGGGATTCGACGGCCGCCTCGGTGCACTCGCCGCCAAAGCGCAGCACCCGGTCGATCGAGAGCCCGCTGCCCTCCACCGCGTGCTCCAGCGCCGGCAGCGCCCGCTGCAGCGCCGTTTCGCCGCCGATGACCAGCAGCCGCTGCCCATGGGCGCGGCAGATCTGCGGGAGCTGCGCGTAGGCGTCCTCCCCGATGGTGTAGTTGCAGTAGAATACGCTCTGTGACATCCGCACACGTCCTTTTTTGTTGGTTTATTTGCAGGCCGGCTCCTGTGCGGCCGACGGCGCCATGCGCACCGCCCGCCTCAGCAGAAAGTAGCCGACCGTGAACAGCAGCGGCAGCACGGCCACCCCGGCGCGGGAGCTGCCGAACAGGTGGGTGAAGAGGCCGACCAGCGAGGTGCCCATGAAGGAGGCCCCCTTGCCGAAGATGTCGTAAAAGCCAAAGTATTCGCCGCACTTCTCCTTGGGGATGATGCGCGCGAAGTAGGAGCGCGAGAGGGCCTGGATACCCCCCTGGAAGATCGCCACGCAGACGGCCAGCACCCAGAACTCGGAGGCGCGGTCGAGCTGCAGCGCAAACAGCGTGATGCCGATGTAGGCGACAATCGAGGCCGAGATCAGCCGCGAGGCCTCAAAGCGCCGCGACAGCCTGGCAAAGAGCAGCGCGCAGGGGAAGGCCACCACCTGGGTCAGCAGCAGCGCCAGCAGCAGCTGGTTGTCGGCGACGCCGACGTCCTTGCCGTAAGAGGTGGCCAGCTCGATGATGGTGTGCACGCCGTCGATGTAAAAGAAGAAGGCGATTAAAAACCACAGGATCTCGGGCTGCCCGCGGATTTCCCGCAGTGTGGCGCCAAGGTGCCGAAAGGTGCTGCGCGCAATGGCCGGCTGCCGCTCGGTGTAGTGGCGCTGCCGGTAGCCCCTCAGCAGCGGCAGGCTGCACAGCAACCACCAGGCCGCAATCAGCAAAATGGCCAAGACGGTGGCCCGCACGGCGCCGAGGCCGGTGCGGTCGGCGGTCAGGATCAGCGCCAGGCCGGCCACAAAGGGGATGCAGCTGCCGATGTAGCCAAAGGCAAAGCCCAGCGAGGACACGCTGTCCATGCGGTCGTCCTCGGTCACGTCGACCAGCATGGCGTCGTAGCAGATCAGGCTGGCCGAAAAGCCCACCTTGGCCAGCACAAAGACGCCGAGGAAGGCCAGCCAGCCCAGCGGCAGCGCCAGCGCCGCGCAGCCGCCCACGCCGATGGCCAGCAGCAGCGCAAAGACCGGCTTGCGAAAGCCCCTGATGTCGGCCACGGCCCCCAGGACCGGCCCGCTCACGGCCACCAGCAGCGTGGCGGTGGCGGCGGCAAAGCTCCAGTAGGCGGTTGAGCGGCTCAGCGGGACCCCCGCGGCCGTGGCCATATTCTTGAAGTAGATGGGCAAAATAGTGGTCACCAGCATCACGAAGGCCGAATTCCCAACGTCGTAGAGCACCCACTGGCGCTCCGAACGGGTCAGCTTCCCCATGTTGCCGTCCCCCTTTTTATGAACTTGCCCGCTGTGGCGGGCCGGCCCGCAGGGCCGCGCGGCTGCGTGATGCGCCCCTCCGTCAAGGTGCCCGCCAACGGCAAGGGCCCCCGGAAACCGGCTGGACCCCGGCGCCCGTCGGCGCAAAGGGCCGCACGGCCGCGTGATGCGCTTCCCTCCGTCAAGGTGCCCGCCAACGGCAAGGGCCCCCGGAAACCGGCTGGACCCCGGCGCCCGTCGGCGCAAAGGGCCGCGCGGCCATACGCCTTTCGCCCATGGCCCCCGGCCGTGGGTGTGCCGGCGGCCGTAACTGTGGCGGCGGCCGGAGCTCAGCGCCCGGCGGCCCGCAGGGCCGCCGAGCGGATCTTCTCGTACACCGGCCGCATGTGGGGCTCGCTGCACAGGGCCGCCATGCGGTCGGTCTCCACCCAGCGCACGCCGCTGTTCTCCCCCACCTTGATGCGCAACGGCTGACCGGTGTCGGCCAGCAGCGCGTAGGCCGCCGAGATGTGCAGGTGGGGCGGCAGGTACCGCCCCCGCTTGCGGTGGGCCGACACCGGCAGCAGGTCGAGCGAGAGCAGGTCGCCGCAGAGCGGCGTCACGCTTGTCAGCCCGGTCTCCTCCATGGCCTCCCGCATGGCGACCGCCAGCAGGTCGGCCTGCCCGTCGGCGTGGCCGCCCACCCAGCCCCAACTGCGATAGAGGTTGTGGTGCACCAGCAGCACCTGGTCGAGCCCCGGCGTAAACACCAGCGCCGAGGCGGTCAGGTGGGCCACCGGGTTGTCCCTGGTCAGCAGCGTCTCGCCCTCCCGCGCGATCAGCCGGCGGACGACCGCCTGGTCGGCCGCCTCCTGCTCGCAGCAGGGCTGGTGGGCCAGCAGCTGTTCAAAGCCGTTCACAGCGCAAAGGCCTCCCTCAGCGCCTCGAGCTGCGGGTCGGGCCGCAGCTCGCGCAGCGCCTCCCGCAGGCAGCGGGTCGGCTTGCCCGAGCGGCCCACCACCGTCTCCGCATGGCAGAGCGAGCTCAGGATGGACTCCTCGACCGACGAGACCACGGCGCGGAAGACCGGGTCCAGCCGGCTGTCGGGCAGGTGGGCGGCGCGCTGCAGGCCGCCGTCGTCGTAGTGGGGGATGCGGTTTGCGGTTGAGAAGGCCAGCGCGATCTCGCCGCTGCCGTTGCCGGTGAAGGCGCCGGTGCGGGCGATGCCCATGCTGGCCCGCCGGCACAGCCGCCCGAGCTGCCGGTCGGACAGCGGCAGGTCGGTGGCCAGCAGCAGGATGATGCTGCCCTGCTCGGCCTCCCTCGAGCGGGCGGCCAGCCGCTCGCCGAGGTGGACGCCACAGAAGGTGAGGTCGCCCAGAAAGCCGAAGTTGGTCAGCACCAGGCAGCCCAGCGTGTAGCGCCCGCCCGCAAGGTCGAGCACGCGGGAGGCCGAGCCGATGCCGCCCTTGAGGCCGTAGCAGGTCATGCCCGAGCCGGCCCCCACCGCCCCCTCCTCAAAGTCGGGGCCGGCCGCTTCGAGCGCGGCGCGCACGTGGCCGGGCTGCACCGAGAGCGCCCGGATGTCGCTGATGCCGCCGTCGTTGCACTCCATGACCACGGTGTTGACGGTGCCGGTCTTATCGCCGATGTCGGGATTTTGTACGAGCATGTGTTCCACCAGCGCGTGCCCCGCCATCGGCACCGACAGCGTATTGGTCAGCAGGATCGGGGACTCCAGCGTCCCGAGCTCGGCAATCTGGACCAGGCCGCAGCTCTTGCCAAAGCCGTTGATGACGTGTGCGGCGGCCGGCAGCTTGTGCAAAAAGGGGTTGTCGGCGCAGGGCAGCACCGCCGTCACGCCGGTGTACAGCCCCTCCCCGCGGATGTCGCAGTGCCCCACCGCCACGCCCGGCACGTCGGTGATCAGGTTGCGCGGCCCCGTTGGGCTTGCCGAAACGTCGCCCCAGAGCCTCTGTCGAAGTCCCATGTCGCATCCTCGCTTTCAATTTCAATGTCGCTTACCGTCCCGGTGCCTCTCGCAGGCGGCCGCCCGCGCGCAGGATGGCGGCCCTGGCCAGCACCAGCGTGGGGTCGACGCCGGGGTAGGGCAGCGCAAAGTGCGCAAAGGCGAGGGGCAGCTCGGTGCAGGCCAGCAGCAGCGCCTGCGCGCCCGCGGCCATGAGTTTGTCCAGCGCGCCGCAGAGCGGCGCAATGTCATAGCCCTCCAGCCGCTCGGCCTTGACCCCCTCGTAAATCAGCGCCACGACCGCCCGCTGCCCCTGCTCGTCGGGCAGCAGCGCCTCGATGCCCCGCCGGCCAAGCGCCCGCTCGTAGATGCCGGTCTGCAGCATGCCGTCGGTGGCCAGCAGCCCCACGCGCGAGAGCCCCTGCCGCTCGAGGTGCAGTGCAGTCTCCTCGGGCATGTTCAAAAAGGGCACCCGCAGGTAGGGCAGCATGTCGGGGTAGAAGTGGTGGGCCGTGTTGCAGGCCATGATCAGCAGGTCGGCCCCCATTTGCTCCAGCGCCAGCGCGCTGCGCAGCAGCGCATAGAGCGGCGTTTTGTCGCCCTGTGCAATGGCCGCCGTGCGGTCGGGAATCGCGGTGTTGCTGTCGATGAGCACGCGCAGGTGCTGCTGGTCGGTCTCGGCCGCCGTGTTGGCCGTGATCTTGCAAAACAGGTCGGCCGTCGCGGCCGGCCCCATGCCGCCGATGATGCCGATGGTGCCCATAGGCGTTTCGCCCCCTTCTCGTCTTTTCTACACGGTCCGCACAGAATAGGTGTTTTTATTATAGCACATCGGCGCCCGGCCACACAGGGGGTTTTTGTACGGGGTCCCGGCCAACGCAAGGCCGGGGGAAGCCCTTCCGGACGTGTGCAAAGACGGCGGCGCAGGTCGTAAAATGGGCGGTTCAGGCGATCTTTTTCACGGTGTCTTGGCCTGTGCCTCTATACAAATTCACCTTTTTGTGTTATAATTTGTCCATAATCATCCATCTCTATCTCACACCGGCGCACCCTTCGCGCCCGTGTATCAGCAAAGGAAGCTGCCATGAAGATCCCCTGGGCCGACATTTTTAGCCTCCCCAACCTGCTGGGCTACTTCCGCATCATTTTGATCCCCTTCTTCGTCAAATACTACACCGTCGCCACAAATCCGCGGGACTTCACCGTCGCGGCGGGCATTCTGCTGCTCTCGGGCCTCACCGACCTGCTGGACGGCTTTGTGGCCAGGCGCTTTGACATGATCACCGACCTGGGCAAGGCGCTGGACCCCGTCGCCGACAAGCTCACACAGGTGGCGGTGGTGGTCAGCCTCTGCTTTCGGTATCCGCAGGTGTACCTGCTGGTCCTGCTGATCGCCATCAAGGAGCTGACCATGGGCGTTTTGCAGCTTCGGCTGCTGCGCCGCGGCCTCAAGCTGGACGGCGCGCTGTGGTACGGCAAGGTGGCCACCACCGTCTTCTACGTGATGATGACGGTGCTGGTGGCCTTCCCCAACCTGCCGATCCCCGCCATCAATGTGCTGGTCGGCACCACCGGCCTGTTTTCGCTGTTTGCCTTCCTGATGTACCTGCGGGTCTTTTGGGGCATGTTCCACCGGCTGGGGCAGCGAAAGCGGGACGCCTCCGAGCCCTCGGGCGGCTCCCTGTGCCAGGACGGCCCGAAGTCCTGAAGGCGCCGTCAAAAAAGCCCCCGCCCACCCTGTTCCGGGGCAAGCGGGGGCTGTGTTTTGCTCAATGTCCTTAAACGGCTAGGCACAACGCTCTGCGCAGCCGGCCGAGAGCCAGCGAAGCGGCGTGTTCAGCCGGTTGTAGTGGCTGCGGGTCACGATGTAGCCGCTGCCCTCGCCCGCCACCGCCACCGCGGTCACGCCGCCCGCCAGCGGGTCGGCCTCGGGCAGGGTCTCGGCATAGGAGATCTCATAGGTCACGCCCTCGCCGTCGGTGAAGAGGATGCTGCGCCCCTCCTCCTTGAGCAGCGTGATGTACTCCTCGAGGCAGAGGCCGCGCTCGTACAGGATCTGGGCGTGCGGCGCGCCGACAAAGCGGAAGTGCCACGGCTCGTAGATGATGCCGGTCAGCTCGGTCTTGTCGTTTGGGTAGCGCAGCGTGTAGCCGTACCGCCAGGCGTTCTCGCGCAGCCAACGGCCCACTTCGCTCTTTTCCACATTGCCCGACAGCGTCCCGCCCTGCGCCGTGTTGGAGACGTCCATCGCGTAGCCGCTCTGATGCTCCGAGGTGCCCGGCACCGCCACAACGGTCTTGGCGATGGCTTCGGCCTCGGCCTCCCCGTATCCGCTTGCGATGTACTGCTGGATCTTTTTGCGGTGGAGATCCTGCTGGGTCTCGTAGCTGCGGTAGCCGCTGACCACGAGGTAGTTGGTGATGCCGTCCTTTACCATGTCGTCGAACATGGCCTTGGCAAAGGAGGCGGCCTGCCGGTCCATCCGGATCGAGGCCAAGCTGACCGTGATGCCGGTGGCATAGAGCGAGACCAGGTCCGCCGGCACATAGTCGGCCGGCATGTCGTTCCAGGGGTTGTACAGCATGCGGTTGGGGTTCAGCTCCACCTGCTCCACCGACGAGGCGGTCAGGGTGGGGGCCAGCAGCAACAGTGCGGCCAGCAGGACCGACAGTTTCTTTTTCACGTTCACGCCCTCCTTCGGGCAGCTCTGCGGCGCCGCGGCGCCCGTCCTTATGTAAACCAAGCTGGCTCCATTATACGACAGCTTTTGTTAAAAAGCAACCGCCCGGAGGCCCGATAGAGGGCGCATGATCGGCCTGTAAAACAGGGTTTGACATTTGGCGGCCGCTGTGGTATAGTTTACTGGCGTTCAAAATCGCCTACAATTTCATAGGTCATCAACCGAAGACAGCAGGTGCGTTATCGCTGAAATAGGCCTGCCGAGGGGGATGCGAAACCGCCCTGCCGCCCGACTCCCGGGTTTGGCTGCCCGTCGGTTTTCTCGCTCCTTTGCGGCATGCAAAGGGGCTTTTTATTTCTCCGCCCCCGCTGATGGAAAACCCCCGATGACCATTCCACTCGCAGGAGGTGAGAGCATGCCAAGTGAAAAAATCCTCAAGCAAAAGCAACAGGTGGTGGCCGAGCTGGCCGACAAGCTCAGCCGCGCCAAGGCCGGCGTCTTTGTGGACTACCGCGGCATCACGGTGGCACAGGACACCAAGCTGCGCGCAGACATGCGCAAGGGCGGCGTGGACTATGCCGTCGTCAAGAACACCATGACCCGCTTTGCCGCCGAGAAGGTCGGCATGGAGGGGCTGGACGAGATCTTAAACGGCACCACCGCGCTGGCCCTCAGCTTTGACGATCCGGTGTCGCCGGCCAAGATTTTGTCCGAATACGCCAAAAAGCACGACAACTTCAAGATCAAGCTGGGCTTTGTGGAGGGCAAGGTCATCTCGCCGGCCGAGGTCGGCGCGCTGGCCGCACTGCCGCCCAGAGAGGTCCTGATCGGCATGGTGCTGGGCACCATGAACGCGCCGATCGCGGGGCTCGCCACCGTGCTGAACGGCACCATCCGTTCGCTGGCGCTGGCCCTGAACGCCATTGCGGAAAAGCAGTCCTGACGCGGCAGCGGCCGCCATTTTGAAATGAATTTTACAGGAGGATTTCACCATGTCTGAGAAAATTGCCGCGTTGATCGAGGAGATCAAGCAACTGACCGTTCTGGAGCTCTCTGCGCTGGTCAAGGCCCTTGAGGAAGAGTTCGGCGTCTCTGCCGCCGCCCCCGTCGCCTTTGCCGCGCCGGCCAACGGCGCCGCGCCCGCCGAGGCCGCCGCCGTCGAAGAGAAGACCGAGTTTGACGTCGTGCTGACCGAGATCGGCGCCGAGAAGATCAAGGTCATCAAGGTGGTCCGCGAGATCACCGGCCTTGGCCTCAAGGAGGCCAAGGACCTGGTCGACACCGCGCCCAAGCCGGTCAAGGAGGGCGTCTCCAAGGAGGAGGCCGAGGCCATGGCCAAGCAGTTTGAAGAGGTCGGCGCCAAGGTCGAGCTGAAGTAAGACCCGCTCCGCGGGGCAGGCCATCGCCACCCTTGAAGCCCACTATTTGAACGCGTCTAAAGAAGGCCGCCCCCCTGCGCAGTGCGCAGGGGGGCGGTTTTTTTGTCTGCGCGGGGCACCATGGTGCAGGCTGCATAAAGAGGTCGGCGCCAAGGTCGAGCTGAAGTAAGGCCCGCCCCGCGGGGGCAGGCCATCGCCGCCCTTGAAGCCCATTCCTTGAATGCGTCTAAAGAAGGCCACCCCCTGCGCAGTGCGCAGGAGATGGTTTTTTTGTCTGCGCGGGGGCATCATGGTGTAGGCTGCATAAAGATGCAGTCTCTTATAGAGTACCTACCCACACCCTCCCTGCGCACACTAGCCGGCCACCTGACCTTTTATGGACCCCGATCTACACAGCCCATACCGCCCGGCACATCGGAAAAGGGCGGCTGGCCATTTTGGCCAACCGCCCGCTTTTGATCCGAGATCTGATCCCTGTATCTGTGATGTACCTGCGGCGAAACAAAGCCTCTGCCGAACCTGCCACAAAGACCCCTTTTGCCCGGGTTGTCGCCGACCGAATCCCGCCCTGTCGGGGTCTCCGTCGGCCTTTAGCTGCACAGCTTACCGACCGCCCTGCCCCTCCTTCATGCGGGCAAAGCAGTCGCTGCAGTAGACCGGCCGATCGTTCCTCGGCTCAAAGGGGACCTTGGCCTCTGCGCCGCAGGAGGCGCAGATCGCCGTGAACATCTCGCGCTGCTGCCGGGCGGCAGACTTGCGGGAATCGCGGCAGGTCTTGCAGCGCTGCGGCTCGTTCTGGAAGCCGCGCTCCGCGTAAAACTCCTGCTCACCCGCCGTAAAGATAAACTCCTGGCCGCAATCTTTACAAACTAAGGCTTTGTCTTCGTACATTTCTTTTCCCTCGCTTTGGTTAGTATTGGCCCTTGGGCACTATTTCACACTGCCATCAGCAGTAATGAACTGAGCTTGCGCCGAATCCTCTGAATGGCGTTGTCCACCGATTTCTCGGCCGTGTTCAGGCGGTGGGCGATCTCCCGGTAGGACGCGCCCTCAAGATAGAGCTGCAGCACCCCCTGCTCAAAGGGGGAGAGCCGCTGCTCAATGGCGGCGCGAATCCGGTGCACGTCCTCTCGATTCACCACGATCTCGGAGGGGTCCTGCGCAATTTGGGCCAGGGCGCCAAATTGAGAGGGATCTTCTAAGTCGAGCGAGGTGTCTATGGAGAGATAATCGTTCAGCGGTCTGTGCTTTTCGCGTTTGGAGCTGCGAACCGCATCGTAGAGCTGGCGCCTTATGCAAATGGAGATGTAGGATTCAAAGGAATCGTTCGCCTCAAAGCGATAGGATAAAAGGGCTTTTAAAAAACCGATGCAGGCCTCCTGAAACGCGTCGTCACAATCGGCCCCGTCTAAATAAAAGCGGTTGCTGGCCCTTCGGATTTTGGGGTAGTAGTGGGCAAAGAGCTTGTTGAAGGCCGTCTGGCTCCCCTGCCGGGCCTCGGCGATGAGCCGGTCGATCTCGTGGCGCAGCGCGCGATCCTCTTTTGGCATGGTGCCGCCTCCCAATCAACCATATCCAGCGACATGGGATAAGTATATCACAACCTCTAAGGTTGTCAATCAGTTTTTGTGTACAATCCTACAGTTTCGTTGTAAATAAGTGCAAAGCGAGCATAAATCCTTGTGCCTTTCCCGCCGCGGGAGCCTGAAAAACTTAAAAAAATGCCAGCTGTGCGCTCTCGGGCAGGTCGCCCAGCGCGCCGCAGCCCTGCAGGCTCTCGAGCACCGCCTTCGAGATGCGGGCCCGCTGCACCAGCTCCTGCTGCGAGAGAAAGGCCCCCTCGGCCCTGGCCGCCGCGATGGACTTGGCGGCCGTCTCCCCCACGCCCGGCAGCGCCTGCAGCGGCGGGCGCAGCCGGCCCTCCTCAATCACAAAGCGGCTGGGGTCGGAGGCGTAGAGGTCCACCGGCAAAAAGCCGTAGCCCCGCTCGGCCATCTCGAGGCAGACCTCGGCCACCACCGCCCGGTCGCGGTCCTTGGCGGTGGGGTCCTTGATTTTTTCCACCTGGCGGAGCAGCTTGAGCAGCGCGGTCCGGTCCCCCGTCATCTCGTTGGCGTCGAAGTCGCCGGCGCGGATTGAAAAGTAGGCGGCGTAGAAGGCCAGCGGGTGGTAGACCTTGAACCAGGCCACGCGGATGGCCATCGTCACGTAGGCCACGGCGTGGGCCCTGGGGAACATGTACTGGATCAGCTTGCAGCTCTCGACGTACCAGTCGGGCACGCCCTGCGCCCGCATCCGGGCCTCCTGCTCGGGCGAAAGCCCCCGGCCCTTGCGCACCTGCTCCATGATCTCAAAGCTCTGCTCCTTGGGCAGGCCCATCTGGATCAGGTAGCGCATGATGTCGTCGCGGCAGCAGATGACCTCGCGCAGCGTGGCCACCCCCTCGCGGATCAGCCGCTCGGCGTTGCCCAGCCAGACGTCGGTCCCGTGCGAGAGCCCCGAGATGCGCACCAGCTCGGCCACCGTGGTGGGCCGGGTCTGCTCGAGCATGCCGCGCACAAACTTGGTGCCGAACTCGGGGATGGCGATGGCGCCGACCGGGCCGAGGTCGGCCCCCGGCCGCAGCGCCAGCGCCTCGGGCGAGGAAAACAGCGAGAGCACCTTGGGGTCGTCGAGCGGAAGGCCCGTGACCTCGACGCCGGTCAGATCCCCGAGCATGCGCAGGATCGTGGGGTCGTCGTGCCCGAGCAGGTCCAGCTTGAGGATGTTGTCGTGGATGGCGTGGTAGTCAAAGTGGGTGGTGACCACGCCCTTGTCGCGGTCGTCGGCCGGGTGCTGCACCGGTGAGAAGTCCTCGATCTCCATGTTGTGGGGCACCACCATGATGCCGCCGGGGTGCTGGCCGGTCGTGCGCTTGACGCCGGTGCAGCCGGCAATCAGGCGCTGCTCCTCGGCGCGCGAGACCTCCCGGCCCCGCTCCTCGAGGTACTTTTTGACGTAGCCGTAGGCCGTCTTGTCGGCCACCGTCGCAATGGTGCCGGCCCGGAACACGTGCCCCTCGCCGAACAGCTGCTCGGCAAAGCGGTGGGCGGCGCTCTGGTACTCGCCCGAGAAGTTCAGGTCGATGTCGGGCACCTTCTCGCCCGCAAAGCCCATAAAGGTCTCGAACGGGATGTCGAAGCCGTCCTTGGCACAGCGGGCGCCGCAGGCGGGGCAGCACAGGTCGGGCATGTCGCAGCCGGCCTCATAGGTCTCGCTGAGGTCGAACTGCACGTAGCGGCAGTGGGCGCAGCGGTAGTGGGGCGGCAGCGCGTTGACCTCGGTGATGCCGGCGAAGTAGGCCGCCACCGAGGAGCCGACCGAGCCGCGTGAGCCGACCAGGTAGCCGTTCTCGAGCGAGTTGAGCACGATGCGCCGCGCGATGACGTAGAGCACGGCGTAGCCGTTGCCGATGATGGGCGCCAGCTCCCGCTCCAGCCGCTCGGCGACGATCGGGGGCAGCGGGTCTCCGTAGAGCGCCTTTGCCCGCGCCGTCGCGATGTCGCGCAGCTCCCGGTCCGCGCCCTCGATCTCGGGCGGGAACATGCCCTTGCGCAGCGGGTTCACCGGCTCGCACCAGGAGGCCACCAGGCGGGTGTTCTCCACCACCACCTCGCGGGCCTTGTCCTCGCCGAGGTAGGCAAACTCCTCGAGCATCTCCTGCGTGGTGCGCAGGTAGAGCGGCGTGGGGCGGTCGGCGTCCTCGTAGCCCTGCCCGGCCAGCAGGATGGCGCGGAAGATCTCCTCCTGCGGGTCGAGGAAGTGGGCGTCGCCGGTGGCCACCACCGGCTTTTGCAGCGCCTCGCCCAGCTCGACCACCCGGCGGTTGAGGTCGCGCAGCTGCTCCTCGCCCTCCACCAGGCCGCGGTCGATCAAAAAGCGGTTGTTGGCGATGGGCTGGATTTCAAGGTAGTCGTAAAAGGCCGCGATCTCCAGCAGCTGCTCCCGCGGCGCGCCGTCCACCAGCGCCGAGAACAGCTCCCCCGCCTGGCAGGCCGAGCCCAGGATCAGCCCCTCGCGGTGCTTCATGAGCTCCCGCCTCGGCAGCTTGGGGCGCTTGTTGCCGAAGTACTCGAGGCTGGACTTGCTGACCAGCTTGTAGAGGTTTTTGAGCCCGACCTGGTTTTTGACCAGCAGCGTGATGTGGCAGGTGCGGGCGGCCCGCAGGTCCCGCCGGTCGCCGAACACGGTCTCGAGGTCGGCCACCCGGCAGGCGCCCTGCGCCCTGGCCATCTCCAGCATGCGCAGAAAGATCTCGGCCAGCGCCATCGAGTCGTCGTCGGCCCGGTGGTGGCGAAAGGAGACGCCGAAGTGCTCGGCCAGCACGTTGAGCTTGTGGCTGCGCAGGTCGGGCAGGCAGCGCCGGGCCAGCCCCACCGTGTCGATCGAGGGGTTTAAAAAGGGCAGCCCGGCCCGCGTGGCGGCCGCGCCGACAAAGCCCATGTCGAAGGCGGCGTTGTGGGCCACGAGGATGTCCTCGCCCGCGAAGTCGAGAAAGGCCTGCACGGCCTGTGCCTCGCCGGGGGCGTCCCTGACCATCTCGTCGGTGATGCCGGTCAGGCGGGTGATCTCCTCGGGGATGGGCATGCCGGGGTTGACAAAGGTCTGGAAGCGCTGCCGGGCCTGTCCGGCCGAGATGCGCACGGCGCCGATCTCGGTCAGCCGGCCGCGGTGGGCCGACAGCCCGGTGGTCTCGACGTCGAAGACCACAAAGTCGCCGTCCAGCGGGCAGGCGCCGATGCCCTGCTCGCCCGGCTCCTCGTGGATCAGGTAGCCCTCCATGCCGTAGAGCAGCTTGCCCTTGTAGCCCAGCTTTCCGGCGGCGGCCGCCGCGTCGGGAAAGGCCTGGATCACGCCGTGGTCGGTGATGGCGATGGCCTCGTGCCCCCAGCGCGCGGCCCGCTCAATATAGCGCTCGACCGGCGTGACGGCGTCCATCTGGGACATCGTGGTGTGCAGGTGCAGCTCCACGCGCTTCTCTTCGGCCTCGTCCATGCGGACCGGCCGGTCCTCGGCCTGGATGTCGGCCGCCATGACCACCGGCTGGTTGCCGTAGCTGTCAAAGCGCACGTCGCCGCGCAGGCGGACGTACAGCCCCTCCCTGAGTTCGCGCAGCAGCGGTGCGGCGCGGTCGGCCTGCGGGAAGAGCTTGCAGGCCACCGAAGAGCTCTGGTCGGTCAGGCAGAAGCTGACGATGGCCATCTGGCCGTCCTTGGCCTGCCGCACCTCGAGGTTGAAGACCTCGCCGCAGACCGTCACCCGCCCGCTCTCGAGCGTGACCTCGCAGATCGGGGTGGTCTTGCCGGCGATGCGCCGGCCGTAGAGCAGGCCGCCGGTCCCGCGCGCCTTCCTGGCGCCCCTGGCGGCCGCCGCGCCGGCCTGCTGTGCCAGCGCGCGGCCCTGCGCCTCAATTTCCGCCACCTGCGGCGAGACCTGCTGCGAGAAGTCGTCCAGCCCGGTCCGGCCGACAAAGCGCACCGCAAGGCGCAGGCCAAACTCCTCGCGCAGCAGCGCCGCGAGCTTGTCGGCGGCGCCCGCGCGCTCGAGCGCCTCGCCGCCGCCGTGGGCCAGCGCCAGCGTCAGCCTGTCCCCCTCCAGCGCAAAGCCGGCGTCGCGCAAAAAGCCCCGGCAGCTCTGACAGAGCAGATCGAGGCAGTCGGACAGGTAGGGCAGGTGCTCTTCGCAGAGCGCCACGCCCTCGTAGCGAAAGCGAAAGGTCAGCCGCTCGAGCGCGTACAGCGCCTCGAGCTGCCGCGCGTGGGCCTCCATCTCGGCCCGGTCCAGCGGCGCGCCCGACAACAGCGTGACCTCCATGTGCCGCCGCGCCCGGTCGAGCTTGACCGGGCCCAGGCGGAGCTGTTCAAGCGCCCCCGGCTCGGAGGGCCGGTAGGCGTCAAAGAGTTCAAAAAATGGGGTGTTCATCTGTTCTCCATGGTCGATGTATTTGAGCCGGGGCGAATGCCCTTCAGCCCCTCGCGGTCGTAGAGGGCCTGCAGGCGGTCGATCTCCTGCATCAGCGCGTCGAACAGCTGGTCCTCCTCCATGGTCCTGACCACCTCGCCGCGCAGAAACAGCACGCCCTTGCCTTGGCCGCCCGCAATGCCGACGTCGGCCTCGCGGGCCTCGCCGGGGCCGTTGACCACGCAGCCCATGACCGCCACCCTGATGGGCAGCCGCCGCGTGGCCAGCGCCGCCTCCACGCGCTGCGCCAACGGGATCAGGTCGATGCCGGTGCGGCCGCAGGTGGGGCAGGAGATCAGCTCGGGCGCCTCGGGCAGCAGGCCGCAGGCCTGCAGGATGCGGCGGGCGGCCGGCAGCTCCTCGAGCGGATCGGCGGTCAGCGACACGCGGATGGTGTCGCCGATGCCGTCGAGCAGCAGCGACCCGATGCCCACCGCCGACTTGACAACGCCGCTGGCCGGCGTGCCGGCCTCGGTCACGCCGAGGTGGATCGGGTGGTCGGTCTGCTGCGCCAGCAGCCGGTTGGCCGCCACCATCTCGGCGGCGCAGGAGCACTTGATCGAGAGTACGATGTCGAAAAAGCCGGCCGCGTGCAGCAGCGCCACGTGCAGCAGCGCGCTCTCCACGAGCGCCTGCGGCGTCGGCCGGCCGTACTTTTCAAGGATGTGCTTTTCAAGCGAGCCGCCGTTGACCCCGATGCGGATCGGCACGCCGGCCCGCAGGCAGGCGTCGGCCACGCGCTGCACCTGCGCCGGCCCGCCGATGTTGCCGGGGTTGAGGCGGATCTTGTCCATGCCGGCCTCCACCGCCAGCAGTGCCAGCCGGTGGTCGTAGTGGATGTCGGCCGCGAGCGGCACCGGCGAGCGGCGGCGGATCTCCGGCAGCGCGAGCGCGGCCGCCCGGTCGGGCACCGCCAGCCGCACGAGCTGGCAGCCGGCCGCGGCCAGCGCCGCAATCTGGGCGACGGTGGCCTCGACATCGGCCGTCTTGGTGTTGGTCATCGACTGCACCGACACCGGCGCGCCGCCGCCGATCTGCAGGCCGCCGGCCCGCACGGCCCTGCGCGCGCCCATCAGGCCGCCCCCCTGAATAGGTTGGCGACGTCGCGGAAGGTCACGGCCGCCACCAGTAGCATCAGCAGCGCAAAGCCCACGAGGTTGAAGAGCCCCTCGACCTCGGGCTTCAGCGCGCGGCCGCGCAGCTTTTCGATCAGTAAAAAGAGCAGGCGCCCGCCGTCCAGCGCCGGGAAGGGCAGCAGGTTGAAAATGCCGAGGTTGATGCTGATGAAGACGGCAAAGGAGACCAGCGTGCCAAAGCCGTCCTTGGAGGCCTCGCTGATGGCCTGCGTGGCCCCGACCGGGCCCGAGAGGTCCTCGAGGCCGTACTGGCCGGTCAGCATGCCGAACAGCGAGAGGTAGATCTCCCGCACCAGCCCGACACAGCGGAACAGGCCCTCGTGCAGCACCCTGGGCAGCGTCTTCTGTAGGCGGTAACAGGCAAAGTCGGGCTGAAAGCGGCCGTTTTGGACCGGGAACTCTACGCCCTCGAGCTGCACCCGCTGCCCCGCCCGCTCCACCAGCATGGTGACCGGCGCCTCGCCGGCCCCCAGGATGGCGTAGACGATGTCGTCGGCGATGTGGATGCGGCGGCCGTCCACCCGCAGGATGCGGTCGCCCGGCGCGAGGCCGGCCTGGCCCGAGACATTGCCCGCCCGCAGCTCGGCCACCTGGGTCGAGACCAGAAACTCGCTGCCGGCCGTCAGCGCCAGCATGACCAGCAGCGCGCAGAACAGGTTCATCAGCGCGCCGGCCGACAGCACCACCGCCCGCCGGCCCAGCGAGACCTCGTTAAAGCGCCTGGTCCCCCGCGGCGGCAGGTCGGGTGGCGTCTCCTGGTCGGGGTCCTCGCCGTCCATTTTGACATAGCCGCCGATGGGCAGCAGGCGCAGCGAGTAGCGGGTGCCCCCGCGCTCGGTCGACCAGAGCGCGGGGCCCATGCCGATCGAAAACTCCAGCACCGTGATGCCCGCCCACCTGGCCGCGGCAAAGTGCCCCGCCTCGTGCACGAGGATCAGCAGGCCGAAAATGATAATTGCCCAGATCAATGCAACACCCCTTCAAACACGCGTTGTTGCGGCGCAGCGCCCTGCGGCCTCCATGGGCACGGCCGATGTGGCGGGCCATAATAGTCTATTTTACCCCAAGGCGCCGCATGTATGGTGGACAAATGATTAAACTTGCGGCAATTCTGCCTGCGCCGCCCCGCGCAGTGGCTCGGCCAGCGCGGCGGCCTGTGCGCGGGCGGCCGCGTCGGCGGCCAGGATCTGCTCCAGCGTCGGGGCCTCAATTTGCACATGCCGGTCCAGCACTTCGCGGCAGAGCTGCTCGATGGCCAAAAAGGGCAGCTCGCCCTGCAAAAACAGCCCCACCGCCACTTCGTTTGCGGCCGAGAGCGCCGCCGGCGCGGTGCCTCCCCTGCGGTACGCCCTCCGGCAGAGCTCGAGCGCGCCGAAGGTCTGCTCGTCGGGCGCCGCAAAGCTCAGGCGGCCGAGGGCCACCAGGTCCAGCGGCTCGGCCTCGAGCGGCAGGCGCTGCGGATAGGTCAGCGCGTACTGGATCGGCACCCGCATATCGGGCCGCCCGAGCTGGGCCATGACCGCGCGGTCCTCGAACTCGACCATCGAGTGCACGATGCTCTCGCGGTGCACCAGCACCTCGATCTTCTCGAGCGGCAGGTCGAAGAGCACGGCCAGCTCGATGACCTCGAGCCCCTTGTTCATCAGCGTGGCCGAGTCCACCGTGATTTTTCCGCCCATGCGCCAGGAGGGGTGGGCCAGCGCCTGCCGGGCGGTCACCTGCGCCAGCTCGGCGCGGGTGCGGCCGAAAAAGGGCCCGCCCGAGGCTGTCAGCAGCACCCGCCGCACCGGGCGGCCGGGGCCGGCCGTCAGCAGGCACTGGAAGATGGCCGAGTGCTCGCTGTCCACCGGCAGCAGCGTGGCGCCGTGGCGCCGCACGGCCGGCATCACGATGCTGCCGGCCGCCACCAGCGCCTCCTTGTTGGCCAGCGCGACGCGGCAGCCGGTCTTGATGGCCGCCAACGTGGGCAGGATGCCGGCCGCCCCCAGGATGGCCGAGAGCACGGCGTCGCAGCCCATCGCGGCCGCCCGCTCCACGCCCTGCGGCCTGGCCAGCACCTGGATGCCGCTGCCGAACAGCCGTTCGCGCAGCTGTGCGGCGGCCGTCTCGTCGGCCATGGCCACCAGCGCCGGCGAGCAGGCGCGGGCCTGCGCCTCCATGAGCGCGGCATTTTGCCCGCCCGTGAGCGCCCGGACCGGGATCCCCTGTGCGGCCGCCACCTCGAGGGCCTGTCGGCCCACCGAGCCGGTGGAGCCCAGCACGCAGAGCGTCTTAGGCTGCATTAAATCAAACTCCCCTCCATCAGGCGAAAGGCCAGGTAGACCAGCGGCGCCACCGCGACAAAGGAGTCGAAGCGGTCGTACATGCCGCCGTGGCCCGGGATTAAGTTGCTGAAGTCCTTGATGCCAAACTGCCGCTTGACGGCCGAGGCCAGCAGGTCTCCGAGCTGCGCCGCCACCGACACCAGCAGCCCGAGGCCGGCCATCGGCAGCAGCGGGACGGTGTGGCCGCCGCGGCTCTGCAGCAGCCAGGCCGCCGCCGCAAAGACCAGCGCCGTCACGGCCAGCGCGCCGACGCAGCCCTCCACGGTCTTGTTGGGGGAGACCGGCGTGCCCAGTTTGTGCCGCCCGAACAGCTTGCCGCTGAATTGGGCCGCCACATCGCTGGCCCAGGTGCCCACAAAGGTCAGCACCAGCACCCACAGCCCGAGCCCGCCGCCAAAGAGCAGCCGTGCGCGGGCCGCAACGCCGATGCCCTGCGAGAGCGCCAGCGTCATCGAGGCGGCGTAGAGCGTCTGCAGCAGGTTGGCCTCGCGGTAGTGCAGCAGGTAGCGCAGCAGCGCCAGCATCAGGTAGAGGTAGCAGAGCAGCGGCCCCACGGGCGCCGGCAGGTGGGCAAAAAAGGGCGTGGCGGCGGCCAGCGCCAGGCTGGCCGGCAGCATGGCCCGCGCCTCGGGGTAGCCCGAGACCCACAGCGCCTCGTAGACGCAGCGCGCTGCGATCAGCGCCAGCACGATGGGCAGCGCCGCCGTGTGCGAGTAGTGGAAGAGGGGCAGGGCCAGCAGGAAGTAGGCCGCCCCCGCAAAGAACTTCTTGTCAAACATCGCGTCTCCCGCCCGCGGGCCGCGCTGCGGCCCCGCTGTCGTTGGTGCCCCGGATGTAAATTTTGGTCAGCTCAGTCCGCCGTAGCGCCGGCTGCGCTGCTGATAGGCCGCAATGGCGGCATCGAGGTGCTCGGGCGTGAAGTCGGGCCAGAGGACGTCGGTGAAGTAGAGCTCGCTGTAGGCGCACTGCCACAGCAGAAAGCCCGAGAGGCGGTACTCGCCCGAGGGGCGGATGATCAGGTCGGGCTCGGGCTGCCCGGCCGTGTAGAGCTGCGCCTCGATGTCCCGCTCGGTCAGCGGGCCCTGCTTTTGCGCGGCCGCCGCATTGGCGGCGCGCACGAGCTCGGCCCGGCCCCCGTAGTTGACCGCGAGGTTGGCGATCAGCGCGCCCTCGCGGTGGTTCATGGCCTGCACCTCGTCGATCAGGCGGCGCAGCTCACCGTGAAAAATCGTCAGGTCGCCGAGCACCCGGATCTGGATGTTGTGCGTCTTGAGCTCCTCGGCCGCCTCCTGCAGGTACTCGCGGAACAGGCCCATGATGGTGTCCACCTCTTCGCGCGGGCGCTTCCAGTTCTCGGTCGAGAAGGCGTAGACGGTCAGGTACTTCACGCCGATGTCCTTGCAGTGGCCGGCGATGCGGCGAAAGTTCCGCGCCCCCTCGCGGTGCCCCGCCGAGCGGGGCAGGTTGCGGGCCGCGGCCCAGCGCCCGTTGCCGTCCATGATGATGGCGATGTGGGCCGGGATCTTGTCTTTGTCAACTGCGGCCGGCGGCACGGCGGCCGGCCTCTTCCAAAACGGTCGAAGCATACGCCCTCCGAAAAGCCGGGAGGGCAGCCCACCCCCGCCGTCTGCGGGGACTCTGTGCACATCCCGGATGGTAAAGCGCCCGGAGCGGGATCCGCTCCAGGCGCTCGGCCGGTCAAATTCGCACTCCTGTATGCGCGCAAAAGCCCGGATCAGACCTCGAGGATCTCCTTCTCCTTGGCCGCCGCCACCTCGTCGATCTTCTTGATGTAGCGGTCGGTCATCTCCTGGACATCCTTTTCGCCGTTCTTGAGGTCGTCCTCGGTGATCTCGGACTTCTTCTGCAGCTTTTTAAACTGGTCTATGGCGTCCCGCCGCACGTTGCGCACGGCCACCTTGGTGTCCTCGGCCATCTTTTTGACCGTCTTGGCCAGCTCGCGGCGGCGCTCCTCGGTCAGCGGCGGGAAGACTAGGCGGATCGTGCGCCCGTCGTTTTGGGGGTTGATGCCGATGTCGGAGGCCAAAATGGCCTTCTCGATCGCCTTGAGGGTGCCCTGGTCGTAAGGCGTGATGGCCAGAATCCGCGCCTCGGCCACGGCCAGCGCGGCCAGCTGGTTCACGGGCGTGGGGGTGCCGTAGTAGTCCACGCTCAGCCGGTCGAGCACGGCCGGGTTGGCACGGCCGGCCCGCACGCCCTTGTAGTCCTGCTCCAGCACCGAGAGCGCCTTGTTCATTTTGTTCTCGTACTCCTGATAATATTCCTTCATCGTCTCGTTTCCCTCCTGTTCGTCAACCCGTCCTCTGGGGTGGGTGTAAAGGCGGTTCAGGTCTGCAGCACCGGGTTTTCGCACACGATCGACCCGATGCGCTCCCCGCGGACCACCCGCAGGATGTTGTTGGGGTCGCTGATGCCGAAGACCACGATGGGGATGTTGTTGTCCATACACAGCGAGGTGGCGGTGGCGTCCATCACGCCAAGGCGCCGGTTGAGCACCTCGATGTAGCTGATCTGCTCGATAAAGCGCGCGTCGCCGTTCTTCTCGGGGTCGTCGGTGTAGATGCCGTCGATGCGCTTGGCCAGCAGGATGGCGTCGGCGTTGATCTCGGCCGCCCGCAGCGCCGCCGCCGTGTCGGTGGAGAAGTAGGGGTTGCCGGTGCCGGCCGCAAAGATCATGATGCAGCCGCGCTCGAGGTGGGTGATGGCGCGGCTCCGGGTGTAGAACTCGGCGATGGTGCGCATCTCGATGGCGGTCTGCAGCCTGGCCTCTGCCCCCAGCGCCAGCAGGCAGTCCTGCAGCGCCAGCCCGTTGATGACGGTGGCCAGCATGCCCGCGTGGTCGGCCCGGGTGCGCTCCATCGCGGGGAAGTCCCGCCCCCGCCAGTAGTTGCCGCCGCCGCAGACAATGCCGATCTGCACGCCCTCGTCGGCCACCCGCTTGATGTCGGCACAGATGCTGTCCAGCGTGGCCTGGTCGATGCCGAACCGGCGCTGGCCGGCCAGCGCCTCGCCGCTGATTTTGAGCAAAACCCGCTTGTAGACCGGTTTGGGATGCACGCGCCACATTCCCCCTTGTCGCAGATGATGCCGGCCCTGCCGGGGCCTCTGCGGGCCGTTGACGCGGGACCGTTTTTTAACCGGTTCTATTATACTATACCCGTCCCGCCCATTCAAGGCGTTTCGGAAATTCGCCGGGGCGGGGGACGGCCACCCGCGAGGGCGGTTCTGCGGGGGCTTTTTGGGGAGCGGGTCTCGCCCTCGCTCTGCGGCCACTTGTGCGGGCGTGTGTGGTAGGAGGACACACGCGTGTGTCCGTGTGCAGCAAGCGGCCAGGCCTTTGGCCCGGCGACAGCTGTATTTCGCAGCTGCCCGCGCGGGCGCACATGCAGAATATACGGGGAAAATCGAGCTTGCCTAAAACCCTACCCGCGACTGCCTGCACGGGCAAGTACGCAGAAAGGCCGTGCCGAGGACGGTAAGTTCTAAAAGAGCGGGCGGCCGCCCGCGCGGGCACCGCCACGTATGGTCAGGAGAATACATGTGCATGCGGGCGGCGTGGTCCAGCAGCCGCGGATACATGCCCGCGCGGTTGCGCACAGAAAGTGCGGCAAAAACCGGGCCCTTCACTGATAATAGCCGCCCACCCGGTAAAACTAACCGGAGCGGAGCCCGCGAATGCGGGCGCCGCATCGGTCCGCGGAAAAATCATCGCAGGGACTTTGGAGGCGTTTTGGGATGGTCTGGTTAAAAAACTACTTCATCTGGTTTGTGCTCTACAGTGCCGCCGGTTGGGTCTGGGAGGTTGCGTTCTGTTCCTCGAGGGCGGGCAGATTGATCAATCGCGGGTTTCTCTGCGGACCCTACTGCCCGATTTACGGCGTGGGCGCCCTGTTGGTCATCTGGCTGCTGAGCGGCATCGAACACCCGCTGCTGCTCTTCCTCGCGGGTGCTCTGCTGACCTGCCTGCTCGAGTACTTCACCTCCTGGGTCATGGAGGAGCTGTTCCGCACGCGTTGGTGGGACTACTCGGACAAGCCCCTGAACCTCAACGGGCGCGTCTATTTGCGCGGCGCCCTCGCCTTTGGCCTGCTCAGCGTGGCCGTGGTCAAGCTGGTCCACGCGCCGGTTGCGGCCTACACCGCGCAACTGCCCGAGCCGGTGGCCTCGTGGATTGCCGTGGGCCTCTTTGCGCTGATGCTGACCGATGCGCTGTACACGGTGCTGCGCCTCTCGGCCCTCTGGGCGGGACCCAGGGCGCCGGCTCAGACGCAGGGCGGCGCTCTGTCAACCACAGGCGGGCAGACCTCGGGGCAGCCTCAGGGCCTCGAGCCCTGAGCCCCGACCCTTTCCCTGCCGGAGACGGTCAAAACCCCTTGTTCATTTGAGCGGGGGCGCACCCAGGTGCGCCCCCGCCATATTTTTCCGTATTTCACGCGTTGTCGCGAAGCCGGGCTGGCGCTCCAGCAGAGAGGGATCACTCCTCGCCGGCGGCGGCCTCCTGGATGACCTTCTGGGCCACATTGGCCGGCGCCTCCTCGTAGCGGGCGAGCTCCAGCTCAAAGTCGCCCCGGCCCTGGGTCATGGAGCGCAGGTCGACGGCGTAGCCGTTCATCTCGGCCATCGGCACCTCGGCGTCCACCTCCTGCAGGCCGCCGGCCACCGGGTTCATGCCCAGAATGCGGCCGCGGCGCTTGTTGATGTCGCCGATAATGTCGCCCATCATGCTGTCGGGAATCCGGACCTTGAGGCTGCCGATGGGCTCGAGCAGCACGGGGCTGGCCTGCGTCATGCCGGCCTTGTAGGCCAGGTTGGCGGCCACCTTAAAGGCCATTTCGGAGGAGTCGACCGGGTGGTAGGAGCCGTCCACCAGCGTGGCCTTGAGGTTGACCACCGGATAGCCGGCCAAAACGCCCTTCTGGATGGACTCGCGCAGGCCCTTTTCGACGGCCGGGAAGAAGTTCTTGGGCACCGAGCCGCCAAAGACGTGCTCCTCGAAGATCAGGTCTTCGGTGTCGCCGGGCTCGAACTCGACCCAGACGTCGCCAAACTGGCCGTGGCCGCCCGACTGCTTCTTGTGGCGGCCCTGCACCTTGACCTTCTTGCGGATGGTCTCGCGGTAGGGCACCTTGATCGGCCCCAGCTCGACGCCGGTGCCGAACTTGTTCTTGAGCTTGCTGACCAGCACGTCGAGGTGCACGTCGCCCAGGCCGGAGACGACCTGCTGCTTGGTCTCGGGGTTGAGCGCATAGGTGAAGGTGCGGTCCTCCTCGGCCAGGCGCTGCAGGCCGGTCGAGATCTTCTCCTCATCCCCCTTGGCCAGCGGCGAGATGCTCATGGCATAGGCCGGGCGCGGGAAGGTGATGCCGGGCAGCACGATCTTCTTGCCGGCCGCGCAGAGGGTGTCGCCGGTCACAGTGGCGCCCAGCTTGCTGACAAAGCCGATGTCGCCGGCCCCCACCGCGGCGGTCTCCTGCTGCTTGTTGCCGCGGATGAAGAACAGCTTGCCGATCTTTTCATTCTGCCCGTTGGTGCTGTTGGTGACCTGGCTGTCGGCCTTCATGGTGCCCGAGACCACCTTGAAGAAGGACATCTTGCCCACGAAGGGGTCGGCCACGGTCTTGAAGACGATGGCGGCCAGGTCGCCGGCCGGGTCGGCCTTGAGCGCGGCCTCCTTGCCGTCGACGGTGGCCTGGGTCTCGCCGCGGTCGGCCGGCGAGGGGGTGGCCTTGGCCAGCATGTCGACCACCAGGTTGACCCCCTCGAGCGAGATGGCCGAGCCGCACATGACCGGCGCGATGGTGCCTTCGGCAATGCCGGCCTTGAGGGCCTGCACCGTCTCGTCCCGCGTGAAGTACTCCCCGCCGAAGTACTTCTCCATCAGCTCCTCGGAGGTTTCGGCCACCGACTCGCTGAGCATGTCCCACAGGTGGGAGGCCTGCGGCCCGATGTCCTCGGGCAGCTCCCTGACCTCGGCCACGCCGTTTTTAAAGGTCTTGACGTTGCGCTCGACAAAGTCGACCAGGCCGACCATGCGATCGCCCTCCATGATCGGGCAGTTGATCGGGCAGACCGAGATGCCAAAGGTCTCGCGCAGCTGCTCGACCACCTTGAAGTAGTCCACGTGCTCCTCGTCCATGCGGCCGACGAAGAACAGCTTGGACAGCCCGCCCGCCGTGGCGTAGGCAAAGCCCTTTTCGGTGCCCACGCCGGGGCCGTCCTTGCCCGAGACCACGATCAGCGCGGTCTCCGCCACGCGCACACCCTGCATGACCTCGCCGACAAAGTCGAGGTAGCCGGGGGTGTCGATCAGGTTGAGCTTGCAGCCCTGATATTCCACCGGCGCCACGGTCAGCGAGATGGAGATCTGGCGCCTGATTTCCTCCGGGTCGTAGTCGCTGACCGTCGTGCCGTCATTCACCTTGCCAAAGCGGTCGGTCCCCTTGTTCAGATACAGGGCGGCCTCCACAAAGGATGTCTTCCCCGAGCGCCCCTGCCCGAGTAAGACGACGTTTCGCACCTTGTCCATGGGGTATTGCTTCATATGGTCCCTCCTACAACCGCATGGGCCGGACCTCTGCGCTCCGGCGCGGTTGCCGCTCTTTCGGCGTGCGGCCGCCTTAATTTAATCGATCGGCGCGCCGCCCGGCCGCCGCCCCAAGAGCGCCCCCCTGACGGGGTGCCATGGCGCCTTGCAGCCTTGCCGGACCCTGCACCGCGGTTTCGCGCGCCCCCAAAAACCCCGAAAACGAGGGCGCTCATGCCCTTTATTATATCGCACCGCCCCATTGATTGCAAGATAAAAGCGCCGCGGCGCGCAGGTTCCCGTTCGGCTGCCCGCGCGCAAAAAGAGCCGCTTGCGCGGCTCTTTTTTTATGGTTTTTGCGCCCCCTGTTCAGGAGGACCTCATTCAGAGGCATCGGGGGGCCGTGAATCCGTCGCTCAAAATAAGCGCGCTTATTTTGAGCGACACCCCCAAGGCCGCCCGCCCCGTGGCGAGTACCCCCTGGACTGCCGTCCTACACGTTTGCGGGGACGCGGGCGCGGTCGGCCTGGTAGACCGGGCGGCCGCCCACATAGGTGGCCAGCGGGCGGATGTTCCGGATGTCCTCGTGCGGCACCGTGAAGATGTTGGCGTCCAGCACCACGAGGTCGGCCAGGTAGCCGGGCTGCAGGCGGCCCATCCGGTCCTCGGCAAAGCAGGCGTAGGCGCTCTCGGCCGTGTAGCAGTCGATGGCGGTCTGCACGTCCACGGCCTCGGCGGGGAAGTAGCCGCCCTCTGGCCGGCACTTGAGGTCCCTGCGGGCCACGGCGGTGTAGATGTTCTCATAGGGGTTGAGGTCTTCGACCGGGCAGTCGGTGCCGTAGGAAGCGTGGATGCCCATGCGCACCATGCTGCCGAAGGCGTAGGAGGTGGCGGCCAGCTCGGGGCCGACGCGGTCGCCGACGATGTGCATGTCGTAGTGCAGGAAGATGGGCTGGATCAGCGCCAGCACGTCCGAGTCCACAAAGCGCTGCAGCAGCGGCCGGTCGGTGATCTGCACGTGCACCACGCCGTGGCGGTTGCGGTTGTTGCCGTTTTGGATGACCTTGTCGTAGCTGTTCAGCACCATCTCAATGGCGCCGTCGCCGATGGCGTGGGTCACCACGGTGGAGCCGGCCTCGTCGGACATGCGCACCAGCTCGTCAAAGACCTCGTTGGTCAGCGTCTGGATGCCCTGGGCCTCGGCGTTGTCGGCATAGCGGCCGCGCAGCAGCGCGGTGCGGGCGCCGAGCGAGCCGTCCACCAGCAGCTTGGTGGGCCCCATGCGCACCAGGTCGTCGCCGTGGCCGGTGGCGTAGCCCTGGTCGAGGAAGCGGCGCAGGTTTTCCACCTTGGTGAAGCCCGACTGCGCATAGTAGCGGGCCAGCAGTTCGCCGCTCTCGCGGAGGTTGGAGAGCGCCCGCAGCATCTCGGGGTAGTTGTCCTCGTTGCAGTCGTTGCTCTGCACGCAGGTGACCCCCATCGAGGCGGCGTAGGCCATGGCGGCGCGCAGCTCGTTGGTGAAGGTCTCGGTCGAGGGCTGGGGCAGCAGCGACGCAAACATGCGGTTGCCGCACTCGTGGAAGATGCCGTTGGGCTGCCCGTCCTCGCCCAGCTCAAACTGGCCGCCCTCGGGCTGGGGGGTGCCCGACGTGATGCCGGCCATCTGCAGCGCCAGCGTGTTGACCGAGATGGCGTGGCCGCAGGTGCGGATGTAGTAGACCGGGTGCACAGTCGAGACCTGGTCGAGGTCGTGCCGGTTCGGCATGCGCCGCTCGTCGGTGAAGTAGTCGTGGTTCCAGCCGCGGCCCATGACCAGCGCGCCGGCCGGGACCATCTGCTCGGCGACGAAGCGCCGACCCCGCTCGAGGATCTCCTGCATCGAGGTGCTGTTTTGCAGCTGCACCACCCGGAGGCTCATGCCCAGCGAGCGCATGTGCAGGTGGCTGTCGTTGAAGCCGGGCACGACGGTGGCGCCGTTCAGGTCGACGCGCTCGCTGCCGGCCGGCGCGGCGGCCAGCACGGCCTCGTTGCTGCCGACGGCGCGGATGGTGTCCCCCTCGATCCACAGGGCCTGTGCAAAGTTGTCGCGCTCCACATAGATGTTGCCGTTATAGAGTACTCGATTCATGGTGTCCATTCCCCTCGTTTTTCAAAGTGATGCCGGCCGCGGCGGCCGGTGCCGCCGGTCCGGGGTGTGCGGTGCCCGCTGCCCGCGGAGCGCCCGTTTATTGCCGGGAACTCTGCACATCTCGGTGCGGCGGCCTGCGCCGTCTCTTCGATCGCCCACTCCCAAAGTCCCCTCCTCACCCACGGCGCCGGACTGCCGGCGCGGCCTGATTGTCCTTTGCGTTTTTGCATAAAAAAACTCTCGCCCCTGTACATCGACAAGGACGAGAGCGGACTGCTTTCGTGTTACCACCTTGGTTCATCCACGCCTCGCGGCGCGGACCTCTACAGGTACGGGCGGATGCCGCCGATACCCTGGCGCTGTAATGGGCGCTCCCATCGCAGTCTCGGCACGCGTTGACGGCGTGCGGTCGGTGCGCGGCTCCAAGTCTTTACGCGATACGGCACATGCGTCTCTTTTCAGCTCCCGAGACTCTCTGTGGCAGGTGCTGGTGTACCAACGGCCCTCTTCATCGCCTTTGTGGTATTCTGCTTTGGAACGTACTATAGCACGGGGCCGGCCGCTTTGTCAAGCCCGAATTTTTGGCCCCCCTGCCCCACCGGTCAGCGCCGGTAGACCGGCCGGCCGGCCAGGTAGGTGGTCACCGGGCGGATTTTGAGGATGTCCTCGTGCGGCACCGTGAAGATGTCGGCGTCCAGCACCACGAGGTCGGCCAGATAGCCGGGCTGCAGGCGGCCGAGGCGGTCCTCGGCAAAGCAGGAATAGGCGCTCTCGGCCGTGTAGCAGTCGATGGCGGTCTGCACGTCCACGGCCTCGGCGGGGAAGTAGCCGCCCTCGGGCCGGCACTTGAGGTCCCTGCGGGCCACGGCGGTGTAGACGTTTTCAAAGGGGTTGAGGTCTTCGACCGGACAGTCGGTGCCGTAGGAGGCGCGGATGCCCATGCGCACCATGCTGCCGAAGGCGTAGGAGGTCTCTTCCAGCTCGGGGCCGACGCGGTCGCCGACGATGTACATGTCGTAGTGCAGGAAGATGGGCTGGATCAGCGCCAGCACGCCCGAATCCACAAAGCGCTGCAGCATCGGCTTGTCGGTGATCTGCACGTGCACCACGCCATGGCGGTTTTTGTTGTCGCCGCCCTTGATGACCTTCTCGTAGCTGCACAGCACCTTGTCGATGGCGCCGTCGCCGATGGCGTGGGTCACCACCGAGACGCCGGCCTCGTCGGCGATGCGCACCAACTCGTCAAAGACCTCGTCGGACAGCGTCTGGATGCCCTGCGCCTTGTCGTTGTCGGCATAGCGGCCGCGCAGCAGCGCGGTGCGGGCGCCGAGCGAGCCGTCCACAAACAGCTTGAGCGGCCCCATGCGCACCAGGTCGTCCCCCCGCCCGGTGGCATAGCCCTCCTCAAAGAGGGCCGCCAGCGTCCCGGGGTTGGTAAAGGCGTTCTGCGCGTAGTAGCGGGTCAGCAGGCCGCCGCGTTCGCGCAGCAGCGCAAGGGCCGCGTCCATCTCGTGGCGGTTTTCCTCGTTGTAGTCGTTGCTCTGCACGCAGGTGATGCCCAGCGAGGCGGCATAGGCCATGGCGGTGGCAATGTCGTCGGCGATGGTCTCGGCCGTGACCTTGGGCGTGATGTCGGCAAACATGCGGCTGGCGCACTCGTGGAAGATGCCGTTTGGCTGCCCGTCCTCGCCCAGCTCAAACTGGCCGCCCTCGGGCTGGGGGGTGCCCGACGTGATGCCGGCCATCTGCAGCGCCAGCGTGTTGACCGAGACGGCGTGGCCGCAGGCCCGCGCGAAGTAGACCGGGTGCTCGGTCGAGACCTGGTCGAGGTCATGCCGGTTCGGCATGCGCCGCGCATCGGTGAAGTAGTCCTGGTTCCAGCCGAAGCCGGCGACCAGGGTGCCGGGCAGCGGGGCGTTTTTTTCGATGAACTGCCGGCCCCGGTCGATGACCTCCTGCAGCGAGGCCGCGTTGTGCAGCTGCACCAGCTTGAGGTTTTCGCCCAGCATGCGCATGTGCAGGTGGCTGTCGTTGAATCCGGGGATGACGGTGGCGCCCCCCAGGTCGATGCGCTCGCTGCCCTCGGGCGCTTCGCCGAGCACGCTGTCGTCGCTGCCGACGGCGCGGATCACGCCGTCCTGCATCCACAGCGCCTGCGCAAAGCGGTCGCGCTCCACGTAAATCTTGCCGTTGTATAGGACCCTGTCCATGTTGCTGCTCCTCCCATGGGTGCGGCAAAGCCGAAGCCGGCGAAGGGGGCGGCCCGGCGGCGAGGGCAATAAAAAAAGGCCCATCGCGCGCGATGCAGCCTTCGGGAACCGCAGACATGCGGTCCCCAGCGTCCCCATCGATAGCGCCTCTGCCGGCCTTGGCGCCGGCAGGAGTCCCAGCGCTCTTCGCGCGGGGCCCAGCAGAAGCGCACACCTGCGCTCCCCTTCGGCGGCTTACCCTTTCACCGGTTTCACAGGATGTCTCCTCCGCCGGGTACTCATCTCGCCGCAACCTCTATCCATTTTTTGTGGGCCCAGTATATCAGACCCGCCCGCCCTTGTAAAGCCCCAAAAAGATTTCGGTCTGTTTTGGCAAAATCGCCGCTGAAACAGCGGCGATTTCAAGTTTTTCTGTTAAATGATTAAGCATCTCACTGGCGGCGCCGCCAGGAGAGCAGCAGCACCAGCATGGGGAAGATCTCCAGCCGCCCAAACAGCATGTCGAGCGAGAGCAGGTACTTGGCGGGGCTGCCGAGCGACGCAAAGCTGCCGGCCGGGCCAAAGCGCCCAAGGCCCGGGCCCACGTTGCCCATCGAGGTCATCACGGCCGAGAGGGACTCCTCGAGCGTGATGGGTTCGAGCGAAATCAGCAGCACCGAGGAGCACAGGATCAGAATGTAGCAGACGATGTAGGCAAATACGCCGGCCAGCACCTCAAACTCGGCCACCTTGCCGTCCATCTTGACCAGCGTGACCGCCCGCGGGTGCAGCAGCGCCTTGATGGACTGCGCAACCGACTTGACCATCAAAATCAGGCGCGACACCTTGATGCCGCCGGCCGTGGAGCCGGCGCAGGCGCCGACAAACATCAGCAGCAGCAGTAGGTTTTTGGAAAACTGCGGCCAGAGGTTGAAGTCGACGGTGGAAAAGCCGGTGGTGGTGATGATCGAGGAGACCTGGAAGAAGGCGGCACGCAGCGTCTCCCGCGCGCCCAAAAACTGCTGGTGGACGTTGGCCACAACCAGCGCGACCGATCCAAAGACGATGAGCAGGTACCAGCGCAGCTCCTCGCTCTTCAGCGCCTGGGCCAGCTGTCCGGCACAGACGAGGTAAAACAGGCTGAAGTTGACGCCGAACAGCAGCATGGCCACGCCGATCAACCACTCCACGGCCGGGCTGCCAAAGTGGGCCACGCTGGCGGCATAGTTTGAAAAGCCGCCGGTGCCGGCCGTGCCAAATGCGTGGATCAGGCTGTCAAACGGGGAGAGTCCAAGCAGCATCAGCAGGATGATCAGCACCGCCGTCATGACCATGTAGATGCGGTAGAGGATGGAGGCGGTCTCGCGCAGGCGGGGCACCAGCTTGCCGACCGAGGGGCCGGGCGACTCGGCCCGCATGAGGTAGATGGAGTACTGCCCCGCCATCGGCAAAATGGCCAGCAAAAAGACCAGCACCCCCATGCCGCCGACCCAGTGGGTGAAGGAGCGCCACATCAGCAGGCCGCGGGAGATGGCCTCCACATCGGTCAGCACGGTGGCGCCGGTGGTGGTAAAGCCCGAGACCGCCTCAAAAAAGCAGTCGGCAAAGCGGCCAAATTCGCCGCTCCACCAAAAGGGCAGTGCGCCGAAAAAGGACAGCACCACCCAGCCCAGCGCAACCACCAAAAAGCCCTCCTTGGCATAGAAGGACTGCCGTGCCGGCCGTTTCCAGGTCAGCAGGAAGCCCAGCGCCAGCAGGATGGCCATTGTCAAGCCGAAGGTTTTGAGCACCGGTTCGCCGTAAAACAGGCCGGTACAGAGCGGAAGCAGCATCAGCAGGCCCTCCACCTTCATGACGCTGCCAAGGACATAGAAGATCATACGGTAGTTCATCGGGGACCTCTCATCGGTCTGCGGGCGCGGATTTGCCGCTCCGGCAGCTAGTCAAAAATATCCTGCACGTCCTGCATATACTTGTGGGTCGTAATGACGATGACCGAGTCGCCCACCTCGATGGCGTCGTCGCCGCGCGGGAAGATGGGGCGCCCCCTGCGGATGATGCAGGCCACCAGCAGGTCGGGCTTGAAGGTCAGCTTCTTGAGCGGGAGCCCGGCCCGGTCAAAGCCGGGCGCAATGCGAAACTCCAGCGCCTCCACGCGGTTGCCCATCAGCCGGTAGAGCGTTTCGACGTTGTTGCCCTCGGTGTTGCGCAGCGCCCGCACATACTGCGTGATGTGGTCGGCCGTCAGCTGCTTTGGCGAGACCACCGTGCCGATCTGCAGGTCGTCGGCCATGGACAGCATGCCCTCGCGGTTGAGCTTGGCCACCACCTTGGGGTGGCGAAACTTCTTTGCAAACAGGGACATTAAAATGTTTTCCTCGTCGTTGCCGGTCAGCGCCACAAAGGCGTCGGTGTCGGGCAGGCCCTCCTCCTCCAGCAGCGTGTAGTCGCAGGCGTCGCCCTCCACCACCGTGGCCTTTGGGAACTGCTCGCACAGCTCCAGGCTGCGCTCGTGGTTCCGCTCGATGATCTTGACGTCCATGTCGGCGGTCAGCAGCTTTTCGGTCAGGTAGTGGGCAATGCGGCTTCCGCCGGCCAGCATGACCGAGCGCACCCGGCGGGAGACGATGCCGGCCAGGCGGCAGAAGTCGGCCATCACGGCCGGCGCCGCGGTGATGCTGATGTAGTCGCCGCGGCGCAGCACGAACTCGCCGTTGGGAATGAAGACCTCGTCGTCGCGCAAAACGGCGCAGACCAGCACCGGCATGCGGTGGGTGCTGTAGATCTTGGCCAGCGGCAGGCCGTGCAGCGGCGTGTTCTCGGGCAGCAAAAACTGGCAGAGCTCCACGCGGCCCCTGGCAAAGGTCTCGATCTGGAGCACCGACGGCAGCGCCAGCACCCGTGCGATTTCGGCGGCGGCGGCCTGCTCGGGGTTGATGGCCATCGTGAGGCCCAGCTCCTCGCGCATCATGCCCAGCTGCCGATAGTAGGCGGGGTTGCGCACCCGCGCAATGGTGCCGCCGGCCCCCAGCTTTTTGGCCAGCAGGCAGCAGAGGATGTTGAGCTCGTCGGCCGAGGTAGCCGCGATCAGCAGGTCCGCCTTGGGGACGCCGGCCTCAATCTGGATGTTGTAGCTGGCCCCGTTGCCCTGGATCGAAAAAATGTCCAGCCGGGTGTCCGAGTGCCGGGTCTTTTTGGGGTTGTTGTCGATTAAAACGATGTCGTAGCCCTCCATCGAGAGCTGTTCCGAGAGGGCGTGGCCGACCTTGCCGTTGCCCACGATGACAATCTTCATCTCTGGCCTCCATGCCGCTTGCAGGCGGCGGTGATAACAGCCTCATCATACTCGATTGGAGCCGGAATGTCCAGTATTTGCAAAGAAAATCTGTCTATGCAACCGGTTGGCACAGAGGGCCTCTGCGGTGAATAGACTTTGAAAAAGGGCCTCGGCCAGAAGCGGCGTGACGTGATGACCATTAGCCTGTGCATGATTGTCAAAAACGAGGAGGCGGTGCTCGCGCGCTGCCTCGACAGCGTCCAAAAAGCAGTGGACGAAATCGTCCTTGTGGACACCGGCTCCACCGACGCGACGAAGGAAATTGCGGCGCGCTACACCGATCGGGTGTACGACTTTCCCTGGGTCGACGACTTCTCGGCCGCCCGCAACTTCGCCTTTGAGAAGGCGACCATGGACTACCAGCTGTGGCTGGACGCCGACGACCTGCTGGCGCCCGCCGAGTGCGAAAAGCTGCTGCGGCTCAAGCAGACGCTGCCGGCCGACACCGACATCGTCACCATGCCCTACCACGTGAGCTTTGACGCCGAGGGCAACCTCACGATGAGCTCGGTGCGCGGGCGGCTGTTTCTGCGGTCGGGCGGCCACCGCTGGCAGGACCCGGTGCACGAGTTCATCCCGCAGCGCGGCAAGCTCTACGCCAGCGACATCGTGGTCACCCACCGGCGGCCGCCAAGGGAGGGGGGCGCCGACCGCAACCTGAACATCTATCAAAGGCAGGAGGCGCTGGGCCGCCCCTTTACGCCGCGGCAGCTCTACTATTATGCCCGCGAACTGCGCGACCACGGCCGCCACGAGGAGGCCGTCCTCAAGTTCGAGGCCTTTTTGTCGGGCGGGGGCGGATGGGTGGAGGACAACCTCGCGGCCTGCCACGCCCTGGCGCTCTGCCTGCGCGCACTTGGGCGCAGGCGGAAGTCGGAGGCGGCGCTGCTGCGCAGCTTCACCTACGATGCGCCGCGGGCCGAGGCGCTGTGCGAGCTGGGCTACCACTGGAAGGAGCAGCGGGACTACCGGCGGGCCGCCGCCTGGTTCTCGCTGGCGCTGCAGGCCAGAAGGCCGGCCGGCTCCGGCTTTCTGCTGCACGACTACTGGGGCTTCATCCCCCACATCGAGCTGTCGGTCTGCCGCTTCATGCTCGGGGAATTTGAGCCGGCCCGTGCGCACAACGAGCTGGCGGCCGGCTTCAAGCCCCAGCACCCCGCAGTGCTGGCCAACCGCGCCTTTTTTGAAAAGCACCCGCACCCCTGAGCCGGCTCGGCGGTGTCGCCCGGGGGCGGCGCGCGCAGAGGAGGGGGCAGGCTTCGCCTGCCCCCTCCTCTCGGGGGATTTGCGTTGTGCTTGCCGTTTTTAGCATGCCGGTTGCGATGTACACGTGATGCGCACATGCGCCGCGCGGATGCCCCTGACTCAGGCCGCCTCTTCGGCCGCCGCGGCGACGTCGTTCAGGCGGCCGTCCACAACCGCCTTCTCTATGCCTTCGGCCTGCAGGAAGGCGATCAAAATCTCGGTGTCGGTCCCGAGCTCCAGCACGGTCTCGGTGTCCTTGAGCATCTCGTAGCCGTCGCCGCCGGCGGCCAGGAAGTTGTTGATGACCAGGTTGTACTCCTTGGCGGGATCCAGCGCCGCGCCGCCGATCAACACCTCGACCACGCGGCTGCCGGCCTCCTTGCTGCTGTCGTACTTGACGGTCATGCCGGCCACCTGCGGGAAGCCGCCAAACTGCTCGGGCAGCGAGGCCAGGCCGTGCTCCAGCACCTCGAGCAGCACGCTGCCCGAGACCTTCTTGACCATCTGGTAGTTGTCAAAGGGCAGCACCTCCATGATGTCGCCCAGCGTGAGCACGCCCGGCTCCAGCGTCTTGCGCAGGTTGCCGCCGTTGATGATGGCGATGTCGGCATCCGGGGCCGCGGCCAGCAGGGCCTCGGCCACGAGGTTGCCCATGTTGGTCTCGCTGGTGCGCACCTGCTGGCGCTCGGCGTTGAGGGTCACGTCGATGTGGGCCACGCTCTCGCCGGTGATCAGCGCGTTGTTCTGTGCGATGGCCTCCAGCCTGGCCAGCACCTCGGCATTCTCCTCATAGGCGCCGGCGGCCTCCCTCGAGATCAGCGAGGCGGTCTTGGCCACGACCGCGCCGTCCTTGATGCGCAGCTCCACCACGCCGAGGTTCTTGTCGTACTCGCCGGTCTGGGCCAGCAGCACGCCGTTGATAAACTTATTTTCGTAAACCGAGTGGCTGTGTCCGTCGATGATGACGTCCAGCGCCGGCACCGCCTCGGCCAGCTTGAAGGCGCTGAACGCGTCGATGTCGCCCAGGTGGGCCAGCGCGACGATGACGTCGGCCGCCGCCTCGAGCTCGGGCAGCAGGGCCTGCACGGCCACGACGGGGTCGACAAAGTCGTAGTCCTTGACGTTGTCGGGATGGGTCTTGACCAGCGTCTCGGGGGTCGCGACGCCGACAAAGGCGATCTTGACGCCGTCGAACTCCTTGACCACATAGGGCGCAAAGGGCAGGCTGCCGTCGCTCTTTTTAATGAAGTTGCAGGCCAGGAGGTCAAACTCGGCCTCGCCCTTGAGCGCAATCAGGCGGTCGGCGCCGAAGTTGAAATCGTGGTTGCCGGGGGTCATCATCGCATAGCCGACCAGATTCATGATCTCGACCGCGGCCGAGCCCTTGCCCAGGTTGGTGACGATCTTGCCGTGCAGCGTGTCGCCGGCGTCCACCAGGATCGTGTTGGGGTTTTCGGCCTTGGCCGCATCAAAGATGGTCTTGATGGTGGCAAAGCCGATGGAGTCGTTGTCCTTGACCAGCCGGCCGTGGGTGTCGTTGGTGTGCAGGATCTTGACCGCCACCACGCCCTCCTCGGGCTCGGGCGCCGGCTCGGGCTCGGGCGCCGGCTCGGGCTCGGGTGCCGGCTGGGGTTCGGGTTCAGGCGCCGGCTCGGGCACGACCTCGGGCGCGGGGGCCTCCGACCGGTCGGGAATCCGGATGACCTGGTCGACAAAGATCAGGTGCGGATTTTTGATGCCGTTGTATTCGGCCAGCTCCTGATAGCGCATGCCGTAGCGCTGGGCGATCCTCCACAGGACGTCGCCCGACTTGACGACATAGGTCTCCTCAGCCGCGCCGGCCAGCGGTGCGGCGGCCACGGTCAACACCATCAGGACCGCCAAAAAGAGTGCCGCCAGTTTTTGATGCCTCATACGGTTCGCTCCTTTTCTTTTCTGGCCTGTCCGCCCTTTGCAAACCGTGCGCTTGTCTGCCCCGGCGGGGCCGGCCATGTATTGTTGCCTTCTATTGTATCGCATCGCTTGCGCCCGAAACAATGGGCAATCCTCCAAAATCGTTCCACCGCTTTTGTGACTTTATGATAAGCAAGTTTATCCGCCGGCTTTACAGCGCACGCGTTTTTTGCTATGATGGATGTGCGGCGCCGGCCGGTGGAAAGGCCGGTCCGCAGCGAGGCGTTTTTCGATGGAACAGGGCGCAAAAAAACCGCGAACATCCACTGTCTTTGCGGTTTTTGGGCGGCCGGCAGGACAAGACGAGGCTGCGGGGCAGGGAGCGTGAGGTGGGCGGTGCTGACCAAGGTCATTGCCAAAAACAAAAAGGCTCTTCACGACTACACCGTGGTGGAGCGGCTGGAGGCCGGCATTGCGCTGTACGGCACCGAGGTCAAGTCCATCCGCGCCGGCAGGGTCAACCTCAAGGAGAGCTTCTGTGTGGTCGAGGAGGGCCAGCTCGTGGTGGTGGGCATGCACATCAGCCCCTACGAGCAGGGCAACCTCTTCAACCGCGACCCGCTGCGCAAGCGGGTGCTGCTGATGCACAGGCGCGAGATCATGCGCCTGTACGGCCTGGTCAAGCAGGAGGGCATGGCGCTGATCCCGCTCTCGCTCTACTTCAAGGGCCAGCATGTCAAGGTGGAGCTGGGCCTGTGCAAGGGCAAGCGCCAGCACGACAAGCGGGCCGCGGCCGCCGAGCGCGACGCGAAGCGCGAGATCGACCGCGCCATGCGGAGCCGCACGGGCGACTGACACCGGTGCACACCGGGGCGATTCCAGGAGGGCATCGCGGGAGGCGGCCCGGTTGTGCGAAGAGGGTCGCGGGGCATCGCCGGGGCGGATTGCCCTGGGGCGCTGCTGCGACGGATCGTTGCATCAGAATTCGTCAAGGCCACTGCCGCGGGACATTGCCACAGCGCATCCACACGGAACTGCGCCAAGGGAAACCATCCTGCAGACCGTCGCAGAAGAACGTCATGGAGCGCTGACACGGAAGATCGTCACGGAACCATCGCTATGGACTCATTGCGATGGAAACCCTCCTGCAGACCGCCACGGAATCATTGGCATAGCACCGAAACCCCGTCACAACAGACAGCCGCGCGGCCGGGGCCGCGCATCGTGTCCCACCGGGTCCACGCCAATCCAAAAGCCCTGCCGACATGGGGGTGTAAAGGTTTCGACGGGGGTCTTGCAGTGGGTGTAGCAGGCCGAGTTGCGGACACTCGTTAAACGCCGCACCCTTTATAAATGAAAGAACAACACTAACGTTGCTCTCGCGGCCTAATTAGGCCGCCGTCCGCCCCCGGAGGACCACGGCCGGGGAGTCGGGCGTCGTTGAGTGGTGCACGTGAGGCAGCCAAGCTTTGCCCTGCCCATGAATCATGAAGCTACCAAACGGTGCAGCCCGCCGCTAGGCGGCACCCGGAGGGAATGTCAAACTTGCGGCTAAGCCTGTAGAAGCACCCATGAATGGGCTTTCGGACAGGGGTTCAATTCCCCTCACCTCCACCAAGTAAACAGACCTGTTTTTTGCAGAAGCAAAAGGCAGGTCTGTTGCTATTTTACAAGAGAAACAACGCGTAATTTAGGCGTGTAGCCAATATTAAGTAATCCCTTCCAGACTAATAAATCTTTAGCGGAAATGAGGACGT
>JAAYBB010000066.1 GCA_012719075.1 Clostridiales bacterium | reverse complement strand
CCGCCGGCAGTTCCCCCGACGACCAGAGCAGCAGGCGCTCGGGTGCCGTCAGCTGTGCACGGGCCTCTGAAAAAGCCTCGAAGGAGAGAACCTCCGGCCCGAAGCGCAGGTCGTGGGGCTGATCGGGGAGCGGGACCTCCTCGCCGTAGCGGTATTGATAGGCAAAGCGGTAGTGCTCGTACAGGTGGAGCGCATCCGGGGCCAGCGCATAGAGGGCGTATTGCTCCCCTGCGGTCCACAGGGCTCCCGGCTCGGGGCTGGAGGCGCTGAGCACAAGGTATTCGGTGCCGTCCTGCACAAGCAGTGAAAGCGCCCCATGGTTGCCGCCCTCGCAGGTGAAGAGGCGGTCCTCCAGCAGCAGCGTGGGCTGTCCCTCGGCCAGCGTCCAGACCTCGACATAGCAGGCGCCGAGGTCAATGTCGCTGTACAGCAGCAGCAGCTCCTGCTGCGCGCCGCCGAGCAGCGGGTAAAAGCGCCCGTAAAACGGGACGGCTTCGGGGTCCACGGCCGAGGCCGTGCGCAGGCTGTGATAGGCCAGCACGGGGCGGTAGGGCTCGTTTGGGCCGGGCGCCGCGGCGCCCCCCGGAGGCGCCGTGCAGGCCGAGAGCATCAGCACAACCAGCAGCAGGGCGCATATCTTTGCGGTTTTTTCCATGTGGGGACTCCAATTCTTCTGGGGTGCCGAACAAAGGTCTGCCTGCCGCCCCCGGACTTTAGCCCGGCGCAGGGGGCGCGCCTGCCGGTGGAGAAAGGCCGTGCGCAGGCAGCGGCAGGGAAAAAGCAGCGCACAAGCATGCAGGAGAGGGGAGGCATAGGGGCCGGCATGTCCTGTCCGGCCGGCACCTGCCGAAGCCGGAGAGGTCCAACCACCTTGACTAAAACCGGCGGCGGGAAGCATGTCCCCGGCCGCCGGCCTGTGGCAAGCGCCTGCCGGCCCTTTGGGCCGCCGCACTGCACATGCACGATCGGGTCGGGTCGCCCTGTTCGGGCGCAGGGGCAAGCCTGTCAGACCCGGAGCGGCCGACTTCGAATAAACGGGCAAGCCCGCCAATTCCGGGGAGAGCAGCTTTTGAACGCAAAGCCTGCCAAACCCGGGGCAACGGTACTTCAAGTCCGCAGGCAAGCCCGTCAACCTCTTGGAACCCGCATGCGGCTACACAGGCCGCCGCCTCAAAAAGGCCTTAAACAAACCTGCGGCAAGGAGCCGGGCTCCTTGCCGCAAGAGATCCCTTCCGGGAAGTTATTTGCCGGTCAGCTTGTTGATCTCGCAGGCAAAGTCGTCCACGCGCTTCTCAAGGCCCTCGCCCTTTTCAAAGCGGTCGAATTTGACGACCGAGATGTGCCCGTCAAGCGCCTGGGCCGTCTGCTCGGTGTACTGCTGGACACTCAGGCTGTCGTCGCGCACATAGGGCTGGTCGAGCAGGCAGGCCTCCTTGAAGTACTTGGAAATGCGACCCTGCACCATCTTCTCGGCGATGTTGGCCGGCTTGCCCTCGTTGATGGCCTGCGCCATCAGGACTTCCTTCTCCTTGGCCAGCACCTCGGCCGGGATCTCCTCCTTGCGGACATAGAGGGGAGTTACGGCCGCGATCTGCATGCAGACGTTCTTGGCGTACTCGGCAAAGCCCTCCTTGTCGGCGCAGTCGGTGTCGAAGGCGCAGAGCACGCCGATGCGGCCGCCGCCGTGGATATAGCTCTCGGTCACGCCGCTGTACTTGACAAAGCGGCGGATTTTGAGGTTTTCGCCAATGGTCAGAATCTTCTCGCGCAGGGCCTCTTCGACGGTTCCCGCCCCGCCAAAGCTGGCGGTCAGCAGCTGTTCGACCGTGTCGGCGTCGCTGTCCAGCACCGCCTTTGCGCAGCCGGCCACAAACTTCTGAAACTCCTCGTTCTTCGAGACAAAGTCGGTCTCCGAGTTGACTTCGATCAGCACGGCCCGTCCATTTTCGGAAAGGGCGGCCACCACGCCCTCGGAGGCGATGCGGTCGGCCTTTTTGGCGGCGGCCGCAAGCCCCTTCTCGCGCAGGTACTCAATCGCCTTGTCCACATCGCCGGCCGACTCGGTCAGGGCCTTTTTGCAGTCCATCATTCCGCAGCCCGTTTTCTCGCGCAGGGCGGCGACATCCTTTGCGGTAAAAGACATCTCTTGTTCCTCCTATACCTGTCTATAAGTCGCCCCTGTTGCAGGAGGCGGTCATTTGGTCAGCTTCCGGCCTGCTCCCCCTCGGGGGCGGCATCCTCTTCGAGCTCGAACTGCTCGCCCTGGCGCCCCTCGACCACGGCGTCGGCCATGATGCTGGAGATCAGCTTGACGGCGCGGATGGCGTCGTCATTGCCGGGGATGATATAGTCAATTTCGTCGGGGTCGCAGTTGGTGTCGACAATCGCGACAATCGGAATGCCCAGGTTGCGGGCCTCGGCGATGGCAATGCGCTCCTTGCGCGGGTCGACCACGAACAGCGCCGAGGGCAGCCGGCCCATGGTCTTGATGCCGCCGAGGTACTTTTCAAGGCGGTCGATCTCGGCCGCCAGCTTCATGACCTCTTTCTTGGGCAGCACGTCGAAGGTGCCGTCCTCCTCCATCTTGCGCAGCTGGGAGAGGCGGTCGATGCGGTGGCGAATGGTCTTGTAGTTGGTGAGCATGCCGCCCAGCCAGCGGGCGTTGACGTAGTACATGCCGCAGCGTTCGGCCTCTTCGCGAATCGAGTCGGCCGCCTGCTTCTTGGTGCCGACAAACAGAACGGCGCCGCCGTCGGTCGAGACGTCGCGGACGAAGTTGTAGGCCTCGTCAATCTTTTTGACCGTCTTCTGGAGATCGATGATATAGATGCCGTTGCGCTCGGTGAAGATATAGGGCGCCATCTTGGGGTTCCAGCGACGGGTCTGGTGTCCAAAGTGGACACCGGCTTCGAGCAGTTGCTTCATGGATACGACAGCCATGGGTTAAATTTCCTCCTTTGGTTTTTCCGCCACCCCGCCTTGGCCTGACCGCCCACCGTCGGTGCGCAGGAAGCGCGCCGCCCAAACGGCACCGGACGCGGCTGTCGGGGTGTGTGAAATGAGAAATGGCCAATAACGGCTTCAATAGTTTACCACAAACGGGCCGACAATGCAAAGGGGAAATTTAAAAATGCAGGCGTTTTTCAAAATAAAGGCCGACGGCACGCGCGCAGGGGGAGAAGGAGGGCGGAGCTACACAGGAAAAAATGCCGCCTTCTCGCGGGCGGTAAAGAGCAGCCCCTGGATGAATGTCCCCCATGCCACGCGCGCGGCCCGCATTTTGCCCGCGCGCCCGCGCGGGCAGACACAAGCTCACTACGTAGGAGGCGCCGGCGTGCGGTACATTCTACCCGCGCGCCCGCGCGGGCAGGCACCCCCCAACGGGGGGCTTTTTGACAAGACAGGGGCGGCCCCGTCGGGGCCGCCCCGCTGCAGAAGACATGGGGAAAACGTCAAAGTTATCGGCGCTGATGGCTGGACCGGCTGAAAAATCAATGCCCTACCTGTCCAAACTTATCGGCGTGATGAGTGGAACAGGCCGAAAAGCCAGTACGCTATCTGCCGATATAGGGGGCAGGGTTGACCGCCCGGCCGCCGATGCGCACCTCAAAGTGCAGGTGGGGCCCGGTGCTGCGGCCGGTGTTGCCCACCCGTGCGATGGGCTGTCCCTTGGCCACCTGGTCCCCGGCCGACACCAGCATGGCGCTGCAGTGGGCGTACCAGGTCTCGGTGCTGCTGCCATGGGAGATCTTGACGATATAGCCGTAGCTGCCGCTCCACCCGGCGAAGGTCACGGTGCCGCCGTCGGCCGCCACGATGGTGGTGCCGACCGGCAGGCCGATGTCGATGCCGGTGTGCTGGCTGCCGCGCCGCAGGCCAAAGCGGGAGGTGACCACGCCGCCGACGACCGGCTGCCGGAAGGAGCCGGTGGGGGCGGTGGCGGGCGGGGTCTTCGTGCCCTTGATCTCCACCTGCGTGACGGGCTCGTTGAGCACGGTGCGGGTGAGCTCCTGGCGGCTGATCTCAATGCCGTCAATCTCGCAGACCTCGGCCACGACCGAGATCAGGCCCTCCTGCCCCTTTACCTTGATTTTGGACTCGTAGGTGTACATGCTGCTGTCCGACTGCACCTCGCGCTGGAAGGGGATGGGCTCGCTGTACTGCAGCTGCTTGACCGCCTTGATGGTCAGGAAGGGGGTGGCGCGCGAGACCACCAGCTCGTTGCCCTCGCGCAGGCGGCGCTCGTCGACCGTCGGGTTGAGGGCTTTGAGCTGTGCGACCGTCATGTCGAACCGGGGGGCGATGGTGCCCATCAGATCGCCCGGCTGAATGACATAGACGACCTCCTCCTGCACGCTGGAGGTCAGAATGCCCTCGATGTCGGGCAGCGACTTCGAGAGGCTGCGGGCATAGAGGCCGGGCTCGACCCGCACATCCTGCACAAACTCGGGCAGCTCGTCCCCGGGGTTCTCGGCATAGCGTAGCTTGAGGGAGTCCAGCAGTTGGCGCAGCGCCTCACCGTCGTCGTTGACGGCGATCAGCTGCCCGTCCACATAGAGGCCGCAGCTCTCCTTGATCACGTCGCCCGCGCTCTGCAGCAGGGCCGTCTCAAGCGCCTCGTAGTCGCCGAGCTCATTTTTGTTCAGCAGGGCGACATTGAAGGTGGGGACGGCGCGCAGCTCGTAGCGGGTCCCGGTGATGTCCGAGACATAGCGCTCGACGCGCGCGACCACGGCCTGGTAGTCGGCCTCCTCCTTCACCAGGGCCACCTCCTGGCCCTCGAGAAAGACGCGGATGCCCAGCGTGTAGTCCCTGACCGAATAGAGCAGGGCACAGAGCAGCAGCACCGAGGCGGCCGGGATAAAGACGGTGGTGCAGCGCTTGGTAAAGGTGCGCAGATAGCGGTTGCGCGTGCGCCGGTCGGCATAGGGGACAATTTCGCTGCGCGGGATGCCGGTGAGCAGCGAGATGCCCCGCGCGAGGGCGCGCGCCTCCATGCGCTCAAAGGCGGCCACCACGTCAAAGCTGGGGGCCGGCAGCAGCGCGTTGCGGGCGGCATCCTCCCCAAGCGGTTCGGTGCGCAGCTTCCTGGCGGTCTTTTTCCAACGCCGGTAGTGCACAAAGTTGCCCGCGGTGCGCCAGGCCGCGACGAACCTGGCGGCGAAGAAGGCCGCGATCTTGCGGACCCGCAGCCCCATCAGATAGCACTGCATCAGCAGGAACAGCAGCAGCGCCTCGGCCGAGGCGCAGAGCTTTTGCAGCCAGGGCGCGTCGAGCACAGGGGGACGGCGCAGCTGGAAGACGGGGCTCAGCGCCGCAGTGGGGCGCGATCCCTCCGGGGCCTCCCCAGCCGGCTCGTCGGCGGGGGGTGGAGCAGGGTCGGCCTCGTCCTGTTGCCGGTTCTGCCGCGGCTTTACGCGCCGAAAGACCGACAGCAGGCGCTCCTTGATGCCCGCGCCCGACTGCGCGGCCGGGGCACCCTCTTCGCTGTCGGCGGACAGGTGGGCGAGGTAGTCGCCCAGGATATCCAGCGACTCCTCCGGCAGGGGCAGCTCGGGGAGCTGCTCCCAGTCGGCCGTGAAGTCGGCCGGGGCTTTGCTGTTCCAGCCCTCCCGGTCGGCGGGCTCCCGCTGAGGGAGTGCCGAAGCCGGCGGTTCGGGCAGCTGTGGGTCGGTGGGCTGGAGCTGGAAGACCCGAAGGTATTCCGAAAACGCATGCTCCTCTGCGTCATCAAGTGCGATGAGCGGGGCATCTGCCTGCTGGCTGGCCTCTCCGGCCGGATCGGCGTCCTGCCGGTCTGCCGGGGGGGGGCTCTCCTGATGCGCGCCGAAAAATCGCTTGGTTTGCAAGGCGGCCTTCATCCTCTCTCTTTCGGTGCCGGGTGGTTGAGTTCGGGATCTGCCAAGTTGCCTTCCTTAATAAAAACACAATGGCGGAGATGCATCGCCTAAGGATTTAAATCCAGGGATGTAAAAGAGACAACACAGCGCCCCTCTTTGCAAGGGACAGGGAATCTTCCCCTTGATTTTACTAGACAAAGCCCGTTTTGTCAAACCTCGGTTTTGGCGCAAAGGGGCAAGGTCGTCACAAAACAGCAAGCCGGCAGACGCGCAGCCGGGTCCAAACCGCCCGCCGCGCGCATCGCCGCGCGCATCGAAAAATCTGGGGCTTGATTTTCGGGGGAAAAGGCGATATAATAAAAATCGCTTCGCCCGAAGCAGGGCGTTGCAACCCGGTTCGTGGACGCTTAGCTCAGCCGGTAGAGCATTTGCTTGACGTGCAAAGGGTCAGCGGTTCGATTCCGTTAGCGTCCACCACAGAAGTCACGCCCGATGTCACGTTGGGCGTGACTTTTTATCAGTGGCGAAATTGGGCAAAAAAGCCAAAAACAATACATTAACTGCGCAGTTGTTTAGTTAAAATAAATAAATTCAGGGTCGGCCGGCACGGTGGCGTGCGGATTTTACAGGGGCCGGGACCTGACAAAAAAGGGGGAGAAGACTTGCTGCTTGTCAAGCTGGCGGCGGTGTTTGCCGTCATTTTGGGGCTCATGTGGCTGCGTCGGCCGCTGTTTTTGGCCATTCTCGGCGGCATTGTTGTCGCGGTACCGCTCTATGGCATCCCGATCGGAACCTTTTTAAAACTGGCGCTGAACGCGGTCACCTCACTCGGGACGCTGGAGATCCTGCTGGTGCTCTACCTGATTACATACCTGCAGCGCATGCTTGAAGAGCGCGGCCAGCTGCTGAGGGCCCAGCGCTCCCTCAACGGCATTTTCAACAACCGGCGCATCAACGCCTCGCTGGCCCCCATCTTCATCGGGCTGCTGCCCTCGGCCGCCGCCGTCACGATCTGCGGCGAAATCGTCGACAGCGCGGTGGGCGACGCCCTCTCGGTGGAGGAGAAGACCTTTGTGACCAGCTACTACCGCCACATTCCCGAGAGCATCCTGCCCACCTATTCCAGTGTCATCATCGCCTGCACGCTGAGCGGGGTGTCGGTGGGCGCCTTTGTGGCCGGCATGTTCCCGATGGTGCTGGTGCTGGCGGCGCTGGGGCACTTCTTTTACCTGCGCAAGGTGCCGCGCGAGACCGGCGATGTGCCCAGCCAGAACAGACTCCACGACCTGGTCAACCTGTTCCGCAGCGTGTGGACGCTGTTTTTGGTCATCGCGCTGATCCTGGTGCTTGAAATGAAGGTCTGGATGGCGACCGGCATCGTGCTGCTGCTGAACATCCTGGTCGACCGCTTTAAGCCGGCCGAGCTGCTGCCCATGGCGGCAAGCGCCTTTGACAAGCGCATGATCTCCAACACGCTGCTGATCTTCATCTTCAAGGACGTGTTGATCCACGTCGGCGTCATCGACGTGATGCCGACCTACTTTGCCCGCCTGCCGCTGCCCTCCTTTCTGGTCTTTGCGCTGCTGTTCTTCTTCGGCACGCTGGTGGGCGGCGCCAACACCATCGCGGCCACCTGCACGGCGCTGGCCTTCAGCACGGTGCCGGGCGCCGGCATGCCGCTGCTGGTCCTGCTGATGGGGTACGCCTATGCCGCCATGCAGCTCAGCCCGACCCACATCTGCCTGGCCATCGTGACCGAGTACTTCGGCATCGGCATGACGCCGCTGATCCGCAAGACGCTGCCGGTCGTGCTGAGCTTCTGCGCCATTTTGATCGGCTACTACGCGCTGCTGACCGCCCTGCTGTAGCGGGGGCGCAGCCCCTTTCGGGGAAGGGTCGACGACAGATAACAAGAGGCGCCCGCGGGCGCCTCTTTGACGTTTGGCAACAGAGCGGCGCTGTCCCCCCTGGCCGGGAACGTGGCTCCGATTGCATGGAGGCGGTGGGAGGCCCTGCGGCCTCTGCAACCCGGCGGGGCCTCGCTGCAGAGGCCGCCCAACGGGGGCCGTTCCGGCCCCCGTTGCCCCCGGGCCGGTCGGCCCAAAGGCACCCGCTCCGGCTTTGCCGGAGCGGGGAACCCCCGCCCGGGGGTTCTCGCCCGGGCCGGGGGCACATGCGCGCGCATGTGGGCGGCCGATACGGTTAGGCGCACCCGTGCAGATAAAAAACCGCCCCCTTGCGCAGCTGCGCAAGGGGGCAGTCTCTTTTTTGCAAAAAGCCTTATTTCACGGCGTTCTTGTAGGCATCCAGCTCGTCCTGCGGCATGCCCAGCGCGGTCACGACGGTGACCGAACCGCCCACGATCTCGTCCTCGGCCGCCTTGACGGCCGTCTTGACCTCGTCCGGGACCAGCTCCTGATAGTACTTGTTGTCGGCCAGCCCGATGCAGCCCTCTTCAATGCCAACGCGGTTGGTGACCTTCATCTGCAGCTTGCCGTCCATATAGTCGAGGATGGCGCGGTACAGTGAAATGTCGACCCGCTTGAGCATCGAGGTGGTGGTCAGGGTGGCGCGGTCGAGCTGGCCGTTCTCCTCAAACACCATGGCCTGGTCGGAGTCGACGCCGATCATGCGCAGGCCGGAGTCCTTGCCGCCCGCGTTGACGGCGGCCTCAAACATGCCCAGTCCGGCCTGGCCGGCGCAGGCAAAGCCGATGTCCACACCCGAGGCAAACTGCACGCCCGAGAGCTCGGCGCCCTTGGCCGAATCGTTGAAGTTGCCGACAAAGGACTGCATGATCTTGATGTCGTCCTTGACCGACTTGGCGCCCTGGATATAGCCCACCAGGAAGTCGTTGATGACGGGATTGTCCATGCCGCCGAGGAAGCCGATCTTGCCCGACTGGGTCATGGAGGCGGCCAGCACGCCGGCCAGGTAGGAGCCCTCGTTCTGCTTGTACTCGATGCAGTGGACGTTCTTATAGTCGCCGCCGGCCCAGTTCACGCTGGCGTCGTAGAGGATATAGGTCTTCTCCGGGAACTCGTCGGCGTGCTTTTCAAGGACTTCCTGCATCTGCCAGGTGCCGCAGATGATGACGTCGACCGTGGGGTCTTCGGAGGCGTCCAGCAGCGCCGGCTCCCACTTGTTGTTGTCGTAGGACAGCTCCTGGGTGCTGTATTCAAACTTGTCACCCAGCTCCTGCTTGAGCATCTTCATGCCGTTTTCGGCCGAGTCGAAGAACGAGAGGTCACCCAGCGTGCCGTTGATCAGGTTGACCACCTTGATCGGCCGCACCTCGTCCCCGGGGGTTTCGTCGTCGCCGCCGGCCGGCGGGGTTTCGGGGTCCTTCTTGGTGCAGGCGGCCAGAGCGAACACCATGGTCAGGCAGAGAAGCAGCGCAAGTAGCTTTTTCATCGGTTGGCTCTCCTTTACTCTTTTGTTCAATGGAGGTGCTTTTTTGTCAAAGCCCGGCCACATTTTTATGGGCGGGTTGACGTTACATGCCCTATTATACGCCGGATTTCAGACAAGTTCAAGAAAAAGCCTGTAAAATCAATTGACTCTTTTGTGATGAAATTATGACAAAGTGCCCACAGTCGGCCGCCCCTGCCCTAGGGGCACCGCGCTCCCCGGCGCCCTTCGGCATATTGCTTAAATTATTGCAATTTTTTCGTCAGCTTTACGGTCCACTCGGCCAGCCCCGAGAGGCTCATCTGCTTCATGCCCCGCACATAGGTGTCCAGCCGGTCGCCAAAGGGGGCCAGCCAGCGCTCGGGGATGCCCGACCGCCCCAGCATGACCGCGAGGGCGTTCATGATCTGGGCCGCGTTGCAGTCCACGTCCTGCCCGCACATGCCGATCAGGTGCAGCGTCTCGTCAAAGTCGCCGTTGCCGTACCACAGGGCGATGATCTGGGCCGCCACGTTGGGGTAGGCGTGCACCCAGTTGTACTTTTTGAAGCGCCGCTCGCAGGACAGCCAGGCGTTGCGCCAGGAGCGGTGCTGACGGCAGCACTGCATGGCAAACTCCACGACGTCGTAGTACTGGCTGTCCCGCGGGAGCAGGGCCTGGGTCCGCTTCAGCAGCGTGCGCACGTTGCACTCCACATAGGCCAGCGAGACCAGTACGGCGTTGTAGACCTCGCCCAGGATGCCGTTGTTGTGGTGGGAGACGCAGCCGTCCCGCCAGGCCAGCTCGGCCGCCCGCCCGGGGTCGCCGGGGCAGAGCATGCCGATGACGCCGCCGCGCATCTGCGCGCCGATCCACTCGCGGTAGGGGTTGTTGAAAGAGCCGCTCTCGGGCGGGCGGATGCCGCGGCGCAGGTTTTGCAGCGCAACGTCCTCGGCCGACCAGCCAAAGGGGATCAGCGCGGTCCACAGCAGGCCGATCTGGTCGGAGGTGAGGTCCCGGCCGTAGCGCTCGACGCCCTCGAGCAGGGCCAGCTCGTAGGTGATGTCGTCGTTGTAGGTGTTGGGCTTGCGGGGGTAGTCGCGCACCTCGCCCAGCGTCTTGAAGATGTTGTCGGTGGTGTAGCCCTCCATCGCGGTGCCGAAGGCCCCACCGATGACCTGGCCCAGCCAGCCGGCGTGGGTGCGGTCGAGAAAGTCGGCCGCCTCGACGTCCACCGGCTCGGCGGGCGGCGGCTCGACCGCGGCGCGGTACTGCGCGTAGTCCTCGTAGACCGTAAAGCGCCAGTAGGGGTCGCAGTCGACCCGGGCGGCGTTCCGGCAGGCCAGCTGCAGCTCGCAGGTGACCAGCGAGAGGGCGGTCATGTCCCCGGCCTCGAGCGCCTCGATGCCCCGCTCGATCAGCGCCTCGGCGCCCGGCACCTCGTAGCCCCGGTTCTCCAGGGCCTGTACGCCGCCCACGATCACCCGCTCCCTGGCATAGGAGCCGGGGACCGTGGAGTCCCAGAGCATGCGCAGCCCGGCGTCCTGCGCGGCCTCAAAGGCCTCCATGCCGGAGGCCCAGATCTTCTCGTTGTCGGGGTCGGGGTCCTTTTTGGGGACCTGCGACTTCATGTAGGCGTACTCCCGTTCCCATGCTTTCATAACCGGTGCTCCTCCTTAACGGTGTTCACAGTTTTGCGCACAGCGCCGCATAGGCCGCGGCGATGTCGGCCGCGACGGCGCAGTTGTGGTAGACCAGCTGCTTGTTGGCGGCCAGGCTTTTGTTGCCGGTGTGCTCGTGCAGGTGGGCCAGCAGGAAGGGCGTGACCCGCTTGCCCGTGATGCCCTGCTGCGCGCAGGCGAAGAGCGCCTGTTCGATCATGTCCTCGATGTAGGCGGAGTCCAGCGCAAAGGCCTCCGGAATGGGGTTGGCGATCACGACGCCGCCGGCCAGGCCGGCCGCCCACTTGCTGTGCAGCAGCCGGGCGACCTGTTCTGGCGCGTCCAGCCGGACGTCGACGCCGCAGCCGCTCTCCCGCGTGTAGAAGGCCGGGAAGGCGTCGGTGCGGTAGCCCAGCACCGGGACGCCGTGGGTCTCGAGCACCTCCAGCGTGAGGGGGATGTCCAGGATGGACTTGGCGCCGGCGCAGACCACGGCGACGTCGGTTGCGGCCAGCTCGAGCAGGTCGGCCGAGATGTCGAAGCTCTGCTGCGCGCCGCGGTGGACGCCGCCGATGCCGCCGGTGGCAAACAGGCGGATGCCGGCCATGGCCGCGCCGATCATGGTGGTGGCCACGGTGGTGGCGCCGTCGCCGCCGGCTGCGAGCAGGTGGGGCAGGTCGCGGCGGGAGGCCTTGGGAATGCCGCTGTTTTGGCCGAAGTGGTCGATCTCCCCGGCCGTCAGGCCGATGCGGAGCCGGCCGCCCAGGATGCCGACGGTGGCGGGGACGGCGCCGTGCGTGCGGATGGTCTGCTCGCTGCGCAACGCGCTCTCGACGTTTTCGGGGTAGGGCATGCCGTGCGAAATGATGGTGGACTCGAGCGCCACGACGGGGTCGCCGTTTTTAAGGGCCTGCGCCACCTCGGGCGCAAGCGAGATCGGGCGTGTGGACATGGGCACCTCCGCTTTGGGGAATTCGATCGGTATGGCCCGTCAGCCGGGCAGGGTTTTCAGCAGGTCGAGCGCGGCCCGCTCGCTGACCTTTGGGTTGACGGTCAGCGGGCTGCTGAGTGCGACGGCCGAGACGCCGGTCGCAAAGCGGGCGGCCTCCGCAGCGGTCCAGCCCCGCAGGTGGGCGTGCACGACGCCGGCCATAAAGGCGTCGCCGGCGCCGGTGACCCCCTTGGGCTGCAGCGGCACGGCGGGCAGCCAGCCGGCCGGCTGCCCCTGTGCGGCGTAGACCGCGCCCAGGGGCCCCAGCGTGATGAAGATGCGCGAATTGCCCCGCCGCGTGAAGCCCTCGGCCATCGCAAGGTAGTCCTCGCGGGTGGGGGACCCTTTGAAGCCGGCCAGGTGGGCGGCCTCGTGCCCGTTCATCTTGAGCGTGTGGAAGTGGGGCAGCAGCCCCTTGACGTTGGCGCAGCGCCGGATCGAGACGGGGTCCAAAAACAGGTCCTTGTGGGCAAAGCGGCCGCACAGCCAGGCCAGCGTGGGGCGCAACAGCCCGGCGTCGGCCACGATGAGGGCGGCCTGCTCGAGCAGCGCGGCCTCCCGCTCGAGAAATGCGGGGGTGATCAGCCGATCGGTGATGCCCATGTCGCAGACCGCGAGCGCCATCTCGCCGCGCTCGTCCAGAATGGCCAGGTAGCTCGAGGAGGGCTGCGCAATGTCGGCGGCGCAGTGGGCGTAGCCGATGCCGGCCGCCTTGCAGGAGTCGATGATCAGGCGCTGCAGGCCGTCGCCGCCCAGCGCCGAGATCAGCTCCACCTGGTTGCCGAGGCGGGCCAGGTTTTCGGCGATGTTGCGCGCCACGCCGCCGGCGCACAGCCGGATGTGCCCGGGGTTGGACTCCTCGGGCAGCAGCGCGGCCGTGGAAAAGCCGTTGATGTCGACGTTGGCCGCCCCGATGCAGACGACAAGCGGAGTGGTTGCCATGTAAGTACCTCCAGGTGGGCGGGGGAGGGCAGGTCCGTCTATGTCGCCCATGTCATGCGCCGGCCACAGGGCGGACGCACAGAAAGTCGGCCAGCGCGGCGGGGGTCTCGGCCAGGAAGACGGGGCGGTAGCGCGCGAGCTCCCCGCGGCTGCCAAAGCCCCAGAGCACGCCGACGGCCGCAACGCCGCAGGCCGCCGCCCCCTCCATGTCGTGCAGCCGGTCGCCCACCATGGCGGTCGCCGCACGGTCGAGGTCCGCAAAGTGGGCCATGGCCTGCTCCATCACCTGTTGCTTGGTGCTGCGCGCCGGGCCGTCGGGCGCGCCGGCCACCGCGTCAAAGAAGCGCGCCAGGTCAAAGTGCTCGAGGATCTTGAGGGTCGGCGTGATGGTCTTGGAGGTGGCGAGGGCCAGCCGCAGCCCCTCGGCCCTCAGGCGCTCCAGCAGCGTGTACACGCCGGGGTAGACCTCGTTTTGGTACAGGCCCTCGGCAATGTAGCGCGCCCGGTAGCGGGCCACCGCCTCGTCGGCCAGGTCCTCGCCCAGCAGCTCGGCAAAGCAATGGCGCAGCGGCGGCCCGATGAAGCGCCGCGCGTCGGGCGGCGGCTCCATGCCGTAGGCCCGCAGGGTGTCTTTTAAGGTGCCGAGGATGCCGCTCGAGGAGTCGGTCAGGGTGCCGTCCAGGTCAAACAGGACGGTTTGAAAGCGCTGCATGGGCATCGACCTCCAAAGGGTTATTCACGGGGCCTCCACATAGGTCAGGCGGGTGTCGGCGATGTGGGGGGCAAAGTCCCACACCTCGTCGAGGTAGGTCAGCGCCACGTCGGCGGGGTCGAGCAGCCCGGGCCGGTGGCCCTGGTCGGCCTCGGCCTGCAGCTGCGTGTAATACTCGATGGCCGTGACGTCGGTCTGCGGCATGGCGATATAGGTGTTGCCGTAGGCGTCGTGCATGCGCTCGACGCACCAGATGCCGCCCTCGTCCTGCCGGACAGGCTTCGAGAGCACGACCTCGAACACCGCATCGTTCGAGAGGGTGACCGAGAACAGCGCGTGGGCGCCCGGATAGGTGTAGTCGGAGGCGTAGACCGCCGCGTGGTGGTCGTAGGGGGTCAGGTCGTTTTGCGCAATGAAGTCGGCCAAAATGGCCTCGCGCTGTGCAAACAGCGCCTGGTAGTCCTCCATGACCGAGGGGTCGGCCTGCACGTCGGTCGGGGTCACGACGGAGTAGTAGTACTGGTCGTCCCTGGCGAAGTGGGTGACGCCGCCGATCGGGTCGGCCCCCGGCCAGTACTGCTCAAACTCGGCCGGCGTGCGCCGCGCAATTCGAAACAGCAGGCCGGCGCCGGGCGTGCGCTCGGCCGTCGCGGTCTGGTAAAATTCAAAGAGGGTGTATGCATCCAGCTCTTCGGCCGGCGTGGCCGTGACCCCGGCGTAAAAGTCCTCGGGCAGCGTGAGCGTGTACCCCTTGCTCTCCAACAGGGTGTCCCGGGCGGGCTCCTTTGGTGTGCAGGCGGCAAGGCCGCACAGCAGGCAGAGCAGCAGCGCGGCCGGACGGCCGATGCGGCGGATGTGTGTCATGTGGGGACTCCTTTCTCGGGCGCAGGTCAGGCAGGGGGGCCGGCCTCGGTCAGCAGGATGTCCACTGTGAAGGTCTGCCCGTTGCGGTAGACGGTCAGCGTCACGGTCTCGCCGGTCTGGTGGAGGTCCTTTTCGAGGTTGAACTGGGCCATGTTCTCGATGGGCAGGCCGTTGATGGCGATGATGATGTCGCCCTTTTTGAGGCCCTTGCCGTGGGCGTCGGTCCCCTCGGTGGTGCCGTGGATATAGACCCCGCGCGGCACGTTCCAGTAGCTTGCGTAGTAGGCGCTGATGTCCTCGCCCACGATGCCGACCACTGGGCGGCCGGGCACGTAGCCGTGCGTGATCAGCGCCTCGATGATGGGCATGGCGCTGTTTGAGGGGATGGCAAAGCCGATGCCCTCGTAGTTGTCCGAAATCATTTTGATTGAGTTGATGCCGACCACCTGCCCGTAGGCGTTGACCAGCGCGCCGCCCGAGTTGCCGGGGTTGATGGCGGCGTCGGTCTGCAGCAGCGTCATGGTGCGGTCCTCCAGCGTGATCTTGCGGTCGAGCGCCGAGATGATGCCGGCCGTGACCGAGCCGAACAGCTCCATGCTCATGGGGTTGCCGATGGCCACGGCCAGATCGCCCACCACCAGCTGGTCGGAGTTGCCGAAGACGGCGGCCGGCAGGTCGTCGGCCTCGACGCGCAGCACCGCGAGGTCGGTCTTCTTGTCGATGCCCACCACGCTGGCCGCATACTCCTGCGGCAGGTCGGTCACCACCGTGATGGTGGCGCCGCTGTTCAGCACGTGGGCGTTGGTGACGATGTAGCCGTTTTCACTGATGATGATGCCGGAGCCGTAGGAGAGGCTGTAGGGGCTCTCCGAGACGATGCCCACCACCGACGGGCCGACGCTGGCCGCAATTTCGGGGATGGTCAGCCCGCCGGCCTGCGTGCTGTAGATGGCCGACTGCGGCCGGTCCTCAATGGCCAGCCGCGGCAGGTCGCCTGTGCCGAAGAGGGTCTCCACCGGCCCCCTGGCGTCGGGCGGCGGCTCGTCGGGCTGCGGGGTCCCGCCGGGGGACGGCGAGCCCAGCGGGGGCGGATCGGGCAGGTCGGACAGCAGCCTCGAGAAGCCGAGGGCCATCAGGCCGACCAGAAACAGCGAGAGCAGCGCGAGCAAAAAGACCTTGGGGCCCCGGCCGCGCCGGCGGACGGACCCGCCCGGCGGGGGGGCATCGCCGCCGGTCCAGGCCTCGTGGCGCCGGTCCGGGTTGTAGCCGGGGCCGGAAGCGCCGCGGCCGTCGTCGTCAAAAGACCATCCGTCCGGTTGCTGTTCCCACGCCGTGGGATCTCTGTCTTCCCGCATTTTGGAAAAGCCTCCTGTTGTCAAAATCGCCCGGCCGGGCGGGCAGGCAAACGGGAAGTCCGTCCACAGCGCCGCAGGGCGTGCGGGCGGACGGCCGTCCTCCCCTATTCTGTCCGCAGCGGGGCCTCTCTTATTCCGAAAGCGCCTGACAAAATTGCGTCAGTCGGTCGGGAGCTCGCGGCTCCTCGGCTCCTCCCGCCCCTTTCCGGTCAGCGCGCCAATGCCGGGCACGGCGCTGCGCTGCTGGTAGAGGGGCAGCGAAAAGGTGATGGCCGCGTAGGCGCCCTCGGACGAATCGGCCCGAATCGTGCCGCCGTGGCGGTCCACGATGGTCTTGGCGATGTAGAGCCCCAGCCCCGAGCCCCGCCGGTCGAGGCTGCGGGAGCGGTCGCTCTTGAAAAAGCGGTCAAACACGTTGGGCAAATCCTCCTTGGGAATGCCCTCCCCGGAATTGCGCACGGTGCACCAGGCCATCTTGTCGTGCTCCTCGACGATGACGGCCAGCTCTCCGCCGTAGGGCGTGAACTTGATGGCGTTGTCGATGATGTTGTACAGGGCGCGGTGGACCGCGTCGGCGTCTCCGCGCGCCGTGATGGGCTCCTCGCCGAACAGCAGGTTGAGCGAGAGGCGCTTGTCGCCGATGCCGCGCTCAAAGGAGATCAGCACCTGGCTCACGGTCTCGCAGAGGTCGAAGGGCCCCATGCGCAGCTCCACCTCGGCGGTCTCGAACTTGGCCAAATCGAGCAGCGTGTTGACCAGGCGGGAGAGCCGCATGACCTCGTCCGACACCAGACCGAGGTAGTGGAGCTCGAGCTCGACCGGGATGGTGCCGTCGAGGATGCCGTCCACAAAGCCGGCAATCGTGGTCATCGGGGTCTTGAGGTCGTGGGAGACGTTGGCGATGAAGCTGCGCCGCATCTCCTCGTTCTTGGCCAGCGAGTCGGCCATGTTGTTGAAGGCCACGGCCAGCTCGGCCATCTCGTCGTCGCCGCCCACCTCCACGCGGACGTCGAACTGTCCCTGCCCAAAGCGCCGGGCGGCGTGGCTCATGCTGCGCAGCGGCTTGACCATGCGCTCGGTCGTGAAATAGAGGATGGCCAGCGTCACGGCCAGCACGCCGTAGGCCGACATGGCAAAGACCCGCATATAGTTGCCCACCGAAGCCGAGATGCCGCCGGGCGGGGTGGCCAGCAGCGCGGCGCCGACAAAGCGGTCCCGGTGGCGCAGCGGGACGGCCACCACGACCTGGTCGGCCGCAAACAGCTCGGGCACCTGGCCGCCGATCAGCGGCTCGCCCCGCCGCAGCTGCGCCAGCAGCTCGTCGGGCAGCAGCCAGCCCTGCATCGGAGAGGCCGAGGCCGAGGTCATCAGCACCTGCCCCTGCGTGCCGGCCAGCAGCACCTCCCGCTCGCCCGAGGCGGCAATCCAGTCGAGGTCGTGCTGCAGTGCGGCCGGAAAGGGCATCTCCAGCCGCGGCAGCTCGGCGACCAGGCCGGACAGCCGGTCGGCCTCGAGCAGCATCTCGTCGGTCGCCTGCTTCCTGGTGTAGGTCTCCGAGAGGATGAAAAAGGAGGCCCCCAGCCCGACAAAGCCAAAAATGACGACAAAGAGGATCTGGGCCATATACCTGGTCGACACCCTGGAGTTCAAATGCATCCTCCTCAAACCAAAGCGTGATCGCCCGGGCCCGCCCTGCGCGGCGTCTCACTTGCGCCCGGCCCCGTCATCCCTCCGGACGGGCGTCGGCCCGCCGCCGGGAATGCTTGCGCGCGCGGACCCGGCCCGGAGCAGGGCGAAGCCTGACAGGGGGGCTTGGCAGCTTTCAGGGGCCGGCAGCGCCGCCTGCTCAGCGCGCGGATCAGCCCTCCAGCAGCTCAAACTTGTAGCCCACGCCCCAGACCGTCTTGAGGTCCCACTTGTCCGAGACGCCGTCCAGCTTTTCGCGCAGGCGCTTGATGTGTACGTCGATGGTGCGGGAGTCGCCGAAGTAGTCGTAGCCCCAGACCTCGTCGAGCAGCTGGTTGCGCGTGTAGACCTTGCCGGGGTTGGAGGCCAGGTGGTAGAGCAGCTCCAGCTCCTTTGGCGGGGCGTCCACCGGCCGCCCGCGGATTTTGAGCTCGTAGTTGGCCAGGTTGACGGTCAGGCCGTCGTAGCTGACCTCCTGCGGGCTGCGGCCGCCGTCCCGCGTGCCGATGCGGCGCATCACGGCCTTGATGCGCGCGACCACCTCCTTGGTGTCGAAGGGCTTGACGATGTAGTCGTCGGCCCCGAGCTCGAGCCCCAGCACCTTGTCAAAGGTCTCGCCCTTGGCGGTGATCATGATGATGGGGACCTCGGAGGTCCGGCGGATTTCGCGGCAGACCTGCCAGCCGTCCAGGCCGGGCAGCATGATGTCGAGCAGCACCAGGTTGGGCTGCTCCCTGGCAAAGAGCGAGAGCGCCTGGTGGCCCTCCTGCGCCAACACGACGCCGTAGCCCTCCTTGACCAGGTAGAGGCGCAGGAGCTCGCAGATGTTCTTGTCGTCGTCGACAACCAGCAGCTTGAGATTTTCCATAGGCTCCAACCCTCCAAAGATTGGGCGGCGGGGCCGTTCGGCCGGCCGCCCCGTTTGATGGCCGGGGTCCGGGCGGGCCGCCGGGGAGCGGCGGGCCGGCACGGGCGGCGCGCGAGCGTTTCATTAGTCTTTATTATAGCGCAATTGGATGGCAAAGTACATCGGTTGCGAAAAATAGGGGCCCGCGCTATAATGAAGACAGCAAAAAAGGGGAGCGGGCAGGGGCGGGATCGCCACGCCGCCGGCCGCGCCCTCCGCTGCGGCGGCGGGGACCGCCCTTTCGCGGAAAGGGGTCGTTACAAATGAAGCTCGGGATCATCGGCCTGCCCAATGTGGGCAAGAGCACGCTGTTCAACGCCATCACCAACGCCGGCGCCGGCGTGGCCAACTATCCGTTTTGCACCATCGAGCCCAACGTCGGCGTCGTGGCGGTGCCCGACCCCCGCCTCGACAAGCTGGCCGCGCTCTACCACCCCAAAAAGGTCACGCCGGCTACCGTCGAGTTCGTGGATATCGCCGGGCTGGTGCGCGGCGCCTCCAAGGGGGAGGGGCTGGGCAACAAGTTCCTCTCCCACATCCGCGAGGTCGACGCCATCGTGCACGTGGTGCGCTGCTTTGAGGACGACAACATCAGCCATGTGGACGGCAGAGTCGACCCGATGCGCGACCTCGAGACCATCGGCCTCGAGCTGGTGTTTGCCGACCTCGAGACCTGCGAGCGCCGCATCGACCGCGCCAAAAAGGCGGCCAAGGGGGACGCCAAGCTGCTGCCCGAGGTGGCGCTGTTTGAGCGGCTGTACCGCCACCTCGAGGGCGGGCAGCCCGCCCGCAGTCTGCCGGCCGGCGAGGAGGAGATGGCCATCGTGCGCGGCGCCCAGCTGCTGACCACCAAGCCGGTCGTCTACGCCGCCAACCTCGGCGAGCAGGACTTTCGCGCCGGGCTCGACACCCTGGCGCCGCTGCTGCGGCTGCGCGCACACGCCGCGGCCGAGGCGGCCGAGGTGCTGCCGGTCTGCGCCAAGCTCGAGGAGGAGATCGCGCTGCTCGAGGAGGAGGAAAAGGCGCTGTTTCTGGCCGACATCGGGCTGGAGCAGAGCGGCCTCGACCGCATGGTGACCGCCTGCTACCGCCTGCTGGGGCTCATCAGCTTTCTGACGGCCGGCGAGCCCGAGGTGCGGGCCTGGACCATCCGAAAGGGCACCAGGGCGCCCCAGGCGGCCGGCAAGATCCACACCGACCTCGAGCGCGGCTTCATCCGGGCCGAGGTCATCGCCTACGACACGCTGATGACCTGCGGCAGCCTGGCCGCCGCCAAGGAGCGGGGCCTGGTGCGCAGCGAGGGCAAGGACTATGTGATGCAGGACGGCGACGTCACGCTGTTCCGCTTCAACGTGTGAGCACCGGCGCGTGGGCGTGGGGGAAGCGTGGGGAATTGAACGGTCAAACCACCTGTACGGCCGGGCAGTCGCTTGCGTCGCTCCCCGCACGGGGCGCGGGGCTCGTCATTTTTCTATGCCATAATGTGCAATAGGGGGGATTCATGAAGAGACGAAACTTCGCCGTTGGCGCCCTGGGACTCCTGCTGCTGCTTGTGTTCCTCATCCTAGTCAACGGCCTGAGCCTGACCCCCCTCAAAGCCGCCATGAAAAACGCATCCTACAATGAGGAATCCACCTGCATTGGAGAGTCTGCACTGGGCGACTACATATTGGTCTTTTTTGAAGAGCAGGATGTGATCCGCACCATTCCCGTGAAAAAAAGTTTGGTTGGCCTTTGGCGTGCCATGCGGGATACGTTCCATGCTGAAAAATACGGGGACAAGATTGAAACGCTCTGCCAGGGCTTCGTACGCGACCGCAGGGAGTTCATCACCTTTGTCTCGTTTCGAAGCCAAGATCCGGCCGTGCACCATATCACAGCCGTAAAACCCGGCGAAATACTCGGCGCGGTGCAGGGGCAGACCCTCCCGGATGCACAGCCGGGGCAGACACGCCCGGTGCCTGTGGATGGCATCGTCATCTTTCCCCTTGGCAACGTCATTTCTCCGGTTCTTGCAACCGCCTACGACAAGGGCGGACAGATCCTATACAAATATCAACCCGGCGCAATGGATCATGACTACCGCTGGCATGCCTGTGATGGGTAGTTGACGATCCCGATTCCGCCCTGCAAAAGCCCTTGTATTTTTGCGCACCCTGTGTTATACAAGTTTGATACCCATGTGCGTGTCAGTGCCAAGTAAAAAATGAACGAAGGCGCCGGTTGAAAAATGCATGTTTTGGCCGGAACGGATACCTAGTCGTGCAGGTTGGCCGCGCCCGCACGGGGCGCGGCATAAAATCCTGAAAAACAGCATGCGAGAGGGTGGGACAGATGAACGTAAAACAGGTGACGGCCATCTACTTCAGCGCGACCGACAACAGCAAAAAAATCGCCCTGGCCGTGGCTGGCGGCATGGGCCTGGCTTTGGCCGAGGCCGACATTACCGCGAACGACTTTGCGCTCGACCGGAATTGCTTCACCCGTGACGAGGCGGTGGTGGTCGGCGCGCCGGTCTACTCCGGCCGCATCCCCGAGGTGGCCATTGAGCGCTTCAAGCAATTTACGGGCGACGGGACGCCGGCGATCGTCACGGTCACCTACGGCAACCGGGCCTATGACGACGCGCTGCTCGAGCTCATGGACACGCTGTCGGCCAACGGCTTTGTGCCGGTGGCGGCCGGCGCCTTCGTCGGCCGGCACACCTGGGGCGAGATCGCCGTCGACCGCCCCACGGCGGAGGACCTGTCCGAGGCCGGGCAGCTGGGCCGGCAGGCCGGGGCGCTGCTGGAGCAGGCCGCCTCGGTCGATGAGATTGAGGCCCCCGCGGTCAAGGGAAACCGCCCCTACCGTGAGGTCGTCAAAAAGCGCCTGGTCCCCCACATCGACAAGGAGGCCTGCATCCTCTGCGGCCTTTGCGCGCAGTTGTGCCCCACCGGGGCCATCGATCGTGGGGACCCCTCCTCCGAGGCGCTGGAGGAGCGCTGCATCTCCTGCTTCCGCTGCGTGAAGGTCTGCCCCACCGGGGCCCGCCACACGAACTTCGAGGAATATGAGACCTTTGCCGCCGCCTTTACCGAGCGCATCGGCAACGCACATAGGCCCAACGAGCGGAGCTGCCCCTCCGGCGTATGACGGCAATCGGGCGTCCCTTTCCAGGGAGGGCTTGCCGGGGAATACATCTAAAAGACAGGACAAGAGGCCGCGCTTTTTAAAGCGCGGCCTCTTGGTTCGTTTTGCAGGTTTTGGGGAATCAGGAGGCCTGTTCGGGGGCCCCCGCCGCAATGGCCAGCGTCTCGCGCAGGTTGGCGGCGATGGCCTCGATCAGCTCGTTCGGAACCTCCCCCTCGAGCATGGCGGTCTCCTGCAGCGAGTAGGTCAGCCCGTCCGGCTCGAACAGGTTGACGCTCAGCGCCATGGTCTCCCTGCGCAGCGGGTTGAGGTAGAGGGCCGAGCGGGGCTCCAGCGACTCCAGCAGGGCCGCGATCAGCGCGCTGTCGCGGGCGGTGTAGTTGTTCCAGTAGCGGGAGATGCCGGACTCGTAAACGGAGACCTTTTCGGGGTATTTTGCATACAGCTCGGGATCACCCTGGTACTCGGGGTCGGCGGGCGGCAGCACCGCCAGGTAGGGGTGCAGGACGGGGTACTGGTCGGCCAGCCTCTCGAGCGAGTAGGAGACCGAGGCCGACTCGACCTCATTGGCCGAAAGGCGCTCGGGCAGCGGGACGCCGTGGCGGCGCAGCACCTCCAGCGTGTTGCGGTAGTTGTCAAAGACGGCGACCGAGCAGGTGCTGAGCCGGTTGTAGCCGGTATAGCGGTCGTCTTCGGGCGGGGCGGTCCTTTCGTCGTAGAAGCTCAGCATCAGCACACAGCGGGCCTGTGCCATCGCGTCGGCGGAGGTGGCCTCAACGTCCTGCCGCAGCGCCTGGGTCAGCTCCTCGATCAGTTCGGCGCTGCGGTAGTTGGCGCCGCGGTCGTAGCGGAAGGGGTCGTACGCGTCGACCTGGATCAGCGCGGGCAGGTCCCCGCGGAAGATCGGGTACAGCTTTTTCCGGAAGGCCGGCTGGTCGTAAAGCTGCCGCAGGGCAGCGGCGGCGGCCTCCTCGCTGATCCGGTAGGCGCGGGTCAGCCGCCCCGTCCCCTGGCGGAAGGACAGGATGAGCTGCCCAGGCGCCTCGGGCAGGGGGTTGGCCACGGCTGCCTCGGCCAGCTCCACCGCCAGGCGGATGACCTCGGGGTCGTCGCTGGCCACGCGCTCGAGCATGTCGAAGGTGGGGCTCCGGTGATAGCCGTAATAGTCGCCGTCGGCCGCCCACAACAGGCTGGTCGTGCTGTCCAGCACGACGGCGGCCGAGGTGACCCGCTCGAGCTTGGGCAGTCGGCGGTCGTAGCCGAACAGGTCGAAGCGGAAGACCGAGAAGAAGGCGGCAAAGCACAGGGCGTAGACGCCCAGCGACCGAAGCCCCTTAAAGGCCGAGCGGATGTCGAAGTCGAAGATGCACTGCACCAGCATGTTCATGAACAGGGCGCCCGCGGCAAAGCCGAACAGCAGCCAGCCCTCGTAGTCGCCGATGGACTCGAAGAAGTAGCCCATGCCGAGCGAGGCGATGAAGATCAGCGGGAAGCGGATAAAGGGGCGGGCGGCCGGGAAGGCGATGGCCCGCTCGGCCCCCTCGGAGGGGCGCCGGACGTAGGCGAAGGCCGACAGTCCGGCCAGCAGCAGGATCAGCAGCCCCCACCACAGCGCCCCGAAGCGGTCGTCATTCAGCGACATGAAGAGGTCGACGACCGGCGAGCTTCTGCGCAGCAGGCTTTCGAGCAGCACCGAGTTCGAAAAGAAGGTCTCGAAGTACACCTGGTAGGTGTAGTTGATCAGCAGGATCAGCACGGGCGGCGCGATCAGGAACACGCCGGTGCCCATCAGCGCGACCAGCGTGTGGCCGCACAGCATGCTGGCCGCCGTGGACAGGCAGAACACGGCGAGGTAGAGGTAGAGGACCCGAAGGACATACCGGCCGATCAGGCTCCAGGGTAGCAGCGCCGAGTAGCCGTTGATGGCCGCCACCGGCAGCGAGAGGGCCAGCATGGCCGCAAAGGGCAGCAGGAAGGCCGACAGTCCAAAGGCGAAGCCCGCGCCGAACAGCGCCCCGCGCCGGACCGGCAGGCTGTGGTAAAAGTCGATCTGCTTTCTCGAATTGAGGTAACCCCAGGCGTTCAGCGCCGCCAGCACCGCGCAGAGGATCGAAAAGCTCATCACGAGCGCCAGGCTGTTGCTGTAGAAGTTCTCGATCATGCGGACCTTTTGCTCGAGCGTGGGCAGGTCATAGCGGCGGGAGAAGTTGCCGATGGTCATGGCCAGCGCGACCGGCAGCGTGAAGAACAGGACGCCGGTGATCAGCCCCGTGAGCCAGGAGCCCTGCTTCATGCGGCTCTTGTACTGGACGTGGTCAAAAAAGGAGCCGTTTGATGTCATAGCCGACCACCTCCGTTTCGTCAATAAAGATTTCCTCAAGCGAGAGCGGGAGCAGCTCCCAGAACAGCGGCGTCCGCGCCTGCATGGCCGCCTCGATCTGCTCGGCGCGGCCCCGCAGCGTCATGGTCACCAGGCTGCCCCTGGCCTCAAAGCGCAGGATGTCGAGCTCGGGGAAGTCCTCCCGCGTGACCGGCGCACTGAAGGCGGCCTGCACTTTGTGGGCGTCCTGCATCATGTCCTCGAGGTCCCGCGAGAACAGGATGCCGCCGCGGTGCAGCAGCCCCACGTGGTCGCAGATGTCCTCGAGCTCCCGCAGGTTGTGGGAGGCGATGACCGGCGTGATGCCCCGCTCGGCGATGTCGGCGGCCAGCAGGCCCTTGACGGCCTGGCGCGCCACCGGGTCCAGCCCGTCGAAGGTCTCGTCGGCGAAGATGTACTCAACGCCGGCCGAAATGGCGCAGATGACCGAGACCTGCTTCTTCATGCCCTTGGAAAAGGTGGAGATCTTGCGCTTGGGGTCGAGCGAAAAGCCCTCCATCAGGTGGAAGAAGCGCGCGTTGTCGAAGTTCGGGTAAATGCTGGCGTAAAAGCTGCGCAGCGCGTCGGGCGTCGTGTTGGGGAAGAAGTACTGCTCGTCGCTGATGTAAAAGCAGCGGCGCTTGATTCCGGTGTTTTCAAAAATGGGCTGCCCGTCAATGGTCAGGCTACCCTCGTCGGGCTTCAGCACGCCGGCCAGCAGGCGCAGAAAGGTCGACTTGCCGGCGCCGTTGCTGCCGACCAGGCCGAAGACCGCGCCCGGCCGGATTTGGCTGGTGATCTCGTTGACGGCAATGATCTGGTCGAACCGCTTGGTGACCGAAATGGCTTCAATCATAGGGAACCCCCCTCCAGTGGCTCGGCTGAGCCGGTTTTTTGCACGACATAGGCCACGATCTCGCCGCCCGGAACGCCGGACTGCATGGCCCGGTCGACCGAGCGTCCAACCTCGCCCAGCAGGGCCTCCTGACGCTTTCGCTGAAGGTGGACGGCATCCTGCGACACAAAGTTCCCGCGGCCCTTGACGCTGTAGATCAGCCCCTCCCGCTCCAGCTCGGCGTAGGCGCGCTGGACCGTGTTGGGATTGATGGACAGCTCGGCCGAGAGCTGCCGCACCGAGGGCAGCTGGCTGCCGGGCTGCAGGACCCCGCTGGCCGCCAGCGCCGAGATGCGGTCCACAAGCTGTTCGTAAATGGACCGTTTATCCCTGTAATCAACGGAGATCAAGCGTTTTGCACTCCCTTCTGTAACCGTATAGCCGATTCAAGTGTATTAATAGTGTTGGTACACATGAAGAATACCATGGTGCAGGGGCGCTGTCAACTCTTTTTTGCCTGCAGGCGGAGAGTTTGATTTAAAATAGGGTTTTCAAAATGACCGTGCGCCCTCGATCCTGCTGCCGGCGGCCGGCGTTCAACAACAGAAGGGGTCGCCTCAATTATAAAGCGGTCGATTTTGCTGCCGAAAAAATTGAAGGGGCTTGCGCCGCTGTGCTATAATTGCCCTGACCGTGGCCTGTGCCGGGGCCTGCGCCGGACCGGCGGACAGGCCCAAGACCGCCGCCGTCCACAACAGCATGCACCTGTCAAACGCCAACTATGCAAAACGGGAGGGAACCCCATGGCCGTCAACCGCCTCTACCAGCAAGATCCCTATCTCAAGGAGACCGTGACCGACGTTTTGGCCTGCGAGCCGGCGGAGCAGGGCTGGGCGCTGCTGCTGCGGGACACGATTTTTCACGCCAAGGGGGGCGGGCAGCCCTCGGACGGCGGCCTGGTGGACGGGCAGCCGCTGCTCGACCTGATCGAGCGAGGGGAGGAGATCCTGCACGTTGTGGCCGAGCGGCCCGCGCGCACCGAGGGGGTGCGCCTTGCGCTGGACTTCGACCGCCGCTTTGACCTGATGCAGCAGCACACCGGCCAGCACATCCTCTCCACCGTCATCGAGAACCTGTTTGACAGCGACACCTCGATCTTTCGCTGCGAGGAGCGCATCAACCAGATCGACATCGCCAAACCGCTGAGCGAGGAGCAGCTGAGGGAGGCCGAGCGGGAGACCAACCGGATCATCCGGCAGGGGCTGCCCGTGCGCAGCTTTTGCATCCGGCCCGAGGAGATGGCGCAGTACCAGACCAAGATGCGGCTGCCCATTGCGCCGCACGAGGTCATCCAGCTGGTGGAGATCGAGGATTTTGACCTGATCGGCTGCGGCGGCACCCACGTGGCCCGCACCGACGAGGTCTGGAGCCTCAAGATTTTACACGCAAAGGACGTCTCGGACCAAAAGACCGCCAAGGGCGCCATGCGGCTGTACTTTGTCTGCGGCGGCCGGGCCGAACAGGACTACCACGTTAAAAACCGGGCATTTTATAAGCTCTCGGCCCTGCTGGGCGGCGAGCCCGAGGACCTGCCGCAGCAGGTGGAGGCCCTCAAGCAGCGGTCGGACGACATGGCCGCCCGCCTGCGGCTGCTCGAGGAACGGCTGCTGGCCTTTGAGGCCGCCGACCTGCTCGAGCGGGGCCGCGCGGTGGGCGGCGTGAAGCTGGCGGCCGCGCTGCTCGAGGACCGCGACATGCGGGAGCTGCGCGCGCTGGCCGAGGAGATCACCAAGCGGGGAAATGCCGTGGTGCTGCTGGCCTCCGAAAAGGGGGCCGAGCTGCCGGTCGTCATGGCCCAGAGCAAGGGGGCGACCGGCCTCAAGGCCGGCGACTGGCTGCAGGACCTGCTGGGCCGGCTGGTGGGCAAGGGGGGCGGCGGCGCCCTCTTCGCGCAGGGGACCTTCGCCGCCTCGGCCGAGGCGGTGGAGGCCGTGCGCCGGCGCTTTGAGGAGGTCGGGGCGCTGCTCGACCGTTGAAATCAACCTTAATTTAGAGGCCAAATAGACGCCGAAGGGGGTGACAGGGGGGCGCATGGAGCAACATTCAAATCCGACGGAGCACAATTCGGGCCCGCGGGAGGGCCGGAGCCGCCGCTGGCGCCGCGGCGTCAAGGGCGTGCGCATCGAGCTCTCGACCGTAATCCGGCGGGTGATCTTCAGCCGGACGCTGGTGGCCTTGCTGCTGCTGCTGGCCCAGGTGGTCATTTTGCTGATCCCGGCCTATCGCATGACCGGCTTTTCGCTGCTGGCGGCGGTGGCCATCCTCTTCATTGTCAACCGCGAGGAAAACCCCGACTTCAAGCTGGCCTGGGTCCTGCCCATCGCGGTGCTGCCGGTCTTTGGCGTGCTGCTCTACCTCGTGCTCAAGCTGCAGCCCAGTGCCTGCCTGGTCAGCCGGCGGGCCAGGCAGCTCGACCGCGTGGCGGTGGACACCGGCGTCGAGGGCCCCGACGGCGTCTGCCGCTACCTGGCAAAACTCAACTATCCGACCTATGACGACACGGCGGTGCACTACTTTCCGCTCGGCGAGCTGATGTTCGAGGAGATGCTGCGCCAGATGGAGACGGCCGAGGAGTTCCTGTTCATCGAGTCCTTCATCGTGGCCGAGGGCGTGATGTGGGAGGAGGTCAAGCAGCTGTTGAAGCGCAAGGCGGCGCAGGGGGTGGAGGTCCGCCTGATGGTGGACGGCCTCGGCTCGCTCGGCAAGCTGCCCAAAACCCACCTCGAGGAGCTGGAGCGGGCGGGGGTGCGCTGCAAGGTCTTTGCGCCGCTGCACCCGGTGCTCTCGACGCTGCAGAACAACCGCGACCACCGCAAGATTCTGGTGGTGGACGGCCGGGTGGGCTTTACGGGCGGCATCAACATCGCCGACGAGTATATCAACATCGCGCTGCCCCACCACTGGAAGGACACCGGCGTGCTGCTGGAGGGGGGCGCCGTCAACTCGCTGACGCTGATGTTCCTGCGCACTTGGGCGCTGTACGACCCGGGGGGCGGCAAAAACATGCTGTGCTATCTGCGCCACCACCGCGCGCCCAGGGACGGCTTTGTGGTGCCCTACGCCGACAGCCCCTTTGACGAGGAGGACACCGGCAAGCGGGTCTACCTCGACATGATCCACACGGCGCAGCGGTATGTCCACATCATGACCCCCTACCTGATCATCGACAGCGAGCTCTCGCAGGGGCTGCGCTACGCCGCCAAGCGGGGGGTGGACGTCTCGCTGATCCTGCCGGCCATTTCGGACAACTGGGTGGCCAGCACCGTCGGCCGCACCTACTATCGCGAGCTGATCTGCGACGGGGTGAAAATTTACGAGTACGAGCCGGGCATGATGCACGGGAAGAGCTTTGTCGTGGACGACAACCGCGCGGTGGTGGGCACCATCAACATCGACTACCGCAGCCTGTTTTTGCACCTGGAGTGCGGCTGCTACCTGCTGGACGCCTCGGCCGTTACGGCGGTCGAGGAGGACTTCCAGATCTGCCTCGAGTGGTGCCGCAGGATCGGGCCGCAGGACATCGACATCTACAGCCTGCCTCGGCGCCTGATCGGGCAGGTGGGGCGGTTGTTTGCACCGCTGCTGTAAGGGGGAAGGGGGACGCCGGGAAGGGCGCCCTCGGCTGAGTCGGACGCCCGGAATAAGGCGCTATCTTACCCAAATATAAAGTATCAGGCTGCCAGTGGTCCTCCCTATGTTGAGGACCAAGACACCCAGTGTAGGGACCAAGACGATTAGGTCGGCGGGCGGCCGTTGATTTTACGCTACACGCCAAAAAGGTCACGGTCCACGGCCGCGACCTTTTTGGCGTGTCACCTAAGATGGTTTCCAACTGGTCGGTAGAGGCCCTGCCCAAAGTACTTGCCCCCGCCGGTAAGCCACCACTTCCAGCCGCGAAGCGTATCAGATGGGAGGAACGCGTGGAAAAATCAGCTGTCTGAGCACCCGTAGGGTGCGAGTCCTGATTTTTCAAGTGTTCCTCTGACAATAGCAACAGGCCCCAAGTTTCCTTGGGGCCTGTTGTACTTTAGTGGCGCCGGGGGGTCCGGGGGGTCTCGCAATACCCCCCGGCGGTTTTGGTACTTTTGACGCCCAAAAGTACGAGCGGCCCGCAGGCCGTGATCCCCTGCCCCGCGGCCCGTGGCCGAGATCTTATAAGGGGGCGAGGAATAAGGCCGGTAGCAGCGCGCCTGGGCAAGCCCTGTACCAGCAGCCTTTCAAGGGCGGCTGGATAAGGGGGTAGCTTTTCTGTGGCCAAGTCTCATGCCGGCGATCCTAAAAAACCGGTGGGTCGGGCGAGACCTGACCTGGCACAAGGACCAAGACAAAGGGCCAAATCAAGGGCCAAGTTAAAGGCCAAGTTAAAGGCCAAGTTAAAGGCCAAGTTAAGGGCCAAGTTAAGGGCCAAGTTAAGGACCAAGGGTAAGGGCCAAGCCTCCGCCCCCACGCACCGCGCGCCCTACTCCCCGGCCCGCTTCTGCGCCCGCATGCGGGTGGCGTGGTCAAGCAGCCGCTTGCGGATGCGCAGCGACTTGGGCGTGACCTCCAGCAGCTCGTCCTCGGCCAAAAACTCAAGGCAGTTTTCAAGGCTCATGACCTTGGGCGGCGTCAGCCGCAGGGCGTCGTCGCTGCCCGAGGCCCGGATGTTGGTCACGTGCTTGCGCTTGCAGACGTTGACCGTCACATCCTGCCCGCTCGGGGAGCCGCCCACCACCATGCCGGCATAGACCGGGGCGCCCGGGCCGATGAACAGGTACCCGCGCCCCTGCGCGTTGTAGAGCCCGTAGGTGACCGCCTCGCCGGTCTCAAAGGCGATCAGCGACCCCTCCGGCCGGCGCGGCAGGTCGCCCTTGTAGGGTGCGTAGCCCTGGAAGACTGAGCCCATGATGCCCTCGCCGCGGGTGTCGGTCAAAAACTCGTCGCGGTAGCCCAGCAGCCCGCGGGCCGGCACCGAGAACTCCAGCCGCATGCGGCTGCCCAGCGGCGTCATTGAGAGCAGCTCGGCCTTGCGGCGGCCCATCTTGTCCATCACGCTGCCCATGTAGGGCTCGGGCAGGTCCAGAATCAGCCGCTCCATCGGCTCCAGCCGGACGCCCCCCTCCTCGCGGTAGAGCACGCGGGGCGGGCCGACCTGCAGCTCGTAGCCCTCGCGGCGCATGGTCTCGATCAGAATGGACAGGTGCATCTCGCCGCGGCCCTGTACCTGGAAGGACTCGGCCGTCTCGCCGTCCTCGACGTGCAGCGAGACGTCCTTGAGCAGCTCGCGGTAGAGCCGGTCGCGCAGCTGCCGCGAGGTGACAAACTTGCCCTCCCGCCCCGCAAAGGGGGAGTCGTTGACCGAAAAGGTCATGCCGACGGTCGGCGCGCCGATCTGCACAAAGGGGAGCGGCTCGGCGGCCTGCAGGTCGCAGACCGTGTTGCCGATGCTGATGTCCTCAATGCCCGAGATGGCCACGATGTCGCCGGCCAAGGCCGATTCGGTCTGGGTGCGGGAGAGCCCCTCGAAACGGTAGAGGGTCACTATTTTGGACTTGTAGCGCAGGCTTTGGTCAAAGTGGTCGCAGACCGCCACCTCCTGGCCCTGGCGGACCTCGCCGCGCTCGACGCGGCCGATGGCGATGCGGCCGACATAGTCGTTGTAGTCGATCGAGGAGACCAGCAGCTGCAGCGGCCCCTCGGGGGCGCCGGGGGCGGGGATGTGCTCGATGATCTTGTCGAACAGCGGCTTTAAGCTCTCGCCCGGCTCGTAGGGCGAGAGCGAGGCCGTGCCCTTGCGGCCGGAGCAGTAGACCACCGGCGAGTCCAGCTGCTCGTCGCTGGCCGACAGGTCCAGCAGCAGCTCCAGCGCCTCCTCCTCCACCTCGCCGGGGCGGGCGTCGGGTCGGTCGATCTTGTTGACCACCAAAATGACGCGGTGCCCCAGCTCCAGCGCCTTTTGCAGCACAAAGCGGGTCTGCGGCATGGGCCCCTCAAAGGCGTCCACCAGCAGCAGCACCCCGTCCACCATTTTGAGCACCCGCTCCACCTCGCCGCCGAAGTCGGCGTGGCCGGGGGTGTCGACAATGTTGATCCGGTATCCGCCGTAGGTCACGGCGGTGTTTTTGGAGAGGATCGTGATGCCGCGCTCCCGCTCGAGGTCGCCCGAGTCCAGCACGCGGTCGGCCACCACCTGGTTGTCGCGGAACACGCCGCCCTGCTTGAGCATCTCGTCCACCAGCGTGGTCTTGCCGTGGTCGACGTGGGCGATGATGGCAATGTTGCGCAGTTCTTCTCGCTTTCTCATAAGGCACTCATCCTGTACGCATCCAAATTTTTCGGGGCCACTTCAAAAAAGAGCGGCCCCCCGCTCTTTTTTCGTCCGATCAACATACTATACCATGATCCCCTGCCGCCGCACAATATTTTTGTTGAGAATGACAAAATCTTGAAGCTCGCCGCGCACAGCCTTGTAAAAAATGCAGTCCGACGTTATAATAAGAGGGCCGGGAAAAGCCTTTTGGCCACCAAATGTTGTTGAGCAATTTTGTAAGACACAACATTTGGTGGCTGTATCGCTTTTGATCGGGGCGAGATTGGCAAGACAATAAACTGTAAAGGTGGTCTCTTGCAATGGAACGCGTGTACAACTTTTCAGCCGGGCCCTCCATGATGCCGCTGCCGGTGCTCGAACGGGCACAGCGGGACCTGCTCTGTTACCCCGGAGCGGGCTGTAGCGTGATGGAGATGAGCCATCGATCTCCCGCCTTTGAGGCGATCATCGAAAGGGCCGAGGCCGATCTGCGCGCGCTCTGTGCCATCCCCGACAGCTATGCCGTGCTGTTTTTGCAGGGGGGCGCCACGACCCAGTTCTCGATGATTCCGATGAACCTGGTGGACCGGGCGGGGACGGCGGCCTATGTGGAGACCGACGAGTTTGCCAAAAAGGCCATCCGGGAGGCCGCGCGCTGGTGCAACGCCGTGACGGTGGCCAGCAGCGCCGATAAAAAGTTCAGCTATATCCCCGAGGTGCGGGCCGAGGACCTGCCGCAGAATGCGGCCTACCTGCACATCACCGTCAACAACACGCTGTTCGGCACCCAGTACCACCGGCTGCCACAGCTGGGGGTGCCGCTGGTCGGGGACCTCTCCTCGGCCATGCTCGGGCAGCTTTATGACATTGAGGACTTTGTGCTGATCTACGCCGGCGCCCAGAAGAACATGGGCCCGGCCGGCGTCACGGTGGTGGTCCTGCGCCGCGACCTGCTGCGCGACCTGCCCGAAGAGGTCCCCACCATGCTGGACTACAAGGTGCAGGTGGCCGGGCGCTCGATGCACAACACGCCCCCCTGCTGGGGCATCTATATGACCGGCCTGATGCTGGACTGGATCCTCCGCGAGGGCGGCGTGGAGGAGATGGCCCGCCGCAACAACGAAAAGTCCGGCCTGCTCTACGAATTTTTGGACAACTCCACCTTTTATACCCCCACCGCCCGTCCGCAGGACCGCTCGAACATGAACATCACCTTCACGCTGCCCGACGAGGCGCTCTCGGACCTCTTTGCCAAGGGGGCGGCCGCCCGCGGCCTCATCAACCTCAAGGGGCACCGGCTGGTGGGCGGCATCCGCGCCAATGTCTACAACGCCATGCCCATCGAGGGGGTCCGGGCGCTGTTGGCCTATATGAAAGACTTTGAGATGGAGCATCGAATGCCATGAAATATCAAATTAAATTGCTCAACAGCATCTCCCCCAAGATCAAGCCGATCCTGCAGGCCGAGCGCTATCAGGTCGCGGCCGACATCGAGAACCCCGACGCCATCCTGCTGCGCTCTTACAGCCTGCACGGCTACGCCTTTGGGAAGGACCTGGTGGCGGTGGCCCGGGCCGGCGCCGGCGTCAACAACATTCCGGTCGAGGAGTGCTCAAAGGCCGGCATTGTCGTGTTCAACACGCCCGGCGCCAACGCCAACGCCGTCAAGGAGCTGGTGCTCTGCGGCATGCTGCTGACCGGCCGGCGGGTGGTGGAGGGCATCGAGTGGCTGGGTACGCTCTCCTGTGACGGGACCGACGTCGAACGGGAGGTCGAGCAGGGCAAAAAGCAGTTTGTCGGGCCCGAGATGGCCGATAAGAAGCTGGGCGTGGTCGGCCTTGGCGCCGTGGGCGTCCAGGTGGCCAACGCGGCGCACTACGGGCTCAACATGCAGGTGTTCGGCTACGACCCCTATATTTCGGTGGCGGCGGCCTGGAGCCTCTCCCGCTCGGTGATCCGGGCCTCCAGCCTCGAGCAGCTCTTTGCCGAGTGCGACTACCTCACGCTGCACCTGCCGCTGACCCAGAAGACCGAGGGCATCATCGGCGTCAAGGAGCTTTCGGCCATGCGGGACAAGGCCGTGCTGCTCAACTTTGCCCGCGGCGGCCTGGTGGAGGACAGCGCGGTGCTGGAGGCGCTGGCCACGGGCCGTCTGCGCGCCTACGTGACCGACTTTCCAAACGAGCGGCTGCTGGGGGTCGAGGGGGTGCTGGCCATCCCGCACCTCGGCGCCTCGACGCCCGAGTCGGAGGAGAAGTGCGCCGTCATGGCGGCGCAGCAGCTGCAAAACTACCTCGAGGACGGCAACATCCGCAACTCGGTCAACCTGCCCGAGTGCGACTTCCCGCGCACCAGTGTGCACCGGGTCTGCATCATCAACCGCAACGTCACCAACATGGTGGGGCAGATCGGCACGCTGCTGGCCGAGTACAACCACAACATCGACCACATGATCAACAAGAGCAAGGGGGACTGGGCCTACACGCTGCTGGACCTCTCCACGCGGCCGGGCAGCGAGTGCGTGGCGCGCATCGCAGCCATCGAGGGCGTGGTGCGGGTGCGCGTGATCTGAGGCCCGACCAACGACGGGAGGGATTTTCATGACACAGGCAAGTGATCGGGCCGCGCTGAAGCAGGCCCTGGCGGCCCTGGCGGTCGGCCTGCCCGACATCCTGCTGCCGGCGCCCGGCGTCGATTTGACGACCTTTGCGGTGGTGGCCTGCGACCAGCACTCGGCCAACCCCGCCTATTGGGCGCAGGTGGAGGCGCTGGTGGGCGACGCGCCCTCGGCCCTGCGCCTGATGCTGCCCGAGTGCCACCTCGGGGCGAAGGGCCGCGCGCGCCGCCTTCGCGACATCCACGGCGCCATGCGGCGCTACCTCGACGAGGGGGTCCTGCGCAGCATCGGCGAGGGCATGGTCTACCTGCACCGGCAGACCTCGACCGGCCTGCGCAGGGGGCTGGTGCTGGCGCTGGACCTGGAGCAGTACGACTATGCGGCGGGCTCCAAAAGCCTGATCCGGGCGACCGAGGGCACCATTCTGGACCGGCTGCCCCCGCGCGTTGAGATCCGCGCGGCGGCGCCGATCGAGCTGCCCCACATCCTGGTGCTGGTGGACGACCCCGAAGACCTGCTGATGGGGCCGCTGGAGCGGGCACTGAATGCGCTGCCGAAGCTCTACGACTTCCCGCTCATGCTGGACAGCGGACGGCTGGCCGGCTGGCAGGTCAAGGACGACGCGCAGCTCTCTGAGGTCGCCGGCGCGCTGGAGACGCTGTGCCGGCGCGGTGAGGGACTGCTGTTTGCCATGGGGGACGGCAACCACTCGCTGGCCACCGCCAAGGCCTGCTGGGAGCAGATAAAGCCGACGCTGCCCGAGGCGCGGCAGGTTGACCACCCCGCCCGCTACGCACTGTGCGAGGTGGTCAACCTGCACGACCCGGCGCTGGCCTTTGAGTCGATCCACCGGGTGCTGTTCGGCGTGACGGAGGCGCAGCTGGCGGCCGAGGGCATCGACCCCGAACGGCTGCCCGGGCTGCAGGTGCTGCAGCCCATGCTGGACGACTTTCTGGCCCGCCACCCCGAGGCGGACATCGACTACATCCACGGCGAGCGGGAGGCGCGCGCGCTGGGCGAGGGCGAGCGCTGCGTGGCGCTGATCCTGCCCCCCTACGACAAGGGTGAGCTCTTCCCGCTGGTGCGGGCGGGCGGCCTGCTGGTGCGCAAGAGTTTTTCGATGGGGCATGCGCAGGACAAGCGGTTTTACCTCGAGGCCCGCCGGCTCGAGGGCTAGCGCAGAGACAGGGGAGGGGCCCGCGGCCCCTCCCCTTGAGCTTGTCAAAAAGCCCTGGGCTTTCGACAGGAGAAGGACGGCGGGCCATCTGTTTACGTGGCGCAGCAGCAGGAGTGGGGTGAGTGGGGTGCAGGAACGGAAAAAAAGGGCCGCCCGGCTGCTTGTGGCGGCGCTGGCGGCGTGGCTTGTATGGCCAGCCGCACCAGCGGCCGCGCAGCCCGGCGTGAAGCCCTCCTTTGCGGAGCAGACCGCCGGGGTGGAGCTGCGGCAGCAGGTTGCAGGGGAATCTGCGGAGGGCATCGCGGACAGCGGTGCACCGGCCCCTGTGATAGAGGAACACGTCGGGCACACCGAACCGGCGCGCGACATCACGCCGGCGCAGCGCAAAGAGCTCGAGACAACCAGGGCGCTGGTGTTGGAGAAGGAGCGGGCGCTGGCGGACCTGCTCTCGCTCGACGCCGACGAGATCGTCGCACTGCGGGCCAACCAGGGGCTGGGCGACGATCGGCACTACCAGCTGCAGGTCCTGGTGGAACAACAGGTGGATGCACTTTACACAGGCAATCGCTCGGATGAGGAGATCATCGAGACAACGTTGCAGGCCCTGTTCTTTTTGGAAGAGAAAAACTTCAGGGATCAGAAAGACTACGACTTTTCGCGCTTCCTCAAGGCGGGGGAGCAGGCCCCTGGCCTGGCATACTTTATGGACCGCCTGCGGTTTAAAAAGCGGTGGGAACAGGAATATATGAACTGGCCGGAGTATCCGGGCAGGCAGGACATCCGCAGCATTCAAGCGACGGTCACGGAGATCGGGGTGTCGGGCGGTGCGGCGACGGTCACGCTGCTGAAGGAGGAGAGCGCCCTGTATGGCAACCTCGAGTTGGTTGGGTTTTCGTGGACGACCTATACGTTTACGCTTGAAAAAGCAAATGGGTGCTGGTGCATCGCCGACGTCCGGAGCGACGACCCGCAGGAGGCCTACCATCTTGAAAACAACCTGAAGATCGACATAGAGGGCAGGCTGCGGGCGCTGCGCGAGGAGCTGCAAAGCCGGGCGGTGCCGGGCAATGTCTTCAAAATCTGGCGGCTGCACAGAAAAGATCTGCCGATCGGCGCGCGGCTTTGGCAGCCGGAAGCGGGAATACGGCTTGTCATCGCAGTGATGCTGTCTGTTGTGCAGCAAAACATGCCCATCCTATAACAGCGCGCTTCCCGGCCACTGTCCCGCTGAGGGTCAACAGACGGTTCCTCTGTGCGCATGGGATGGACTCGGGTGGCTCCGACTGCAGGGCAGATGGCGACAATCGATACCGCCTAAGGGATGGACGTGCGGGCCGGGAGCGGCACCGCAGTCCCGCAGAGGCAGTGGCGAGTATGTTGTACAGTTGACAGCAGGGCGGCGCTACCCGCCTACCGGGAGAAGCTGCCCCTTGCGACAGACAGGGGAGGGGTCCGCGGCCCCTCCCCCTACGTAAACCTCGCGGACAAGCGGTTCGGCGTGCTGATCGCGCTGCTGCCCAAAGCGCCCTCCCCTTATGTAAACCGCGCGGACAGGGGGGCACCCTTGCGCGGCGCGCGGGCCTGTGGTAAAATTTTGGAAAACAACGGCAGAAAATCCGCTCTGGGCGGCAGCGAACGCCGTATTTGGAGGAGTTGTAATGAAAATCGCCGTATTTGGCATCGGCGGCGTCGGCGGCATTGTCGGCGGCGCGCTGGCAAACCACCACCCCGAGACCTACTTTTATGTCCGCGGGCAAAACCTCGAGGCCATCCGCCAAGGCGGCCTGCGGGTGCAGTCAGTCGCGCTGGGCGACTTCACGGCGCATCCAAAGATGGCCTCCGACCGCGCGGAGGAGCTGGGCGTCATGGACGCCGTGCTGCTGGCCTGCAAGGGCTACGACCTCCAGGCCGCCTGCGAGGCCATATCGCCGATGGTCGGGCCCGAGACCATTGTGGTCCCGCTGCTCAATGGCGTCATGGTGTCCGAGATGATGGCGCCCCACCTGCCGCCCTGCGTACTGGCCGACGGCACCATCCACGTGTTCAGCCGGCTGGAGGCGCCCGGGCACATCGTGCAGAGCGCCGGGCTGTGCAGAATTGCCCTCGGCATGAAGGACGGCAGCCGCCCGGCCGGCTTTGAAGAGCTGGCCGCGCTCCTCAACGGCGCGGGGATCAAGACCGTTCTGTCGCAGGACATCCTGCTGGACAGCTGGTCCAAATACGCCATCATGTGCAGCAACAGCGTCGTCTTCTGCCATTACGACGGCCCGGCCGGCCTCGTGCACGAGGACCCCGGCCACGAGGCGGTGCTGCGCGCCGTGATCGGGGACCTGATCGCCGTGGCCGCCGCCCGAGGTGTGGCGCTGCCGGCCGACACGGCCGACCGGTACGTTGCGGAGTTTGCCAAGATGCCGCCCGAGACCATGACCTCGCTCTACCGCGACCTCAGCGGCGGAAAGCCGGCGGCCCGGACCGAGCTGTTCCACGTCGTCGGCCGGATGGTGGAGCTCGGGGAGCAGACCGGCGTCCCCACGCCCTACCACAGGGCAGTGCTGGAGAAGTTTGCGGGACAGGCGTAGGCCAAGGGCCCGCCCGAAGAGCTCCGGCACCATCCGGCGGGGGGCGGCATACACTGTGGTCCCGGTACGCCGGCAAAAGCTGTGCGGACGGCCATTTGGCCCCTTGACAACCGGGCAGTTGGTTTGCTACAATGAAAAATGCGCCTGCGGGGCCTGCACCCATTTGATTGGCCCTGCGACGGGAGTGCGACCATGAGGGTTTCCATTTCGAGCATGCTCAAAAACAGCGACGAGCGGATCACATTCGACGAACAACTCGACTTGTCCGGGCTCGAGCTGACTTACGGAGAGCGGCCGTTGACGCAGCCGGTACGGGTGTGCGGCGCCGTCTTTTCGGCGTACGGCGCCGTGACGCTGGAGTTTGCGATTTCCGGCGTGTTACAGCTGCGCTGTGACCGCTGCAACCAGCGGTTTGAGCGGCCGTTTTCCATTGCGTTTTCGTCCATGGTCTCGGCAGAACCCGATGCCGAGGAGAGCGAAAAGCTCGTCCGTGCCGAAAACGAGGAGCTGGATCTGGACCACCTGGCGCAGACCGCCCTTCTGCTGGAGCTGCCGAGCAAGCAGCTTTGCAGCGAGGCGTGCAAGGGACTTTGCCCCATCTGCGGCGCGGATTTGAACAGCGGCGAGTGCGGCTGCGACCACAGGCGTATCGATCCGCGCTGGCAGGGGCTGCAAGCCCTTACGGACACCGAAAACAACGGATAAACAATATTCCCCCCGGGAGGTGACATCATGGCCGTACCGAAGCATTATACGTCCAAGGCGCGCAAGCACAAGCGGCGCAGCGCGGTCTGGAAGCTGAAGCCCCCCGCCCTCGTGCGCTGCAGGGAGTGCAAGGAGCTGACCGCTCCCCACAGGGTGTGTTCCCACTGCGGCTTTTACGACGGCAGGGCCGTTGTCGTCAAGTCGGAGGACTGAAGCTCCGGATCGAAAGGGACTTGGGGATGACCGGGGGACCCTCCGGGCGGCCTGTAAGCTCTCGGGATCTACAAAAGACCGAAGGCAAAAGCGGGGTGTCCCCGCTTTTTTGTCATGTTCGGGCCTGCGGCGGGGCATGCTAGGGCCAAGGGCGGCGCCGGTGCCGCAGACCGACGGGAGAGGGGAGGTGAGGGGCGCTGGACATGCAGGTTCGCGACATTCCGGCCGACAGCCCCTGCGCGGGGCTGCTGCTGCCGGGGGACCGGCTGCTGGCCATCGACGGGTACGCGCTTGCCGACGTGCTCGACTACATGCACCACTCGGCGGCCGGCGACCCGCTGCTGACGGTGCTGCGCGGGCAGCGGCGGCTGGAGCTCAGGGTCAAAAAGGCCCGCTACGCCGACCTCGACCTGACCTTTGAGCGCTTTTTGATGGACGACGAGCGCAGCTGCGACAACAACTGCCTGTTCTGCTTTGTCGACCAGCTGCCAAAGGGCATGCGCGAGACGCTCTACTTCAAGGACGACGACGCGCGGCTCTCCTTCCTCATGGGCAACTACATCAGCCTGACCAACCTGAGCGAGCGGGAGGTCTCCCGCATGATCGACTACCGCATCAGCCCCATCAACGTGTCGGTGCACACGACCAACCCGTCGCTGCGCAGCCTGATGCTGGGCAACCCCAAGGGCGGCGAGAGCCTCGGGTACCTTCGGCGCTTTGCGCAGGCCGGGCTCTCGCTCAACTGCCAGATCGTGGCCTGCAGCGGCCTCAACGACGGCGAGGAGCTCAGCCGCACGCTGTGCGACCTGCTGGACCTCGGGCCGTCGGTGGACAGCATTGCGGTGGTGCCGGCCGGGCTGACCGCCCACCGGCAGGGGCTGTACCCGCTCGAGCCCTTCACGCAGGCGCAGGCACAGGACCTCTGCCGCCGCGTGCTCGCGGCGGGCGAGCGGGCCCTCGGGCAAACGGGGCGGCGCACGGTCTACCCCTCCGACGAGCTGCTGCTGCAGGCGGGGCTGCCCATCCCGGACTACGACTTTTACGAGGAGTTTCTCCAGCTTGAAAACGGCGTCGGCATGCTGGCCATGCTCTGCGACGAGGTGGAGCAGGCGCTGCCCGGGCTGATCCCGCCGCCCGCGCCGCGCCGCGTGACCGGCGTGACCGGGACGCTGGCGGCGCCCACGCTGTCAAAACTGTTTGACGCCGTGGTCAATCGATGTCATAATAGACTGGCCGCAGCGCTGCTGCCGGTCGAGAACGACTTTTTCGGCCGCACCATCACGGTGGCCGGCCTTGTGACCGGGCGGGACATCCTGCGCCGTTTGCAGGGCCGCCAGGTGGGGGACGCGCTGCTGGTGCCGGCCGCCATGCTGCGCTACGACCGCGCCTGCTTTCTGGACGACCTTTCGGTGGAGGCGCTCGAGCGGGCGGTGGGCGCGCCGGTGGCGGTGGTCGAAAACAGCGGCGCGGCGCTGATCGCAGCACTGACCGGCCAGCCGGTCGTAGAATTTTTGGAGTAAATCAATCAAGATGTCTAAACCAATTGTGGCCATTGTGGGCCGCCCCAACGTGGGCAAATCTACGCTGTTCAACAAACTGATCGGCCGGCGGCTCTCGATCGTCGAGGACACGCCGGGCGTTACGCGCGACCGGATTTACGGCGAGTGCAGCTGGAGCGGGCGCAGCTTTACGCTGATCGACACCGGCGGCATCGAGATGGTGACCGACGACGACATGCTGCGCGACATGCGCCTGCAGGCCGAGGTCGCCATCGAAACCGCCGACCTCGTGCTGCTGCTGACCGACGTCTCAACCGGCGTGACCGCGGCCGACCAGGCCGTGGCCGAACGGCTGCTCAAGGCGCAAAAAGAGGTGGTGCTGGCCGTCAACAAGGTCGACCAGACCGGGCCGACGCCGCCCGACGTCTACGAGTTTTACAACCTCGGCCTGGGGGACCCCCACCCGGTCTCCTCGGTGCACGGGCTGGGCACCGGCGACCTGCTGGACGAGATTGTGCGCAGACTGCCTGTCCAGGAGGGCGAGCAGGAGGACGAGTCGGTCATCCGCGTGGCGGTCATCGGCAAGCCCAATGCCGGCAAGTCCTCGCTGGTCAACCGCATTTTGGGGGAGCAGCGGGTCATCGTGTCGGAGGTGGCCGGCACCACGCGGGACGCCATCGACTCGCCCTTTGAAAACGAGCACGGCCGCTACGTCTTCATCGACACGGCCGGCCTGCGCCGCCGGCGCTCGGTCGAGGAGAACATCGAGCGCTACAGCGTGATCCGCGCCAACCTGGCCATCGAGCGCGCCGACGTCTGCCTGATTCTGATCGACGCGACCGAGGGCGTGACCGAGCAGGACACCAAGGTGGCCGGCCTTGCGCATGAACAGGGCCGGGCCTGCATACTGGTGATCAATAAGTGGGACCTCGTGGAGAAGGACCACCGCACGATGGACGAGATGACAAAGGACGTGCGGGAGCGCTTTGCCTTCATGAGCTACGCCCCCATTTTGTTCATCTCGGCCATGACCGGGCAGCGGGTGCCCCGCCTGTTTGAGCTCATCAACGAGGTGTACCGGCAGAGCTGCACCCGGATTTCGACCGGGCGGCTCAACGAGGTGCTGGCCGACGCGACGCTCAAGGTGCAGCCGCCCACCGACCGTGGAAAGCGGCTCAAGGTGCTCTACATGACCCAGGTCGGCATCCAGCCGCCCACCTTTGTGATCTTCTGCAACAAGGCCGAGCTCTTCCACTTCTCCTATCAGCGCTATCTTGAAAATCAGATCCGCTCGGTCTTTGGCCTGGAGGGGACCTCCATTCGCTTTATCATCCGGGAGCGCGGCGACTCCTAGGCGGTGACCGCCCGGACGCCGCCCTGTCCAAAAGAGGGGGAATACGGTGAGTAACGAACTGATCGCCATGATTGTGGGCTACCTGATCGGCAGCGTCAGCTTTGCCCTGCTGGTGTCCAAATTCGCGGGGCGGGGCGACATCCGCAGCTACGGCAGCGGCAACGCCGGGGCCAGCAACGTCGCCCGCAACCTGGGCTGGAAGGCCGGCGTCCTCACGCTGCTCGGGGACGTGCTCAAAGGGGCGCTGGCCGTCTACATCGGCGGGCGCATTTCCCCGGGGGACGGCGCGCTGCTGGCCGGCGCGGGGGCCTTTATCGGGCACCGCTACCCGCTGTACTTCGGACTCAAGGGCGGCAAGTGCGCCGCGACGCTCGGGGGGGTCTTTTTGGCCATCGACATCCGCATTGCGCTGTGCTATCTGGCGGCCTGGATCGTGATCATGCTGGTCACGCGCTATGCCGCGCTGGCCACCTCGATCGGCTGCTGGGCGCTGCCCGTCGCATCGTACTACTTCCGGCCCGACATTCCGCGCCTGCACATCTACGCGGTCATGCTCTGCTGGCTGCTGGTGTTCTTCCACCGCGACAACTTCAAGCGCCTGCGGCGCAAGACCGAGCCCAGGCTGGATTTCAAGCGGCACGAGAACGAGGAAAAATACGGGTGAGGCGCCCGCTTGATTTTTTCCAAAGGATACGGTATAATATCTTCCGTTGCCCGCCCGGGGGCATGGGCGAGGGCAAAACCTGATTTGAATTGAACGCAGCGCTGCTGCATGGGAGGAAATAGAGATGGCCAAATGTGAAATTTGCGGCAAGGGCGTTGCCTTCGGCATCAAGGTGTCCCACTCGCACAGGCGCTCCAACCGCACCTTCAAGCCCAATGTCAAGCGGGTGAAGGCGCTGGTGGACGGATCGCCGAGGCACATCCATGCCTGCACCCGCTGTATGCGGTCGGGCAAGGTCACCCGCGCGGTATAGGCGGGGCGAAGGCACTTGGATCGGGCGGCCGCTGCGGAGGTTTGCCAGACGGCAAAGGGCGCTGCGCCCGTGACCCTTTGTTCAATGGGCCGGCCGGGTGATGGCCGGCTTGGCCGTTGGCCCTTTGGGGGCCGCTGCCCGGAGAAACTGCCCGCATGACCCCATGACCCTGCGGCGCCTTGTGTGGCCTTTGCCACGCGGACAAGGCGCCGTCTTATTTGCTGTTTCCATGAGAGGTTGCGGCCCGCGGTCCGCAGCCTCTCCCTTTACAGTGAGAAGAACGAGTCGGGCAACGCCCGGGAAATCGCAACGGCCTCTGCATCGACCAGGGCATTCGGCGCCGCCTTGGCGATGCCCGTTTGACGCACGTCGAAAAAGCGTTTTGCCGTTTTGCATGCGCGACCCTTGGGGTGGAGAACAGGTGTGCATCCGTGTGCGCGAAATGCCGCAAATAGGCATATTTTTGCCGGCCGGTGAAAAAATAGCACGGGAAATCTTCAGGCATGCCGGCGGGCAGGACGAGTCCCCTCCTGCCCGACCCACACCGCCAAACGGGTTGTCACGGTGGATTTTAACATGACAACCCCCCAACTGAGGAATGTTTTGAGCAGATGTGGGCGTTGTCCGGTCATGCACATTTAGCGAAAGGCAGACAATCTCATGGGTTTATTTGATCTGACAGGAAAATCCGCAGTCGTCACCGGGGCCTCCTCGGGGCTGGGTGTACAATTCGCCAGGGCACTTGCCCGCCAGGGGGCCGACATTGCGCTGCTGGCCCGCAGAGTGGGGAAGCTCGAGACGGTAAAGGCGGAAATTGAGGCGCTGGGTGTGCGCTGCATCGCGGTCCCCTGTGACGTGACCGACACCGCGGCGTTGAAAAAAGCCGTTCAGGTGGTTGAAGAGGCGTTTGGCAAGGTGGACATCCTCGTGAACAACGCGGGCGTGGGCTCGATCGTGCCCGCCGAAGACCAGGATGATGAGACCTGGAAGTGGACCATGGATGTCAACGTCAACGGGGTTTACTTCGCGAGCAGGGAGTTCGGCAGGGGCATGATCGCCCGCAAGTACGGCAAGATCATCAACATCGGTTCGATTCACAGCAGTGTGGCGATGCCGGGCGCCGGCCTGAGCGCCTACTGCGCAACCAAGGGCGCCGTGCACATGCTGACCAAGGACCTGGCCAACGAGTGGGCGCAGCACAACATCACCGTCAACGCCATCGGACCGGCCTACTTCCCCTCCGAGCTGACCGAGGCGATTTTGGAGAACCCCGCGTTCCAGCAGGTGCTCGACGCCTACTGCCCCATGAAGCGTGCGGGCCGCGCCGGCGAGCTGGACGGCGCGCTGGTCTATTTCGCCTCGGATGCCTCGAGCTACACCACCGGTCAGCTCCTGACGATTGACGGCGGCTGGACCACCATCTGAACCGAAGCGCCTGCCTTGCAAGCGGGCGTCTCTGTGGATGCGCGCCGGATGAGGCAGGCGATAAGCCGCGGGCGGCATGGCCAAAGGGCCGTGTCGCCCGCTATTTGCAGCGCCGTGCACAACCCCTGTGCCGACGGGCGCGAACAGGCCGGTGGAAAGCGCGCAGATGACCGACTGCGGGCGGGTTGGGACAGGGGGCGGCGCCCGTCTTCAAAGACGCCCTGTGGGCACGGAATTTGGCGGTTGTGCAGCGGTTGCGGGTCCCCGGGTGGGCCTGCCAGCCGTTGGCTATCCCGGGGCCCCCCCACCAGCGGACCCGCGCCGTTTCACAGGCAACCACCCTGTCTCCACAGACAGCCGCCCCGTCTCCCCGGGTGGCCCACCCCCCCCCCTCCATGGACGCCCCCCCGGCGTCCCCAACCGGCGCAATTTTCCGCCCGCTGTTGTGCGCGGCGGGAAAATCGTCTATAATACTCATATTAAAGCGGCCTGCCGCTTATAGTGAACCATCGACCATCGGAGGGCCTATGCAGTACGCTGTCTTGCTCGGCGACATCGTCGAGACCTTTGGGCTCGAGGAGCTCTACATGCCGGAGGGCGGGGAGGACATCCCGGTCTACCGCGCCGACCTCAACCGCCCCGGGCTGGCGCTGGCCGGCTTTACCGACTACTTCGACAACAAGCGCATGCTGCTGATCAGCCGCAGCGAGATGGCCTATCTGAGCACCATGGCGTCCGAGGTGCGCCGGGAGCGGGTGGAGGCCATGTTCGTGCGCAAGCCGCCCGGCGTGCTGCTGGCCCGCGGCGTGGTGCCGGTGCCCGAGCTGATGGAGCTGGCGCTGCAGCACGAGATGCCGGTGCTGCGCTCCTACCGCAGCTCCACCGTGCTGACCTCGCAGGTGTTCGAGTACCTCAGCGTGATGCTGGCCCCCAGGGAGCTGGTGCACGGCGTGCTGATGGAGGTTTACGGCTGGGGGGTGCTGATGGTCGGGCAGAGCGGCATCGGCAAGAGCGAGACGGCGGTGGAGCTGATCAAGCGCGGCCACCGGCTGGTGGCCGACGACGCGGTGGAGATCAAGCGGCTGCCCACCGGCATGCTACAGGGCACCGCGCCCGAGACCATCCGGCACTTTATCGAAATCCGCGGCATCGGCGTGCTCAATGTGCGCAACCTGTTCGGCATGAGCGCCGTCAAGCTGCATGAAAACGTGCTGCTGGTGGCCCAGCTGGAGCTCTGGGACGAACACAAGGTCTACGACCGCCTGGGCATGGAGGACCAGTACTACGAAATCCTCGGCGTCAAGGTGCCCTCGATGACGGTGCCGGTGCGCCCCGGGCGCAACCTGTCCACGATCATCGAGGTGGCCGCCATGAACGCCCGCATGAAGATGATGGGCTACAACTCGGCCGAGGAGCTGGACGTCCGTGTGCTGCGGGCCATCAACCACTGGGAATAGCGGGCAGGGGGGATTGCTGTGGAAGATCGGGGAGCGCTGTCCGGCCGGCTGGCGCTGCTGGAGCAGACGCTCGTGCAGGAGGCGCTGTGCAGCGAGCTGCGCGCCCTCGAGCCGATGGCGGCGCACACCACGCTGCGCATCGGCGGCCCGGCCGACCTGTTTGCCGTGCCGCAGGGCGCCTCGGCCGCCGCCCGGGTCCTGGAGCTCTGCCGGCAGGGGCAGATCCCCTGCCTGGTGGTGGGCAACGGCTCCAACCTGCTGGTGGCCGACGCCGGCATCGAGGGCGTGGTGCTCTGCCTCAAGGGCGGCCTGCGCAAGCTGCGGCGGGAGGGCGACCGCATCACGGCGGGCGCCGGGCTGCTGCTCGGCGAGGTGGCCGCCTTTGCGCAGGCGAAGGGGCTTGCGGGGTTCGAGTTTGCCGCCGGCATCCCCGGCACGGTGGGGGGCGGCGTGCTGATGAACTGCGGCGCCTACGGCGGCGAGCTCGGCCGGGTGGTCGAGAGCTCGCTGGTGCTGTCGCCCGATGGCGAGATGGCCATTTTAAAAAACAGCCACCACCGCTTTGAGTACCGGCACACGGCGCTGATGGAGAGCGGCGACATCGTGCTGGCCGCCACCTTTTTGCTGTGCGAGGGCGACCGGGACGACATCGCCGCCGAGATGGAGCGGCTGGCCGCCGAGCGGCGCGCCAAGCAGCCGCTGCAGGAGCCCTCGGCCGGCAGCACCTTCAAGCGGCCGCCGGGCGGCTTTGCCGCCCGGCTGATCGACGAGGCCGGGCTCAAGGGCCTCTCGGTGGGCGGCGCCATGGTCAGCCCCAAGCACGCCGGCTTTCTGGTCAACACAGGCGGCGCCACTGCCGCCGACATGCGGGCGCTGATGGCGCTGGTGCAGGAGCGGGTGCTCGCGCACAGCGGCATCTGGCTGGAGCCCGAGGTGCGGCTGGTTGGCCGCTGGGATTGATGGGATTGGCCGGAAGTCGGTCAGGACGATAAAAGGGCGCCGGCCGCATCGGGCGGGCGTGGAGGTGGGGGCACTGTCCTTTACACAGGAGGTCAAGCGCGAGCTTGCGGCCTGCGCCGGCAGCGGCGCCGGCGAGCTCGACGCCGAGGCGCAGGGCATGCTGCTGCCCTGCATCGACATCCCCGCCCGCCGCATCCGCCTGGTCACCGAGAGCGCCGACGCCGCCAAGCGCATGGCGCTGCTCTGCGAGCACCTCGGCGCCTTCGCCGAGGTCGGGGTCCAGGGCTCGGGGGCCTATCTGGCGCAGGTGGAAGGGCAGCCGGCCGCCATGGCCCGCATCCTGGAGCGCATGGGCCTCTCGCCCACGGCGCTGGCGCTGCGCATCGGCCGCGCCACGCTCGAGGAGGCCCGGAGCGTCCATGCCTTCCTGCGGGGCTTTTTTTTGAGCGGCGGCACCGTGACCGAGCCCGAGCGGGGCTACCGGCTCGAGTTTGTCACCAGTCACCGCCAGCTCTGCACCGACCTCGAGGCGCTATTACAGGAGCAGCAGTTCACCCCGATCCGCACGCTGCGGCGGGGGCGGCACCTGCTCTGCTTCAAGAGCGCCGACGCCGTCTCGGCGCTGCTGCTGTTGATGGGGGCGCCTCAAGCGGCCGAGCGGGTGCGCCGGGCAAGGCGCACAAGGGCCATCCACAACGCGGTCAACCGCCAGGTCAACAGCAGCATGGCCAACCTCAACAAGACGGCGGTGGCCAGCGCCGCGCAGAGCGAGGCCATTGCGGCGCTCATGCGGCGGGGCGCGCTGCAGGCGCTGCCCGAACCGCTGCAGCGCACGGCCGCGCTGCGGCTGGACAACCCCGAGGCCACGCTGGCCGAACTGTCCGCCCTGTCGGGCGAGTTCAGCCGCTCCACGCTGGCCCGCAACCTGAACAAGCTCGTGGCGCTCGCCGAGGACCTTTCAGGCGACGCCTGAGCGCCGGCCGACGAAAGACGATGAGGGGAGAGAGGGCGCATGGGCTTCACCCATCTGCACGTCCACACCGAATACAGCCTGCTGGACGGCGCCTGCCGCATCGAGCGGCTGCCGCAGGCGGCGGCCGACCTCGGCCAGCGTGCGCTGGCCATCACCGACCACGGCGTGCTGTACGGCGCGATCGACTTTTACAAGGCCTGCAAAAGGGCCGGCGTCAAGCCCATCATCGGCTGCGAGGTCTATGTGGCGCCCCGCTCCCGGCTGGACCGGCTGCGCGGCACCGACGACGCCAACTACCACCTGGTGCTGCTCTGCAAGGACGAGACCGGCTACCAGAACCTACTTAAACTGGTCAGCGAGGCCCATGTGAACGGCTTTTACGCCAAGCCGCGCATCGACTTTGAACTGCTCGAGCAGCATGCCGGGGGGCTGATCTGCCTGTCGGCCTGCCTGGCCGGCGAAATCCCGCAGCTGCTGCTGCGCGGGGACGAGGCCGAGGCCAGGCGGGTGGCGCTGCGCTACCGCGCGCTGTTCGGCGAGGACTACTTCATCGAGCTGCAGGACCACGGCCTGCCCGAGCAGCAGCGGGTGCTGATGAGGCTCGTGCAGCTGGCCCGCGACTGCGGCATCCCGATGGTGGCCACCAACGACTGCCACTACATCGAGCGCGAGGACGCCGAGGCCCAGCGCGTGCTGATGGCGGTGCAGATGGGCAAGACCCTCGAGGACGAGACCGCCATGCTGTTTGAGACCGACGAGTTCTACCTCAAGAGCGCGCAGGAGATGGCCGAGCGCTTTGCCGGCTTTGAGGGGGCCATCGAGAACACCTCGGTCATCGCCGACCGCTGCAACCTCGAGTTTGCCTTTGGCAAGTACCACCTGCCGGTCTTCCCGCTGCCGCAGGGGACAGACAGCGCGCGGTTGCTGCGCACTGTCACGCTGCAGGGCTTTGCGCAGCGCTACCCGGCGGGGCAAAGCGAGGCCATGGAGCGCGTGGAGTACGAGCTCTCGGTCATCCGCGACATGGGCTTTACCGACTACTTTTTAATCGTCTGGGACTTCATCCGCCACGCGCGGGAGCAGGGCATCGCCGTGGGCCCCGGCCGGGGCTCGGCCGCCGGCTCGGCGGTCTCCTACTGCCTCGGCATCACCGGCATTGACCCGCTCAAGTACGACCTGCTGTTCGAGCGCTTTCTGAACCCCGAGCGGGTCAGCATGCCCGACATCGACATCGACTTCTGCTACGAGCGCCGCGGCGAGGTCATCGACTACGTGGCCGAAAAGTACGGCCGCGACCACGTGGCCCAGATCGTCACCTTCGGCACCATGCAGGCCCGCGCCGCCATCCGGGACACCGGGCGGGCGCTGGGCATGTCCTACGCCGACGTCGACGTGGTGGCCAAGCTGGTGCCGCCCGACCTCGGCATGACGCTGCACCACGCGCTGGAGGTCTCCCGCCCGCTGCGCGAGCTCTACGCGCAGGACCAGGCCGTGCGCGGCCTGGTCGACATGGCCGTCAAGCTCGAGGGCATGCCGCGCCACAGCTCCACCCACGCGGCCGGCGTGGTCATCACACGGCGGCCGGTCGACTGCTACGTGCCGCTCCAGAAGTCGGAGGAGCTGCTGGTCACCCAGTACCCGATGGGCACGCTCGAGGAGCTCGGGCTGCTCAAGATGGACTTTCTGGGCCTGCGCACGCTGACGCTGATCGAAAAGGCCTCCGACATGATCCGCCGCCACACGCCGGACTTCTCGATTGAGGCGCTGGAGCCCGACGACCCCAAGGTCTACGAGCTCTACGCCAAGGCCGACACCGAGGGCATTTTTCAGTTCGAGTCGGGCGGCATGCGCGCCATGCTGCAGGGCATGAGGCCCACCGAGTTCGAGGACATCGTGGCGGCCATCTCGCTCTACCGGCCCGGCCCGATGGACTCGATCCCCAAGTACATCGAGTGGAAGAACAGCCCCGAAAAGGTGACCTATGCCCACCCCATGCTCGAGGACATCCTCAAGGTGACCTACGGCTGCATCGTGCACCAGGAGCAGGTGCTCGCGATCCTGCGCCAGCTGGCCGGCTTTTCGGCCGGCCGGGCCGACCTGGTGCGCCGCGCCATGAGCAAGAAAAAGCAGGACGTCATGGCGCAGGAGCGGGCCAACTTCGTGCAGGGCATCCTGCGCCCCGACGGCAGCGTCGAGGTGGACGGCTGCGTGCGGCGGGGCGTCCCCGAGGCGGTGGCCAACCGCATCTTCGACGAGATCACCCCCTTCGCGAGCTACGCCTTCAACAAGTCCCACGCCGCGGCCTACGCGCTGGTCTCCTACCGCACCGCCTACCTCAAGTGCTATCATCCAAAGGAGTTCATGGCGGCGCTGCTGACCACCGTGCTGGAAAACAGCGCCAAGGTGTCCGAGTACATCGGCGAGTGCATCCGCATGGGCATCCCGGTGCTGCCGCCCGACATCAACGAGAGCGACGCCGGCTTCTCGGTGGCGGGCGAGGCCATCCGCTTTGGGCTGGTGGCGGTCAAGAACATCGGCTTTGCCCTGATCGAGGGGCTGATCGCGGAGCGGGAGAAGGGCGGTCCCTTCGGCGGCCTGGCCGACTTCATCGACCGCATGAGCGGCCACGACATCAACAAAAAGGCGGTCTTCTCGCTGATTGCGGCGGGCGCCTTTGATCAGTTTGGACACAACCGCGCACAGCTGATGGCGGTGTACGAGGGGCTGATGGACGACGCCTCGAGCGATCGGCGCAGCAATGTGGCGGGGCAGCTCAACCTGTTTGGCGGCGCGGAGGGGCCGGCCGAGCCGGCCTACCCCCGCCTGCCCGAGCTGCCGATCAAGGAGAAGCTAGACCTCGAAAAGGAGGTCACCGGCTTCTACCTCTCGGGGCACCCGCTCTCGGCCTACGCGGCCGACGTCAGGCGGGTGGGGGGCACCCCGATCCGCGAGTTGCTGCGGGCCGAGAGCGCCGACTCCCCCTACCGGGACGGCGATGCGGTCACGGTGGCGGCGGTGGTGACCGAGCGGCGGCTCAAGACCCTCAAGAACAACAGCCAGATGGCCTTTTTGACGCTCGAGGACATGTCGGGCGCCATCGACTGCATCGTCTTTGCCTCCACGCTGCAGCAGGTCGACGCGCTGCTGCAGAAGGACGCCGTCGTGGCCATGCGGGCCCGCGTCTCGAGCAAGGAGGAGGAGGGCATCACGCTGGTCTGCCAGGAGGTCGGGGACATCCGGGACGGCCCGCCGCCCGAGCGCGCCGGACGGCGGGCGCAAAACGGCGGCGAGCGGCCGGTGCCGCTCTCTCGCGGCGAGGCCGGCAAAGGGCCCGAGCCGGGGCTCTACCTCAAGCTGCCGGCCATGGACTGCGACGAGATGCGGCGGCTGGAAAAGCTGCTGCGCATCTTCTCGGGGCAGGTGCCGGTCTGCATTCGGCTGGCCGACTCGGGCAGGCTGGTGCGCCACCCGCTGCGCGCGGGGCAGGTCGACTACCTCCGCGCCCAGCTGGCCGAGGCCTTTGGCGAAGACAGGGTGGCCGTCATCGGCCAGCCCGAGGGCGTGTAGCCCTGCCCGACCAACACAGAGAGGCGGGTTGATCCCATGCAGAAGAACAGGACCCTGGCCATTTTGTCCTCGGGCGGCGACGCGCCCGGCATGAACGCGGCCATCCGCGCCGTCGCCCGCACCGCGATCGGGCGGGGCTGCCGCGTGCTGGGCATCCAGCGCGGATTCCAGGGGCTGGTCGAGGACGCGACGGTCGAGCTCGGCCTGCGCTCGGTGTCCGACATCATCCACCGCGGCGGCACCGCGCTGTACACGGCGCGCTCGGCCGAGTTCACGAAGCCGGAGGGCTTCCTCAAGGCGCTGCGGACGCTTGAGCGCCACGGCGTGGACGCGCTGGCCGTCATCGGCGGCGACGGCACCTTCCGCGGCGCGCTGGAGCTTGCGCGCCACGGCATCGAGGTGGCCTGCATCCCGGGCACCATCGACAACGACATCGCCTGCAGCGAGTACACCATCGGATTTGACACCGCGCTCAACACCGTGGTCGAGATGGCCGACCGGCTGCGGGACACCGCCCAGTCCCACGAGCGCTGCAGCGTGATCGAGGTCATGGGGCGCTCCTGCGGCAACATCGCGCTGGTCTCGGGCGTGGCGATCGGGACCACCGCCGTGCTGGTGCCCGAGATCGACTTTGACTTCGAACTGGACGTCGTGGAGCGCATCGAGAACACCCGCCGGACCGGAAAGCGCCACTTCATCATCGTGGCCGCCGAGGGCATCTTCAAGCGGGAGAACGCCCGCTTTCTGTACGCCGAGGCCCTGGCCGAAGCCATTGCGCAGGAGACCGGGCTGGACGTGCGCAGCACGGTGCTCGGGCACGTGCAGCGGGGCGGCATCCCCTCGGCGCGGGACCGCATCATGGCCGCCGAGATGGGCTACCTGGCGGCCGAGCTGCTGTCCACCGGGCGGGGCAACCGCGTGATCGCGGTGCAGAAGGGCGCTGTCTGCGACCTCGACATCGAGGAGGCGCTGGCCTGCAAGCGGACCTTTGACTTCGAGCTCTACCGCATGGCGCAGGACATCTCGTCGTGAGGGACCGGCCGCCCAGGCGCGCCGACAACACAAAACCAAAAGGGGAATCCACCATGCCTGACGCCCGGATGCCGCCGCCCGATCCCGGCCGCTGCCCGGACTGCGGTCAGCCTGTGCCCGAGCCGGCGCTGGCGCCGGTGCCAAAGACCTGGCCGCTGCGCTACCTTGGCCTGCTGGCGGCGCTGTCGCTGGCCGTGCGATTTTTGCTGAGGCACTTTGCGGGCGGGACCGTGTCCGGCAACCTGCTGCCGCTGTCGGTGCTGTTTGCCTGCGCGCTGCTCGCGAGCGGCTTTGCGTATCGGCTGATTGGCAGCCTCAAAAGGGGGCGGGACACGCGGCTGCTATTGCGCATGACCTTTCTCAACATGGGCTGTTTTGTCGTACTGGCCGTGTTCACCGTGCTGCGCGCGGTGCTGACGTGAGGGGGATGGGCATGGACGCGCCGACGCTCCGGCCATTTGAGGATGCCGACATTCCGCTGCTGCGGGACTGGCTGTACCGGGACCACGTCGCAAGGTGGTTTGAGCACCCGGAAAGCTGGCTGCGCGAGGTGCGCGGCCACCACGGGGAATTCTCCTTCATCCGCCACTTCATCCTGCTGTGTGGGCAGCGGCCCATCGGCTTTTGCCAGTATTATGACGGCTTCGACGCGCAGGAGGACTGGTATGCGATCGACCGCCCGCGCGACACCTTCAGCATCGACTACCTGATCGGCGAGGCCGCCTATCTGAACAGGGGGTACGGCAAGGCGGCCGTGGCGCTGCTGACCGACCGCGCTGCACAGCAGGGGGCCCGCCGGATCATTGCGCAGCCCGAGCCCGGCAACGAGGCCTCGCAGGCCGTGCTGCGCGCAAACGGCTATGTCTACAGCGACGAGCAGGGCCATTATCAAAAGTTTTTGCAGCCGGAGGGCCGGTCTTTGACACAGCCGTAGCGCGTGTGCGCGAATTTTGCAAACCAACCATAAAAAAGCAGTTAAAAAGCGGTGAATGCACCGCTTTTTTTGTTTACATAAAATCCGCCCGCGCGGCAGAAAATAAGGATACATTTCACAGGGCTTGTCCCGCAACGTTTTACATAATTTTCCTTTCAAAGAGATTAAACTGGCAATGTCGCCTCATCGCTACGGCGTCAGTTTAAGCCGAAATTTGCGTGCCGGCTGACAATAATTTATGATCCGCCGCGCTTCATAATCGAGCGGGCCCGGACCAAAATGAGTGCGGGGAGGGACGGACACATGAATTTTTCACCCAAAAAGCTACTCTCTCTCACCTGCTCTTTTGTTGCAAGCATGGCGCTTTGCTTTGGCCTTGTGACAACCGCTTCGGTCCAGGTTGACAGCGCGGCGGTGCTGCCGGCCCAGGAGGCGGCGGCGCTCAAGCAGCCCGTCAAAATGCTGGTGCCGGGTGGCGAGGCGTTTGGCGTCAAGGTCTATGCAAACGGCGTGATGGTGGTCGGCCTTTCGGACATCAACACCGCCGAAGGGGTCAAGAGTCCCGCTTATGCCGCCGGAATCCGCACCAAAGATGTGATCACCGCCGTCAACGGCGACCCGATCAACACGGTGGAGCGGATTGCCGACATCCTGTCGGGCTGTGGCGGAAGCCCCATTACGGTGACGGTCAGCCGAAAGGGCGTTTTTTTTGACGCCACCCTCATGCCTGCGCTCTCGACCGACAATCAGTATCGGATTGGCCTTTGGGTCAGGGACAGTACGGCCGGCATCGGCACCCTGACCTTCTACGACCCCGAGACCGGCTGCTTTGGCGGCCTGGGTCATGCCATCTGTGACATCGACACCGGCGAGGTGGTCCCGATCGACAGCGGAACGGTGGTCGGCGCCAAGGTTGTGGATGTCAAGCGGGGGCAAAAGGGGGAGGCCGGGGAACTGGTCGGCATTTTCGACGAGGAGATCCGGTTTGGAAAGCTGTATCAGAACTGTGAGGTCGGGATTTTCGGCATGGCCGACAGCCCCCTCGTCATTGAGCGTCAGGCGGTCCCCATCGCCGGAAAGTATGAGGTCAGGGAGGGTCCGGCCACCATCATCTGTTCGGCCTCCGGTCTGCCCGAGGAGTACCGCATCACGATCAACAAAGTGATGTTGAACTCCGGTGTGGCGGGCAAGAGCATGGCGATTCAGGTGACCGACGAGCGGCTCATTGCCCTGACGGGCGGCATTGTGCAGGGCATGAGCGGCAGCCCGATTCTCCAGAAAGGAAAGCTGGTGGGGGCCGTGACCCATGTCATGCTGGGGGACCCCACCAAGGGGTACGGCATCTTCATCGAAACCATGCTGAAAGAAGTGCGATAAAACGCGGGGCCGGCCCCTCGTTGAGCGGGCGAATGGAAAGGGGGTCCTCCAGGCGGAGGGCCCCCTTTTGCCAATTATTTTTCATCGGCCCGTGGTTCGGCCGCCGCATTTGTGGTACAATGGAAAACAGTTTGTAATGCAATTTTTGTCCTGGGAGTGGAGTTTTTTGGAGATTGGCTATACCCCCGACCAACAGGACCTGCTGCAGTCGGCCCTCGACGCCATGCAGGATCACAAGGGCGTGGAGCGCAGGGCCAAGACGACCTATGGAATCTGCGCCTTTTTCGTCGGCCTGCTGCTCTATGCCACCTTTGGAAAGCAGGGGCTCTCGCTGGCCGCCGTGCTCTGTGGCGCCGCCAGCAGCCTGCTGCTGCTGGCCGCCTTTCCGCTGCTGGTGCGCCTGATGCTGCGCCGGCATGTCAAGAAGCTGGCCGGGCAGGAGAGCGGCAGACAGGCCATGCTGCCCAGGACCGTCTCGCTGTCGGGCCAGGTGCTCAAAATCAAGGGGGAGACCTTTCAAAAGGTCTACCCGCTCGATGCCATCAAAAGGGTGGAGCGGCAAAGGGAGTACCTGCAGATCACGGCCGGCAAGGAGGGCACCTTTTCGATCCCGCTGCGCATTTTTGAAAGCGAGGATCAGCGCCGCAGGTTCATTGACGAGCTCAGCAGCCGGGCCGGAAAATAGGCGTGGCAAAGACGAGAGGGGAGGCCGGCCGCTTGCGAAGGCGAAACAGGATTGCGCCGCTGCGCAGCCACTACACCGGAAAGCCGCACACGCGCATCCCGCGCAAGGTGCTGGTTCCGCTGCTGGCGGTGCTGTTTTGGGCCGTCTGCCGCCTGCTCCCGCGCTGCCTGTCCGAACAGGCGGTCACGCGCTGGCTGATCCCGGTTTCAAGGGCGATCTCGCTGCCGGTCAAGCTGGTCAGCGGGCTGCTGCCCTTTGCGCTGCTCGAGCTGCTGATGATCCTGCTGCCGGTGCTGGTGGTGGTGCTGCTCTTCATCGACTTCGACGGCGCTTCGGCGGGCGCGGATGCCCGCAGGGAGGAGCTGCCCCCGCTGTCGGCCGGCATCACCACGCTGGCGCTGATGCTGGCGCTGTTCCACCTCACGATGGGCTTCGGGTACGCGGGGCTGACGCTGGACCGGCAGCTGGACTTTCCGGAGGTGCCGGTCACGGCAGAGGTGCTGTACGACACGGCGCGGCTGATGGGCGACCGCGCGGCCGCGCTTCGGCCGCGGGCCGACTACGCGGACCGGACCGTGCGCGGCTACGAAGCGGCCTTTCGGCAGACGTACCGGGAGCTGGCGCGCAGCTATCCGGTCTTTGCGGGCCGGCCGGCCCGGCCGAAGGCGGCCCTGCTGTCGGTGCCGATGAGCTACCTCGGCATCGGGGGGCTTTACTCCCCCTTTACCTGCGAGGCGCTGATCAACACCGACACCACGCCGCCGTCGCTGGCCTTCACGGTGGCCCACGAGATGTCCCACAGCCTCCAGATCGCGCGGGAGAACGAGGCCAACTTCTCGGCCTTTCTGGCCTGCGTCGAGAGCGAGGACCCCGCCATCCAGTACTCGGGCTACTTTATGGGCTTGCTCTATGCGCTGCCGGCCTGCCGCAGGGCCGACCCCGACGGCTATGCCGGGCTGCTGCAGTCGATTGACGCGCAGGTGCGCGCCGACCTGCAGGCCTATCACGAACACGTCGCGGAGTACGAGGGCGTGGTCAGCCGGACCCACAGCCGCATCAACGACCTGTTTTTGAAGTCGAACGGGCAGCAGGAGGGCGTGCGCAGCTACGGCCTGATGGTCAACCTGCTGGTGGCCTGGCGGGAGGCGGCCACGCCGACCCCGTAGAGCACAGCAGGCATGGTTTGAGGACCGGTGACCCGTCACCGGTCCCTTTCAGTTGTCCGGGCAGGGGGGCACAGACGCACGGCAAACCAGGTGCCGGGGCGGCCTCGCCGCAGGGTCTGTTCACGCCGCCGTGATGCCCGCCAACCCCTGCACAAGGCGCCGCCGCAGAATCCTGCGTCGGCGCCTTTTCAGATTGGGCATGTGGCAACGGGTCAAGTGCACGGCAGGGCTCAGGTCGGGATCAGCTCCTGCGCGTAGGCCAGCTGCAGGTCGAGCGCACCCAGCTGCGCAAGGTGCTCGGCCAGCGTCCGGCCGGTTTTGGCCATGGGGGCCGCGAGCGCCCTGGCCGTCATCTCCACCACGTCTCCGCGCGTGAAGCTGCCGGGCGTCTGCCGTGTTGGTGCAAAGGACATGGCCGCCGCGGTCTCCATCGCGGTGGCCCAGTCAAAGTCGGTCCCCTCGCGGTAGCCCATGGCGCGCAACAGGAAGGTGGCATAGTCCCTTGCGGCGGCCGGGGCCTGCGCGCCGAACAGGTTCTCGCTCATGCCGCGGGCGAGGCCGGCGCCGTAGAGGTCGGAGATGTGCGGGGCCGCCCAGGCTGGCAGGTCGGTGAAGGGGGTGCTCACCGGGGCCGTCAGCGCCGCCGCCTCCCGCCCGAGCACCCGCACAAACAGCACGGCCAGCTCGGCCCGGGTCGGTGCGCGACCCAGCTCATAGCCCAGGTCGGTGCCCAGGAACAGCCCCTGTGCGCGCAGCAGCTCGGCCAGCTCGGCCTGGGACCTGCCGTCCAGCGGCGAAGGGATGGGCGCCGGGAGCGCGGAGACGCCGTAGTAGGCCTGTGCAAAGTCAAAGTACTCCTCGAGCGGCAGGTGGGTGGTCGAGCCGTCCCCCGGCAGGTGCACCGTCATTTCGGAGGGGTATTTCAGGAAATTGTCGTAGTAGATGGTATCGCCCTGGTCGGGGTCGTCCCAGGTGACGTCGATGATCCGCCACGTCCCCTCGACCAGCACGGCGTTGTAGGAGTGGTTGAGGGCCTCGGAGGAGAGCCGGATGCAGGGGATGCCCTCCAGCCGGCAGAACAGCAGCAGCGCGCGCGAATAGCCGTCGCAGACGGCCGAGCCGTAAATCAGCGGGCCCTCGACCGTGTAGACATAGCTGTAGTGGTCCACGGAGGAGGCGGCCGCGGCGGCGTCGTAGTTGTAGGCGGTGTTCAGCACCAGCCAGTCGTGCATGGCGCGCAGCTTGTCGGTGTCCGACATGCCGGGGGTTATCACCTGCTCCAGCCGCGCGGCCGCAAGCTGCTCGAGCTCATGGCGGGTGTGGGTTTCGGTCGGTGTGATGACGTAGGTGACAAAGCGGTCGTCCCCCTCCACGCTGAACAAGAGGTTGTGCGGCAGCAGCGAGGAGACCAGCTCCGAGATGGTCTGAAAGCTCATGTCCCAGTCGGCGGCGGCATCCAGCTTCAGCACGGCGTCGCCCATGTCGTAGCGCTCCACCAGGCCTTCGGAAATCAGCCGTTCATAGTGGGTGGACAGCGCCCGCGTATGCAGCGGAGCGAAGGCAAGGATCAGGCAGAGCAGCAGACAGAACCCGCTTCGGATGTGTTTCTTCAGCAAAAGAATTCTCCTCACCATCTGTGAAATCGACCTTTGGGCGGATGGGTTAAAATGGCGGCGGGCGCAACAGCCACCCGGCCAACCCCCCGGAGGGTTGGCAACCTTCCTCTACAGCATACCATAGAATGGCAGCGCGCTTCAAGCAAAAAGGGGGCGGGACAGCGCAAAAAAAAGGCCGCGGCATCCGCTGGCCTTTGCCCAATCTTTGCAGTATAATACTTTCTAAAGACAGTCTTTTTTAGCCGCAAGCCCTTGTTACAGGACGAAAAGCACCTGAAATCAAAGGAGGCCTTCTACCGTGAAAATCCTCTTCATCGGCAACAGCCACACCTTCTTTAACGACATGCCCGAGATGCTTCACCTGTTTGGGCAGGCGCGCGGCATCGACATCGACTCCGTGCAGAACACCGCCGGCGGGCGGGGACTGGACTGGCAGGCCGCCCAGTTCGACGTGCGCTACAACGTGCTGTTCGGCCGCTACGACTATATCGTGCTGCAGCACATTGCGCACCCCTTTCCGGGCAGGGAGAACCTGCTCGAGGGCGCCGGCCTGCTGATGCCCTTCCTCGAGCGGTCGGGCGCCAAGCTCGTGGCCTACCTGCCCTGGAGCGAAAAGGCGCTGCCCGAGCGGCAGGCCGAGATCACCGAGGCCCACCGGGCGCTGATTGCGCAGTACCCCGAGATGCTGCTCGCGCCGGTTGGGCTGGTCTGGGACGATTTGCGCCACAGCCACCCCGAGATCGAGCTCTACTTCCGCGACGGCGAACACGCGTCCCCGCTGGGCTCCTACCTGATTGCGGCCACAATCTTCCGCCTGCTGACCGGACAGCGGACCGAGGGGCTGCCCTTCACGTTGGAGATGGGCAGGCCGACCTTTGCGGGCCTGACGTTTTTGAGCGCGACCAAGTGGCAGCAGGACTTTGGCGGCCCGACGGCCTACGCGCTGGACCCGGTGGCCTGCCTGCGGATCACGCAGGCGGTGGACCGGCTCACGCCGGGCAACTAGACAAAACCCAACATGGACACAGGGGAGGGGAGTCCCATGAAGGTCAATCTGCTTTTGTTCGACGACTTTGAGACGCTGGACGCCTTCGGGCCGGCCGAGGTGCTGCACCGCGCGGACGACTGCCTGCTGGACTGCTTTTCGGCCAAGGGCGGCGAGGTGGTGAGCGCGCAGAACATCAAGGTCGTGACCCGGCCCTTCAGCGAGGCCGACCCGGCCGGCGTCTTCCTGTTGCCGGGCGGCATGGGGACCCGAAAGCTCGTGGAGGACGCCGAATTCATCGCCCTGATCGGCGCGGCCGCAGGGGCGGCCGCGTATGTGCTGACCGTCTGCACCGGCTCGGCGCTGCTGGCCAAAACCGGTCTGCTGGACGGCCGAAGGGCCACTTCCAACAAGCGCTCCTTTGCCTGGGTGCGCAGCGTCAACCCCGTCGTGCGGTGGGTGCCAAACGCCCGCTGGGTGGTGGACGGAAACGTCTATACCTCCTCGGGGGTCTCGGCCGGCACCGACATGGCGCTTGGGTTTTTGGCCGACCGCCACGGGCGGGCATTTGCGCAGGCGCTGGCCGCGCGCATTGAGTACATCTGGCAGGAGGACCCGGACAGCGACCCCTTTGCGGTCGCCGACTAGCGTCGGGACGGGTCCCCCTGCAAAAAGCGGGGGAGGGGTCCAAAGGACCCGCTCCCCCGTTGCAGCTCAGGGATGGTCTTGCGGTCGGGTGCTCAAAATCCGGCGGCGCCGCGGTAGAGCAGGTAGGCCGCCGCAATCAGGGCGACGGCCGCCCCCACGCCGATCATGCGCCCCCGGTTGCGGTCGTCCCGCCTGGTCAGCAGGCCGAACATGGCCGAGGTCGCCCCGGCGATCAGGGCGGCCGCGGCGGCCTGAATTCTCGGGTCCCACATGGGCGGCCCCTCCTTTGCAAAAAAAGACTACTCCTCGGCCTCGGCCGTCTTGGCCACGCTGATCCAGCTGCCGCCGGTCAGCTCCTCGAGCTCTCCGATGGTCAGCCGGACGGCGTTGTTGGGCGCGCCGGCCGCCGGATAGACATACTCGTACACCTTGAGACTCTCGTCCAAAAAGACGCGCACCCCCGCCTTGAGGGCAAAGGGGCAGACGCCGCCGATCGGGTGGCCGGTCTGCTCGACCACCTCTTCGCCTTGCAGGAAGCGGGCCTTTTCGTGGAAGGTGTCCTTGTACTTGCGGTTGTCCAGGCGGGCCACGCCGTTGAAGACGACGACGATGGCGCCCTCCCGGGTGGAGAGCGACATGGTCTTGGCGATGCGACCCTCCTCACAGCCGATGGCCTGTGCGGCCAGCGCCACCGTTGCGGTTGAGCTCTCGTCGAACTCGACGTAGTGGTCGGCAAAGCCCCTGTCCGCGAGAAATTGATAGACCGATTCTTTTGACATCTTGGTTGACCTCCCGATCCGTTCTGGCGGCTTTGCGGGCAGAGGACGGCGCATGCGCCGCGCCCTTCGCCGGCTGCCGCGAATTGACTGGGTCCAGTATACCCTGTCGGCACAGCCGACGGGTATGCTGTGTCATCCCTCGCCGGTTCCGCGAGAAGCGCGGGAGGCGATGGGGGCATCACCGGTACAATAGCCGCTTTGCGGCTATTGTACCACAGCCGCGGGGCGGCGGCAAGGCGCGCACAAAAAGGCGCCTGCCTGCGGAACCGAAGCCGCTTGACCTCTTTTTATTGGAAAAGATCTTTTGGGCGACTTCGGCACGGCCGGCCGCAATGCTGTATCTGACAGGTCATAACGGGATCACGGGAAATCCTGCATGTTGGGAATTCCATTTAAATATCAGTTGCGGGATCGCCAAAGATGTTGTATTTTGAAACAGCATTTGATAAAATAGAAAATAATAAGCGGTATTTTTGCCGTAGAAGCCTGTCGGGGGCCCTGCCGCGGCAGGCGATGCATGGGAAAAGGAGTATTTGGCATGGCAATCACCTTTAAGGGGGGCGTTCGGATCAAACCGGCAAAAGCGCCCTTTTTGTCCGGAATTGCGCCGCTCCCACCCCCTGAACAACTCATCCTTCCACTGTTACAGCATAAAGGTGCCCCGGCCAAGCCGTTGGTCTTGGTTGGGGACCACGTGCGAGTGGGACAGAAAATAGCCGACAGCGAAGCCGCCATCTCTGCGCCGGTGCACGCGCCGGTCTCGGGGCGGGTGCTGGCGATCGAGGAGCGGCCCCACCCGGCCGCTTCGGCCTGTATCGCCATTGTCCTTGAAAACGACTTCCAGACAGCGCCCTGCCCGGGGCTTGAGCCGGCCGGAAACCTTGAATCGCTCTCCCCGGAGCAGATCGTCCACCTTGCGCGGGAGGCCGGAATTGTCGGCCTCGGCGGGGCGGGCTTTCCGCTGCACGCCAAGCTGCAGGGGGCGATCGGAAGGGTCAAAACACTGCTGATCAACGGCTGCGAGTGCGAGCCGCTGATCAGCAGCGACCGCCGCATGATGACCGAGCGCCCCGGCGATGTGGTGGGGGGCGCACGGTTGATCGGCCAGGCGCTTGGACATCCCCGCATCGTCATCGGCGTGGAGGACAACAAGCCCGACGCCATCGAGGCCCTGCAGAAAGAGGTCGGCGGCGCGGCGGACGTCGAGGTGCTGCCGCTGCGCACCAAGTACCCCCAGGGCGGCGAGCGCGTGATGGTCAAGGCGGTCTGCGGCGATGAGCTGCCGCTGGGCAAGCTGCCGGCCGACTGCGGATACCTGATTGTCAACGTGAGCACGGCGGCCGCGCTCTTTGAGGCGGCCACCACCGGCCGGCCGCTGACCTCGCGCTACATCACGGTTGCGGGCAGCATGCTGGAGGCCGCCCGCGTGGTCGAGGCGCCGATCGGGACGCCCATCGCCCACCTGCTTGCGCACTGCGGCCCGCTGCGGGAGGCGCCGCGCAAAATTGTGCTGGGCGGCCCGATGATGGGCGTTGCCCAGCACACGCTCGATACGCCCATCATCAAGACCAGCTCCGCGCTGCTGCTGTATACGGAGCGGGAGGCGGAGGCCCTGCGGGGGACCAGCTGCATCCACTGCGGAAAGTGTATGCAGGGCTGCCCCATGCGGCTCTCGCCCTGCTACTTGAACATCTATGCCGATTCCCGCGACTATGCGATGCTCGAGAAGTTTGACCTTGGCAACTGTATCGAGTGCGGCGTCTGCAGCTACAACTGTCCGGCCCGACTGCCGCTGCTGCAAAAGTTCAGGCTGATGAAGGCCGAGCTGGCCGCCAACAAGCGCGCGCTGGCCGAAAAGCGAGAGGGGGCGGGGCGGTGATGGAAGAGCGCTACATGGTGTCCTCTCCGCCCCACATTGTGGGGGCGGAGAGGACGTCCGGCCTGATGCGGGAGGTGCTGATCGCACTGACGCCCGCGCTGCTGGCCAGCATTTACCTGTTTGGCATGCGGGCGCTGGCGGTGGTCGCCGTCTCGATCGCCTCCTGCCTGCTGTTTGAAGAGCTCTACCGCAGGCTGACCGGCAGGACCTCGACGCTGTTCGACCTCTCGGCGGCGGTGACGGGCATGCTGCTGGCCTTCAACCTCCCGGTCAACATCCCGCTGTGGATGCCGGTGATCGGGGCCTTCTTTGCCATGGTCATTGTCAAAAACCTGTTCGGCGGGCTGGGGCAGAACTTCCTCAACCCGGCGCTGGCCGCGCGCGTCTTTTTGGCCAACTCCTGGTCGTCCGACATGGTGGCCTGGTCAAGGCCGCTGCTCAACCCCTTTGCCTGGTCCAGCCAGTTGGACGCGCTGGCCGCGGCCACGCCGCGCTCGCTCGACGCGATGAGCACGGCCACGCCGCTCTCGCTGCTCAAGGGCGGCGAGCCGCTGCCCGAGGCGGCCAAGAGCGCGCAGCAGCTGTGGAACATGGTCATCGGCGTCAAACCGGGCTGCCTGGGCGAGACCTGCGGCATTTTGCTGATGCTGGGCGGGCTCTACCTGATTGCGCGGGGCGTCATCACCTGGCACATCCCGGTCGGCTACCTCGGCACCGTCTGCCTGCTCTCGCTGCTGTTTCCGGCCACGGGCGCAACGCCCGCCCTCTCGCTCTTTTACAACCTGTTTGGCGGCGGGCTGCTGCTCGGGGCCTTCTTTATGGCGACCGACTATGTGACCTCGCCGCTGCCCAGCAGCGGGCGGCTGTTCTACGGCGTCTGCTGCGGACTGCTGACGGTCTTCATCCGCCGCTTCGGCACCTCGGCCGAGGGCGTTTCGTTTGCCATCCTGATTATGAATATGGGGGTCTGGTTCATCGACCGGGCCTTTATGCCCAAGCGGTTCGGAGGGGGGGTGCCGCAGTGACGGAGGGTCGTGCAAAATCCGGCACTGCCGGAGAGGTCATGCGGCTGGCCCTGGTGCTGGGCGGCATCGCGCTGGTGATCTCGGCCCTGCTCGCGCTGGTCAACAGCGTGACGGCACCCATCATTGCGGAAAATGAGGTGGCGGCGAGGCGGGAGCTGTTCTCGGCGCTGTTTCCGCAGGCGCAGGACTTTGTCGAGCTGCCCGAGGACCCCACCAACGCGCTGCTGCGGGAGGGCTACCGCGTGGCCGGCGAGGGCGGCGAGCCCCTCGGCTTCGCGGTCATTGTGGTGCCGCGCGGCTACGGCGGCACCATGGAGCTGGCAGTCGGCTTTGACCTCGAGGCCCGGGTGCTGGGCATCGACTTCCTCTCGATGGCCGAGACGCCCGGCATCGGCACACAGATCGAAGAGGAGAGCTACCGGGCACAGTATGTCGGCCTGGACCGCTTTGACACGGTGCAGGCCATCTCGGGCGCGACCGTCAGCTCGACGGCCGTGCGCGAGGGCGCACAGGCGGCCGCCGAGGCCGTGCAGACCTGGCTGGCGGACGAGTCCGCGGCCTGATTGCAACGTGGGCCAAAACCATCATGGTCCGCCGGCCTCCGGCGGCGAAAGGAGACGTGCCTCATGGACCATCAGGAGCGCTTGGAGGGGCGGCAGGGACCCGGCCTGCTCCAGGTGCTGACAAACGGTGTGCTCTTTGAAAATCCGGTGCTGATTCAGTTGCTGGGCATGTGCCCCACGCTGGCCACCTCCACCGGCCTGAAAAATGCGATCGGCATGGGGCTGTCGGCCACGGCGGTGCTGGTCTGCAGCAACCTCGCCATCGCACTGGTGCGCAAGATTGTGCCCGACCAGGTGCGCATTGCGGCCTTCATCGTCATTATCGCCGGCTTTGTCACGGCGGTGGACCTGTTGCTGCAGGCCTTCCTGATCGAGCTCTCCCGCTCGCTCGGCCTCTTCATCCCGCTGATCGTGGTCAACTGCATCATCCTGGCGCGGGCCGAGGCCTATGCCTCGAAAAACGCGGTGCTGCCCTCGGCCGTGGACGGGCTGGGCATGGGGCTGGGCTTCACGCTGGCGCTGGTCCTGCTGGCCGTCGTGCGCGAACCGCTGGGCAGCGGCATGCTGTTCGGTGTCCGCCTGTTCGGCGACGCCTTCAAGCCGGCCGCCTTCATGACCAGCTCGGCCGGCGGATTCCTGGTGCTGGGCTGCATCATGGCGCTGGTGCAGCACATCATGCACCGGGCCAAAAGGGAGGGGGCGTAACCCATGGGAAAGCTGCTGCTCATCGCCATCAACGCCATCCTGATTGAAAACTACGTATTGGTGCGCACCATCGGCTGCTGTCCCTTTCTGGGGGTCTCTCGCAAGACCGAGACCGCCGTCGGCATGGGCTTTGCCATCATTTTTACGATGACGCTCTCCTCGGCCATCACCTGGCTGGCCAACGAATACATCCTGATCCGCTACAACCTCGAGTACATGCAGACCGTGACCTTCATCCTGATCATCGCGGCGCTGGTGCAGTTTGTCGAGATCGTCCTCAAAAAGGCCATGCCGGCCCTCTACACGGCGCTGGGCATCTACCTGCCGCTGATCACCACCAACTGTGCCGTGCTGGGCTCGGCGCTGGACGGCATCGGACGGGGCTACAGCTTCATCGAGTCCACCGTCTTCGGGCTGACGGCCGGCGTCGGCTTCACGCTGGCCATCGTGCTCTTTTCGGGCGTGCGCGAGCGCACGGCACAAAACGACATTCCGAAGGCCTTTCAGGGCTTCCCCTTCGCGCTGGTCTCGGCTTCGCTGCTGGCCATGGTCTTCACCGGCTTTACGGGGCTGACACTGCCGTTTTAGCCAAGACGGCCTGCAAGGGGGATGACCCTGTAACATATTCTGGTTTGGAGGGATTGATATGGCGCTCCTCGGCAGCCTGCTGCCCCCCGTTGTCTCGCTGACGGTGCTGGGCGTCTTTTTCGGCGCGTTGCTCGGCATCGCCTCCCGCATCTTCGCGGTCGAGGCCGACCTGCGCGTGGATCAGATCGTCAGCTGTCTGCCCGGCGGCAACTGCGGCGGCTGCGGCTATCCCGGCTGCAGCGCCTTTGCCGAGGCCGTGGCGGCCGGCCGGGCACCCACCAACGGCTGTGTGGTGGGCGGCAACCCGGTGGCCTGCGAGGTGGCGCGCATCATGGGCACCGAGGCCCTGGCGGTGCAGCGCCGCGCGGCGGTGGTCAAGTGCGCGGGCAGCAGCCAGCGGGCGGCGCAGAAGTACGACTATGTCGGCTATGCCGACTGCGGCGCCCAGCATGCGCTGCTCGGAGGGGCCAAGCAGTGCCCCTATGCCTGCTGCGGCCTTGGGACCTGTGTGCGGGCCTGCCAGTTTGGCGCGATCTCGGTGGTGGACGGCGTGGCGGTGGTGGACCGCGAGCGCTGCACGGCCTGCGGCGCCTGCGTCGCGGCCTGTCCGATGGGCATCATCCAGCTCACCCCCTACGACTGCGACCACGAGGTCATCTGCTCCAACCCGCTGCCCGCCAGCGAGGTGCGCGACGTCTGCTCGGTCGGCTGCATCGGCTGCGAGCTCTGCGTGCGCAGCTGTGCCGCGGGGGCCATCCACATGGAGGGGCACCTGGCCGTCATCGACCATGCGCGCTGCGTCAACTGCCACGTCTGCGTGGACCGCTGTCCGCGCGGCATCATCCGCTACTTGGGCGACCGGGTGACCGTCGTGCCCTCACTCGGGCAGGGCGCAGAGGACAGGGCGGCCGGCCGCACGTGAGACAGACCGTGATAAAAAAAGGGACTCCGCATTTGCGGAGTCCCTTTCAGTCTGTCGAAAAAATTGGTCTTATGCAAGGCGGGTGGCAAAAGCGCACCCAGAATCAAATCCGCAGGAACGGCGGACATGTGCCGGCGCTCCTACGCCTAAAACGGGCCGGCGCGTTTCGAACCCCGCAGGGGCGAGGAACGAAGGCGCGGGCGCACAGGCCCTCCTGTCAAAAAACCAGCGGTTTTTTGGCAGTCTCCAGGGGTCACCGGTCCTGCCCGACCGGCGCGACCTCGGGGTCGCTCAGGCGCAGCAGCACGACGATGCGCTTGTAGAGCAGGAAGGTGAGCAGCGCCTCGATCGAGCCCTTGAACAGGTTGAAGGGCGCCACCGCGAGCAGCACAAAGCTCAGCAGGTCGTGGATCGAGGCGTTGACCGCAGTGCCCATCGCGATCAGCGCCTCCATCGGCATGTGGTAGATGCCGGCGTAGAGCGGCAGCATGACGAAGGCGTTGTTGAAGACGCTGAAGACGGTCATGCTGAGCACGCCCGCGACAAGGCCCTTGACGGCGCCCCTCTTGGTCTTGTCCCTGCGGTAGACGACGGCGGCCGGGATGCTCAGCGCGCAGGTGGTCAGGATGTTGGAGAGCTCGCCGACAAAGGCGGTGCTGGTGGGGCGCATGACCAGCTTGATGACGTTTTTGACCAGCGCGATGCCGGCCGCGGCCCAGGGCCCGAGCGAGAAGCCGCCGATCAGCACCGGGATGTCGGCGATCTCCATCTCGTAGAAGGGGGGCGCGAAGGGGACCGGCATGTGCAGGTTCATCAGCACGGCCGCCATGGCCCCGAACAGGCCGATGAAGACGATCCGTCGGGTGTTGCCGGCGCGCGGTGCGCGCCCTTCCGGGGTGCGGGGTTGGGTTTCCACAAAAGAGGCCTCCTTAAGGCACCATTCGGCGGAGGGGTTCCAAGAGGACAAAAAGCTCCGGAAAAAATTCCGGAGCACGGCAAACAGCGCATGGCTGCGCTCTTCTCTCATCCAGACTGTCACTGTCGGTTTTGGAATTTCACCAAATCGGCCCCGCTGCAGGCAGCGGGGTTCGCGGACTGTACCGCCGGTGGGGAATTTCACCCCGCCCCGAAGAATGGTTATGGAATTGTCGGGGGAACATTCCCCCGCACACAGTATAAAGCGGTTTTGGCGGGCTGTCAAGTCGCCGATCAGGGGAAGAGCCGTTCGATGCCGCCGTCCGCGAGGTCAAAGCGCAGCACCTCGTACCGCCGCTCGCCCAGCACCGAGGGCCAGGCCAGGTAACAGGCCTCCTGCGTGATGGCCTGCACCACGAGGGAGCGGGTGTCGGTGGAAAAGGCGTCCTCGTCCATGGCGCAGAGCAGCGCCGCCTCGAGCGTGTCGAGGTCGAGGGCATAGAGGCCGCGCACGCCCTGCAGGCTGCCGACGGCGTACAGCCGCCCCTCCCGCAGGCCCAGCACCGAGGCCTGCTCCAGCAGCGGCACAAAGCCCTCGTCCTCCAGCAGCCCGATCGGCCCCTCCCAGCCCGAGGAGGCAAAGACGTGGTGCCAGGTGCTGACCAGCAGCCCGCGCGCATGCAGCGCCAGCGGGCGCAGGCTGCCGAGGGCGCCCGGCATCTCAAACAGCAGCGAGGGCTCGGCCTCGCCCCTCGGCAGCCGCAGCAGGTCGATCCGATAGTAGTAGCCCGCGGGGTCGCCGCTCGAGCTGTCCAGGTACCGCGCCTCGATGTAGGTGTAATCGGGGTCCTCGTAAAAGGCCTGCTGTGAGATGGCCCCCTTGAGCAGCTCGGTGTAGAGGTGCTCCAGCGCGGGCAGGCTGTAGCGGTAGGTCGGCACCGGGACCGCCACCTCGGGCAGGCCGGCCGTGAAGGGGTTGCCGCCCTCGGCCGGCGCGGCGGCGCAGAGCAGCACGCGCCCCTGCTCGTCCACCGCCTCGTAGAGGGTCAGCGTCAGCGAAAAGTGCCCCTGCCGCTGCCCCTCGAGTCCCCAGCCCGCCCCGACGGCCGGGTGCAGCGGGTCGCGCTGCGGCGCCACGGTGCAGCTGAGCTCCAGCGTGGCCTCGCGGTCCCCGAGCGCCAAAAAGCGCAGCCCCTCGACCGCGGCCTCCTCGAGGCCGAGCAGGCCGCCGCTGCAGGACATGCGCTCGAACAGCAGCGCGGGGTAGCGCGCGGCGCCCTCCTCGAGCAGCTGGCCCTCCTCCAGCGGCAGGATGGGAAAGTGGGCATAGGGCGGCGTGGGGTAGTAGGCGGCCGCGAGGGCGTTGCTGCGCACGGTCGTCCGGACCGTGGAGAAGACCGGGTTGCTGCGAAACAGCGCGGCGCCGGTGGCGGGCGGGAGCAAGTGCAGCGCGCCGCTGGCCAGGTCGGCCACCCGCCAGGCCGTCTCGCCGCGCTGCAGCAGCATCAGCGTGGTGTCGGCCAGCGAGAGCTGCGCCTGTGCGTCGAGCGGCAGCGGGGCGGCCTCGGGCAGCGCCCAGACCAGGCTGTAGGTCTCGCCGGTGCGGCCGTACCAGCCCGGCCGGTCGCCGCCCTGCAGGCGAAAGAGCGCCTCAAAGCGGGGCTCGACGATCAGCCGGCCCGAGAGGTCGCAGACCCCAAAGAGGCCGTCCTTCTGCACGATCAGCCCGCGGTCCTCAAACAGCAGTATCGGCTCGGGCAGGCGGCCCGACAGCAGGCCGGCCCGGCTGCCCTCGCGGTAGTGGAAGGCGCCGACGTCCATGTAGCCGCCGATGGCATCGTAGCGGCAGGGCACCACCAGCCGCCCGGTCTGCAGCAGCACGGCGCCCCAGAGGCCACGCTCGTCCTGCACCGCCGCCAGGCGGCCGTCAATCAGCGTGACGCCGCCGTCCCCGCCCGGCAGGTAGCCCTGCCCGATGCGCCGGTAGGCGCGGTCGGTCAGCGCGAGGATGCCCCCTTCGGCACAGGCGAAGAGGCGCTGCTGCTGGTCGGGGTCCACCGTGATCAGCAGCCCCCGGGCGAGGTCGAAGAAGTCAATGCTGCGGTACTGGGGGGGCAACAGCTGCACCCCGTCGAGGCTGAAGAGGCCGCGCAGGTTGTCGGCCCCCACCTGGAGGTAGCCGTAGTGGTCTCTGGTCAGCAGCAGGTCGGCCGGCGCGAAGAGCGGGCCCTCGTCGCGGTCGAGCAGCGTTGCGCCGCCCTCGCCGCTGACCGGGAAGACCTGGTCCAGCAGGTAGCGGTCGCGCGCGAGGCTGCCGGTCAGCGAGAGCGAGAGGTTGTAGCCGGCCGCCAGCGCCGAGGTCTGCTGCAGCGCCCGCTCGAAGCTGTAGAGGGTCAGCTGTCCGGCCGGGGCGTCCCACAGCGCCAGGCAGCAAAAGCCCACCGACACCCGGTCGATCGGCAGGTACCAGTCGCCGCGCAGCAGGATGGGCCGGCGGGAGGAGGGGGTCAGAATGGCGTCGGCGCGGCCCTCGGTATAGGTCATCAGCCGGCCGTTCTCGAGGTAGGCCGCGCGGGCCGGCCCACAGGAGACCAGCAGCGCCGGCGCCCCCTCGTAGTCGCCGGCCTCCACCGACAGCTGGTCGGCCAGCAGGGCGGCCAGCCCCTGGGCCGAGAGGTAGTGGCTGCCGCCCTCGGCGTAGATCAGGTCGGCGGGGGCGGTGCGGCTCTGCCCGTCCAGCGTCAGCGAGGGGGTCAGAAAGCCGTCCTCCCGCGTGGGGAAGGGCAGCGAGGTGAGCAGCGGCCACAGCAGCAGGCAGCTCAGCACGAGCGCGCCGGCGGCCAGGGCGCGGCCCTGCCACCGGTCGCGGCGCGCGGTCTTGGGGCGGTCCATCAGGCTCACCTCACGATGCAAGGGTCAGGGGAAAAATGCGCAGGGCCCACACCGGATGGGCCCCGCCGCTGCTATTTCTGGTGGCTGCCGTAGCGCAGGGCCGGCGCCCGCTTGTGGTGGCTGCGCCCGTGGAAGCGGGCGATGATGGCGTCGGCCTCGGGGTCGCCGCTGCTGCCCCCCGCCATGACGGCGTCGACCTGCTCGTAGCGGACCCCCATCTCGGCCTCGTCGGTCTGGCCCTCAAACAGGCCGGCCGAGGGCGGCTTTTGGCGGATGGAGGCCGGCGCGCCGAGAAAGTCCAAAAATGCGTAGACCTCGGACACCGTGAGGTCGGCGATGGGGTTGAAGTCGTAGGCGCCGTCCCCCCACTTGGTGAAGTAGCCCATGTAGTACTCGCTGGCATTGCTGCAGCCGCAGACCAGGTAGCCCAGGCTCTGCCCGATGGCATACAGCGTGGTCATGCGCAGCCGCGGCGCGATGTTGGCGGAGGCGGCGTCGCTCACGGCCGCGCGGTCGCCAATGGCGGCCAGCAGCTCCGACTTGGCCGCCGTGAGGTCGACGACGAGGGTTTTGATGCCGAACTGCCCGGCCAGCGCGCGGCCGTCGTCGAGGTCCTCGCCGAAGTTGCGGCTGCTCTGGCAGGGCATGCAGACCCCGAGCACCTGCTCGGTGGCCCGGCGGCAGAGGATGCCGCAGAGGGCCGAATCCTTCCCGCCCGAATTGCCGAACACGATGCCCTTTGCCCCCGAAGAGGCCAGCAGGTCGGCGATGAAGGCCACCCGTGCCTCAAGCTCCTGCCGATAGTCCCGTTTCACGTTGAAAACGCCTCCCTGCGCGATGCGCTGCTTCGTCCGCGGGGCATTGCCCCGCGGAGCCAGTTTGCCCGGCGCGCCGCGGAAAAATCCAGGGTGCCGGCGGCCGTGGATCACGTCGTCCCATTTTACCCCGGCCACCGCCCGCATGTCAACCTGGCGCAGGCGGCGCAAAGGCCGTCCTCAGCGCGCCTGCGGGGCGGCGGGGGCCTGGAAAATTTGCGCGCCGGCTTGCATAAAAAAGAAGCTGTGATATAATGTGCACTATAGATTATTGTCATTGAAGGGAGCTGGGCCGGCGCCTGCCGGCCACATTTGTTTATGCAAAACAGAGAACAGGAACAGGAGCTGAACCAGGGCGGGCATGTGGAAGGGGCGCCGGCATCCGGCGCCCCGGCGGCCAACGAACCCCCCGCGGCGTCCCAGCCCAGGATGCGGATGATCCGCACCACGCTGGACGGCCTCGAGATGGGGGACGACTCCCACTATTCAAAGCCGGTGCGCGGCAGACACCCGTTGCCCGAGGGCGTCACCAACCGGCACCTGTATAACGACGTGGTCAGGATTGCCTGGCCCTCGTTGGTGGAGCTGTTGCTGGTGCAGCTGACCTCGATGGCCGACCTCATCATGGTGGGCATCCTCGGCCCGCTGGCCATTTCGGCGGTGGGCTACACCACGCAGCCCAAGTTTATGCTGGCCACCGTCTTTATGGCGCTCAACGTGGGCAACACGGCCATGGTGGCGCGCTACCGAGGGGCCGGCAACTTTGAAATGGCCAAAAAGACGCTGCGGCAGTCGGTCATGATCAACTTTACGATCGGGCTGATCTGCTCGATCATCGGCTATTTTTACGCCGAGCCGCTGGTCCGCTTCATGGGGGCCTCCACGCCCCAGACGGTGGAGTGGGCGACCGCCTATCTGAAGGTCCAGATGATCGGACTGCTCTCGATCTCGATGACCAGCGCGGTCACCAGCGCGCTGCGGGCGGTCGGCAACTCGCGCACGCCCATGGTCTACAACACGGTGGCCAACCTGGTCAACCTCGTGTTCAACTACCTGCTGATCGGCGGCAACTTCGGCTTCCCGCGCTGGGGCGTGGCCGGCGCCTCGATCGCCACGGTGATGGGCCAGGTGGTGGCCATGATGATGGCCTTCTACGTCGTGCTCAAGAAGGACGCCTACCTGCCGCTCGAGCCCTCCAAGGGCTTTAAGCCCGACCGCAGGATCTTGGCCGACATCTTCCGCATCGGGCTGCCCTCCATGCTCGAGCAGGTCATCATGCGGGTGGGTGTCATCCTCTACACAAGGACGGTGGCCTCGCTGGGCGACATCCTGATGGCCGCCCACCAGATCTGCATGAACATCCAGGCGCTGACCTTTATGAACGGGCAGGCCTTTGCCGTGTCGGCCACGGCGCTGGTGGGGCAGAGCCTCGGCCGGCGGCGCGGGGACATGGCCGCCTTTTACGCCAACCGGACCCAGCGCGTGGGCATGTTTGTCTCCTTCGTCATCGGCATGATCATCTTCTTCTACGCAGGGCCCATCATCTCACTCTACACCGACGACCCCATCATCATCTCCAACGGGGTCAGGGTGCTGCGCATGGTGGCGGTGATCCAGCCGCTGCAGGCCGCACAGTTCATCCTGGCCGGCGTGCTGCGCGGGGCCGGCGACGTCAAGTACACCGCCTTTATCACCTTTGTCACGGTGCTGATCGTCCGCCCCGGCACGGCGGCCTATGCCATCTACGTGCTGGGCGCCGGCCTGATGGGGGCCTGGGCGGCCATGGTGGCCGACCAGCTGCTGCGCACGGTGCTGGTGGCGCTGCGGTACAACACCGGCAAGTGGCGCCACAAGATCAAGGCCTCGGCCGAGGTCGAGTTGCCCGACACCGCGTGACGACAAATGGCTGCTTTGTCTGTTGAAAAAGGTGGTCTCATCCAGGGTGGAGGGGCAAAAGCGTCCAAAAAATCAAATCCGTAGGAACGGTGGACATGTGCCGACGTTCTTACTCCTAAACGGGCCTGCGCGTTTCGAGCCCCGCAGGGGTGAGGAACGAAGGCGCGGGCGCACAGGCCCTCTTGTCAAAAAACAGGCGGTTTTTGACCGTCTCAAAGCGGCCCGGCAGGAATCTGCCGGGCCGCTTGATTATTTGTGTGTGGCCCCCTGCCGCGCGCTACAGGTGCAGCAGAAAGGTCGCAATGCTGAAGTAGATGGTCAGCGAGATGGCGTCGACAATCGTGGTGATGAAGGGGCTGGACATGACCGCGGGGTCAAAGCCGGCCCGTTCGGACAGGATGGGCAGCGCGCAGCCCACCAGCTTGGCGCAGAAGACGGTGCAGATCAGCGTGAGCGAGACCACCGCCGCAATCGTGATGCCCACCCGGTCGAAGAACAGCAGCTTGAGGAAGTTGACGGCGGACAGCGTGAGCCCGCAGAGCAGCGAGACCCGAAACTCCTTGCCCAGCACGCGCGGCAGGTCGGAAAAGGCCAGCTCCCCGAGCGAGAGGCCCCGGATGACCGTGGTGGAGGACTGGCTTCCGCAGTTGCCGCCGGTGTCCATCAGCATGGGGATGAAGGCGGTCAGCACCACCTGGGCGGCCAGCGCCGACTCGAAGGAGGTGATGATCATGCCGGTGAAGGTGGCCGAGACCATCAGGATCATCAGCCAGGGGATGCGGGCCTTGTAGAGCTCAAAGGCGCTGGTCTTGAGGTAGGGCCTGTCGGAGGGGACGATGGCGGCCATGCGCTCGATGTCCTCGGTGTAGGCCTCCTGCAGCACGTCGATGGCGTCGTCGACCGTGACGATGCCGACCAGCCGCTGCTCCTCGTCCACGACCGGCAGCGAGAGAAAGTCGTACTTGTCAAAGAGCTGGGCCACCCGCTCCTTGTCCTCGGTGGTGTGCACAAAGATGGGGTTGGTCTCCATCAAATCTTCCACGAGGGCGTCGTCGTCGGACAACAGCAGCGTCTTGGCCGAGATGATGCCGATCAGCTTGCGGTTGTTGTCGGTGACGTAGCAGGTGTAGATGGTCTCCTTGTCCACGCCGGTCCGCCGGATGTGCAGGATGGACTCCTCCACCGTCATGTGGGGGCGCAGGCGCACATACTCGATGGTCATGATGCTGCCGGCGCTGTCCTCGGGGTACTGGAGGATCTGGTTGATCATCTTGCGGGTGTGGGGGTCGGCGTTGCGCAGGATGCGCTTGACCAGGATGGCCGGCATCTCGTCCACGAGCGCGGCGGCGTCGTCCAGGTAGAGTTCGTCGAGCACCGCCTTGAGCTCGGTGTCTGAAAATCCGCGGATCAGCAGCTCCTGTAAATCCGGCTCCATCTCGACAAAAGTCTCGGCGGCCAGCGCCTTGGGCAGCAGCCGGAACAGCAGCGGCAGCGAGTGGGCGGGGGCCTCCTCAAACAGTGCGGCGATGTCGGCGGGGTTTTGGATGATCAGCAACTCGCGCAGGACGCCGTACTTCTTTTCGCACAGCAGCGTCTCAAGGGTTGTCAGCAGCAGGTCGTTGGATGCTCTCATGCAGTTCCCCTCCCATTGCGCGTTTTGGCCGGCGCCGCAGGGTCCACAAAAGGCTGGGGACGGCGGCTGCCGCGGGTCTGTCTGTCGGTGGCGGGGGCACTGAAGCCCAAAAATGCCCTGCCGCCATTCCCGGATGGCGGCAGGGCGATAAAGGCCCATTTTGCGGTCCAAAAACAGACCGCCACCGTCCAAGCTTCAGCATCACAGGGCAGAGAACCTCATCGGTGCGGGCGGACCCGTGTGACGGGGCCCATCATGAAGGTTCGGTGAAGTTGCATTAGGACATGCCTTGGTTTCGACAGATCCTGTTGGCCCTCTAATCGTGTCTCCACGATGTCGCGGCAGCAACCCATATCCCTATGGTAGCCTTGCCTACCGGAAAAACTTTTATGCGGTTACAACGTCAGTATAGCGCGCCTGCGACGGCTTGTCAACGCCGGCGGCGGCGGCCGGGGCCTCAGTGCGGCAGATCTTTTTGGCAGTAGAGGCAGGTGCCGTCCTGCGTGAGCGGGGGCAGGTAGCGCTCAAAGGCGGTCACGCAGCGGGGGTTGTCGCAGACCGTCTCGCGGTCGAAGAGCTCGGTCTTGGGGACCTCCCGCTTCAGCGGCAGCAGCGTGTGCAACAGCGCCATGCGGATGTACATGCCGTACTCGGCCTGGGCAAAGTAGCGGCAGCGGGGGTCGATGTCCACCTCGTCGGTGATCTCGTCGAGCTTGGGCAGCGGGTGCAGCACCATCAGGCTCTGCTTGGCCAGCTGCAGCTTGGGGGGGTCGAGGATGAAGATGCCGGCCTCCCGCTTGTAGGCCTCTTCACTGGGGAAGCGCTCCTTCTGGATGCGGGTCATGTAGAGGATGTCCAGGTCGCCGATCACGGCTTCGAGCGAGTTGACCTCGGTATAGCGTGCGCCGGACGCCTCGAGGGCCCGGCGCACGTAGTCGGGGATCTTCAGCGTGTCGGTCGAGATCAGCACAAAGGTGTTGCCGCCAAAGCGGGAGAGGGCCTTGAGCAGCGAGTGCACGGTGCGGCCGTTCTTGAGGTCGCCGCAGAGGCCCACCACGTGGTTGTTCAGGCTGCCCTTTTCGGTTTGGATGGTGGCCAGGTCGGCAAGGGTCTGGGTGGGGTGCAGGTGGGCGCCGTCGCCGGCGTTGATCAGCGGGACCGGGCTGTAGAGCGAGGCGGCCAGCGCGGCCCCCTCCATCGGGTTGCGGATCACGATGGCATCCACATAGTTGGCGACGATTTTAATGGTGTCCCGCAGGCTCTCCCCCTTGGCCGCGGAGGAAGAGGCCGCGTCCGAAAACCCGATGACCTGTGCGCCCAGCCGCAGTGCGGCGGCCTGGAAGGAGAGCTGCGTCCTCGTGGAGGGCTCGTAGAACAGCGTGCCCACCAGCTTGCCCTTGCAGGAGTCGGCATAGGCGCCCGGATCGCGCATGATTGCGCGGGTCAGGTTGTAGAGCTTGTCCCACTCCTCCAGGCTCAGCTGGTCAAAATCGATCAAATGTCGCATCCGCACCATCCTCTCCGTCGAAATCAATAAACTATAGCACAGTGCCGGGGGGGCCGTCAAGATACTTTGGCGTGGAAAAAGCAGGCGCAAAAAACAGCAATTTTTCTTGGATTGCAATTGGCGCAAGGGGCCGATATAATAAAAGGATATCATAATATGTTGTTAAAGGATTGAAGTTTTCGGGGCTGCCCGGCGGCCGGGAGGCGGTTTGGCAGCCGAAACAGTACCAATTAAAATAAAGTGTTAAAGGGGAGTCTGCGGCATGGAGCATTTGCCGGCATCGGCGTTTTACATCGACGACCACGCCCTGCTGTACGCGCTGGCCGCCCGCGCGGCCGAACAGCGCATGGGGGAGCCGGGCCGCCGGGCGGCCGAGGAGGCGGTCGTGATCTACGGGCGGGAGCGGGGCGCCCGCTGCGCGCTGCGCTGCCTGGCCGACGGCCAGCCGCTGACCATGGAAAACTACCTGCTCTATGGCGAGTGGGTGGACGACCGGGGCTGGAGCAAGGGCGGGGTGGAGGCCTTCTCCCCGGTCTACCGCACCCGGACCACCACCTGCGGCTGGTGCGAGAGCTGGAGGCGTACGGACCTGCTGGACTACGGCAAGGGGTACTGCACGTTTATTGACAAAAACCTGGTCTTCGGCTTCAACCCGGCGCTGGAGCTCGAGCTCGGGGAGCTGCTGTCCCACGGGGGCGGCGGCTGCGCCTTTGGCTGGGTGGGCTGCGCCTTTGCGGACGAGGAGGCGCTCAGGCGCCACCGGGCCAGGCGCGCCGAGCAGCTGCCGCGGCTGATCCGCGACTTCCGCTACCACTGCGGGCACCTGTACTCGGCACTGCGCCGCAGCTTTGTGCACAACTTCGGCGCCGAGCGGGGCTTTGCGCTGCTCGAGGAGGCCCGGCAGGCCTACGCGGCCCACTTTGGCAAAGACAAGGCGGCGCACATTGCGCGCGCGTCGGAGCAGGATTTTCTGACCGTCTGACGCCGGCCGCATCCGCGCCGCGCGCCCTGCCGGGGCAGCCAGCCGGACAGGCCGGGCTTAGGGGGTGACAACTTGGCGGGCAACCAGCTTGCCCCGCTGCCGACGTCCGGCGGGCCGGACGAGAGTTCGGCACACTTTGCCGCGCTGCGGGATGTCATCATCCGGGCGGCCGGCATCGGCATGTGGGACTGGCACCTGCCCTCGGGCAGGGTCATTTACAGCGCGCAGTGGGAGCAGATTCTGGGCTATGCGCCGGGCGAGCTTCCACAGACGGTCCTGCCCTGGGAGGGGGCCATCGTCCCCGAGGACCGGCAGCGGACCTTCGAGGCGGTCGACCGCTTTCTGGCGCAGGGCGACGGCATTTACGAGGCCGAGTTCCGCATGCTGCGCAAGGACGGCGTTGAAATCTGGGCGCAGGACCGCGGCTATGTCGCCGAGCGGGACGCGCAGGGCAACCCGGTGCGGGTGATCGGCATCCTGCAGGAGATCACCCGGCTCAAGCGGGCGGAGGAGCGGCTGCAGCAGAAGTCCGAGCAGCTTGACTTTGTCGCGCACATCTCGGGGCTTGCCAGCTGGTGCTATGAGGCCGGGACCGGCCGGATCACCTATTCGGAAGAACTGCTGGCCATGCTGGGCTACCGGGAGGGGGAGCTGGGCGGGACCGTCGCGGAGTGGGAAGGGCTCATCCATTTGGACGACCTCGCCGAGGTGCGGCAGGCCTTAGAAATGCTCGCGGCGGGGGATGAGGAGCGGCACCTCTGGGAGGTCCGCCTGCGCCGCCGGGCGGGCGACTACCTCTGGACCAGGGGGGTTGCCCAGACCGTGGAGCGGGGGCCGGGCGGGGAGGTCCGGCGGCTGCTGGGGGGCTGCCTGAACATCGATGCGCTCAAGCGGACCGAGCAGGAGCTCCAGCAGGCGCTGATGGAAAACGAGCACTACAGCGAGAGCCTGCAGCTCAAGGTGCAGCAGGCGGTTGCCCAGCTGGATCAGGCGCGCAGGGTCAGCACCGCCATGTACGATGCCACGCCCTACGCAAGCCTGGTCTTCAACGAGCGCATGCAGGTCATCGACTGCAATCCGGCCGCAGTGGCCTATTTTGGCTTTGACTCGGGCGAGCGCCTGAAACAGGGGTTTATGCCCATGATCTCGGCCAGCATTCCCGCACATCAGCCGGACGGACGGCCCTCGCTGACGCTGGAGGAGCGGCTGGCCCACGCGCTCCGGCACGGGCAGACCGAATTTGAGAGCGAACTGATTCTGCACGGACGGCGGGTGCCCGTCCAGGTGGTGCTCAAGCGCATTGACGGGCAAGGGGAGCGCATCGTCGCCGGCTACCTGCTCGATTTGCGCCAGCTCAAGGAGGCCAAAAACGAGCTGCTGCGCCAGGAGCGCCTGCTGAAGGCGGTCAACGAGATGGCGACCTGGCTGATCCGGGCGGAGCCGGAGGGCTTTGAGCAGGTCGTGCTCAGCGCGCTCAGGCGGCTGGGGAAAAGCCTTGCGGCCGACCGGGTGGGGGTTTGGCGCAGCCTTGAGCGCGCGGGGCCGCCGGGCTTCCGCCCGTGCTTCCGGTGGAGTGCGGCGGAGGACTTGGGGCCGGACGAGGCGCCGGAGGACTTCTTTGCGGAGAACCACGGCGGCTGGTATGAGCGGCTCAGCGGGGGGGACTGCGTCAACGCGCTGGTGCAGGCGCTGCCCGAGGGGGCGCGCGGCCACTTCGCGCCGCGCGGCATCGAGGCGGTCCTGGCCATTCCGCTCTTTGTCGGCGGCGCGCTCTGGGGCTTTGCCGCCTTTGAGCGCGGCGGGCGGGAGGCGCAGTTCTCGGCGGCCGAGGAGCGCATCCTGCGCTCGGGCGGCGTGTTGCTGCTGTCGGCCATCCTGCGCAACGAGACGATGCTCCACCTGATGTCGGCCCGCGAGGAGGCGCTGGAGAGCGCAAACGCCAAGAGCCGCTTTCTGGCCAGCATGAGCCACGAGATCAAGACCCCCATGAACGCCATCATCGGCATGACCAGCGTCGCCCGGCGGACCGGCGACCCCGACCGGATCGGGGATTGCCTCGACCGCATCGAGGCGGCCTCGAGGCACCTGCTGGGCCTGCTCAACGACGTGCTCGACATGTCCAAGATTGAGGCCATGCGCTTTGAGCTGGTGGTCGGCGCCTTTTCGCTGCGCAGCATGATGGAGGACATCCGCAGCATGAATGCCGGCCGAGCCGCGCAGAAGGGGCAGACCCTGCGCTTTGAGCTGGACCCGCACATCCCGGTGCGCCTGCTGGGCGACGAGCTGCGCCTGGCGCAGGTCGTCACCAACCTGCTGGGCAACGCCATCAAGTTCACCGGCGAGGGCGGCGTCATCCAGGTGGCCTGTCGCGAGCGCCGGTGCGGCCCTGCCGAAAGCGAAATTGAACTTTCAGTTGAGGACAACGGGATCGGCATGGGCGACGAGACGCTGTCCAGGCTGTTCAAGCCCTTTGAGCAGGGGGCGGCCGCCGCCGGCCACGGCGGGGCCGGCCTCGGGCTGGCCATCAGCCAGTCCATCGTCGCGGAGATGGACAGCGGCATCCACGTGGAGAGCCGGCCGGGCGTCGGCAGCCGCTTTTCCTTTTCGGTCCGGCTGCCGCACGCAGAGGGGGAGGCCCCGCCGGCCGACCGGCCGGCAGGGGCGCGCGACTTCTCGGACCGGCGCATTTTATTGGTGGAGGACCTCGAGGTCAACCGCGAGGTCCTGCTGGCCCTGCTCGAGGACACCGGCGCCCAAATCGACTGCGTCGAGAACGGGCGCCTGGCCGTCGACGCCGTGCGCGGACAGGCGGGGGCCTACGACCTCATCCTGATGGACCTCTACATGCCGGTGCTCGACGGCATTGGCGCCACCGAGCAGATCCGGGCGCTGGAGGGCGACTGCGCCAGGCGGGTGCCCATCATCGCCATGACGGCCAGCGCCTTTGCCGAGGATGTCGCGCGCTGCAGCGAGGCCGGCATGGACGACCACCTCGCAAAGCCCGTCGACCTGGAGACGCTGCTCCAGAAGTTGGACATCCACCTGGGCAAGGGCGCCCACAGGCCATAAAGGCAGGCAAAACCCGCCCCGCAGAAGGCTTTTTACCCCTGTTGGCCCGGGATTTCGGGCAGGCGTGAACGGGGGGAGAGAGGGAACTGTGCCCCTTTGCCCGCCGTCAAAGGGGCAAGGGTGCCGCGAAGGGGCATCCGCCCAAACCCATTACCCATTCCGACCGGAGGAGGACTTTGCCATGAGAAAGAGGACGGCGCTTGCGCTGCTGCTGATCGCCGCCATGCTGCTTCCCACCGTGGCCGGCGCGGCCATCTTTCAGGATGTCGCGCCCGAGGTGCCCCACGCGCAGGCCATCGAAGAACTGGCCTCGCTGGGGGTGCTCGGCGGCTTTGAGGACGGCAGCTACCGCCCCGAGGGCAACTACACGAGAGAGCAGTTCGCCAAAATCCTGTTTGTGCTGCTGCACGGCGAGGACAGCGCCGAACCCCCGGCCGCAGACCCCTTTCCCGACGTCGTGCGGGACCGCTGGTCGGCCGGCTACATCGCCTGGGCCCGCAGCCTCGGGGTGGTGGGCGGCCGCGAGGACGGGCTGTTTTACCCCACCGACGGCGTGACCTTTGCAGAGGTGGCCAAAATGCTGCTGACCGCGCTCGGGCACGAGACGGCCGGCCTGGCCTTCCCGTCGGGCTACACCGACCTGGCTGGCACCCTCGGCCTGTTCGAGGGGCTGGAGGGCGCACAGCCCAACGCGTCGGCCAAGCGCGGCGCGGTGGCCCAGATGGCCCACAATGCACTGCGGGCCGAGGCCCCGCGCGTTGGCGGCCCGCTGCTCGAGCGCGTCTTTGGCGGCGGCCTGCACACCGGGGAGGCCCGGCTGATCCTGGTGACCGCGGTGGGCGGCAACAACAGCGGATACACGCTGACCGGACTGCTGCAGGACGGCAGCAGCCAAAAGCTGACGCTCGACGCCGCGCTGAAGACCCTGTCGGCCGGCGAGACCCTGCTGTTTGACGGGGGCTGGGCGGGCACTGCGGCGGTCGGCCAGCTGCTCTGCTTTACGCTGGGGGCCAACGGGCGGGTCAACCGGCTGGAGGCCTTTTCGGCGCAGGCCTACGGCGGACTGGACCATGTCTACAACGAGGCGCTGCAAAAGAGACTCTCCACCGAGTACAGCCGCATCTCGCTGATCGCCAAGCTGGGGGACCCCTACAGGCCCTCCTACCAGGCCCGGTTCACGCAGGACACGCCGGTCTTTCTGCGCTACGGCACCCCCGAGGCGGGCTATCAGTACGCGCTGGTCACGGCCGGCGACCTGCCCATGATGACGGACGGCAGCAGCCGCCTGCTGGCGCTGGGCGCAAAGGACGGCCTGGCCCAGGTGGCGCTGGCCGAGACCCCCGGCCTGCCCGGCGGCCTGCGGGTCTGCTACGGCCTGGTCCGCGGCGTGGCCAAGTACATGGGCGAAGACAACAAGGTCTACTACGGACTCGACATGTGGGCGGACGGGCAGAACCTGCGCCTGCTGACCAAGCCCTCGAAGGGCGGGAACCTCTGTCCCGACGAGGGGGGCGACGACGCGGCGCTGATGGCGCCCTCGGAGGCCTTTGGCTACGCGCGGGTGGTGCTCGACTACGACGGCGCCGTGGAGCGCATTCAAAAGATCCGCTACAGCGACCGGGCCGCCGCGGGCGACGGCTGGCGCTGGGTGCAGGGCGTGGTGACCCGCGTGCGCGACAACCGCACGGTCACGCTGGCCACCGACTTCACCTATGCCGACGGGGGCATCCGCAAAGGCCCCGGGTTTGAGGATTCGGCCGAGCTCTATCTCGCCTCGAAAGCCATCGCCGTCTACAGCCTGAAGGGCGGCCCCCGGGATGCCTTTGAGGGGGCCTCCTACGGCACCGGCATGCCGGTGCGGCTGCAGAGCGGCATCGAGACCTCGGTGCTCGGCGAGCTGCCGGAGGCCGACGTCTCGTCGGGCCAGGGCACCGTGGCCGACCTGCTGCTGGTCAATGTGGACGGCGAGGAGGTCGCCGTGGCGGCCTTTGTCTACCGGCAGTCGCTGCCCCTGTCCTGAGCCTGGCCGGAGGGCGGCGGGCGGAGTGGGGGAATGTTACAACTGTGTTACAAAACCCCAAAATCTCTTGTCAAACCCAATCGCCCTGAAGTACACTGTGGTCGTAACACAGGGTGAACGCTCGAGATTCACCCTGTGCGGCAAATTAAATTTCAGAAAGGAAAAAACACATGAGCAATCTGAAGAAGATTCTCTCGCTGGCCCTGGCAGTCGTCATGGTACTGTCCTTTGGGCTCAGCGCGGCAGCCGGTCCGTTCACGGACGTCAAAGATGGCGACGACTACGAAGCTGCCATCAATCTGCTCTTCTCGCTCGAAGTGCTCAAAGGCTACGAAGACGGCAGTTACAAAGCCGCCGGCGCCTACACCAGAGAAGAGTTCTCCAAAGTCCTGTACGTCCTGATGACCGGCAAGGACGACGGCGGCGCCATGTACCTCGGCGCGTCCCCGTTCCCGGATGTGGACGCTGGCCGCTGGTCGGCGGGCTACATCACCTGGGCGGTCAACGCCGGCATCGTCAACGGCCGCGAGGATGGCCTGTTCCATCCCACCGACGTTGTCAAGTATGCCGAGGCCGCCAAGATGCTGATCGTTGCGATGGGGTACTCGAACACGATGTACACCTATCCCTACGGCTTCATCGACAAGGCCAGCACGCTGGGCCTGTTTGAAGACCTGAAGAACTACTCCACCTTCGGCGATGCCAACCGCGGCACCGTTGCGCAGATGGCCTACAATGCCCTCTTCGCCGAGGCCCCCCGCTTTGGCACCTACACCTCCAAAGAGGGTGACAACACCACCACCCGCACCAAGACCGTGATCGAGGGTGCCTTTGGCGTCATCCGCTCCGACGGCAGCGAGGATCAGCCCCACAAGACCCTGCTCGGCACCTCCACCAACGCCTATGGCGAGGCCCTGTACGACGCGGGTCAGATCTCGCTGGGCGGCATGGTGTTTAAGTATGCCGGCGACGTGAACGCCCTGATCGGCGAAGACGTGCGCGTCTGGTATAAGCCCGAGAAGAAGAGCGCCGAAGCCACGGCGCTTGCCTCCGGCGACCAGGTCATCCTGATCGAGCGGCTGGCCAACGTCAAGACCTACATCCTCAACCCGAGAGAAGTCGACGACGACCGTACCTCCAACGCCACCGGCATTGTCTCCTTCAAGGAGAACGGCGTGACCCGCCGCCTGACCCTGGGCGACACCGACATCTACAACTGGGAAGGCGACGCCATTGATGCTGTTGAGCCCGAGATGCTCATTCCCGGCGGCGACGATGCCATGGACAACATCAAGGACATTTACTTCAAGCTGATCGACCAGGACGGCAACGGCGTGGTCGACAGGGGCTATGTCTATGAGCCCTCCTACGGCAAGGTCAGCTCGGTGAGCAGCAGCTCCGTCAGCACCACCGCCACCGTGCTGTCCGGCAGCAACGACATCAAGGACGACGACGGCAACACCGTGATCTTCCTGTACGACGGCGCTGCCAAGAACGACCGCGTGCTGGTCTACCAGCGCCAGGCCGTGTTGGGCAGCAGTGTGGACGACGTGTACGACGTCGTCAAGGCCGAGACCGTCAAGGACGTCAAGCACAACAGCCGCGACGGCTCCTCCTACTTCTTTGACGGCGTCAAGTACAAGCTGGTCTCCGGCAGCCCCGAGCTGGGCGAGCGCTATGACCTGTGGCTCAACGCCAACGGCTATATCCGCGAGATTGACAAGGTTTCCAGCGACGCCGCGGGCAACTGGATCCTGGTCAACCGGGTCGGCGACTCCGTGGACGACGCCGAAAGAATCAGCAGTGCCTGGGTCACCGGCTACCTGGCCGACGGCTCCAAGAAGACCTTCTACATCGACCTCGACGAGGTGGATGAGGACGTCTTGATGGACGGCGCACTTGTTCTGGGTGTGGACGATGGAGCCGATGCAGGCTGGGCACGGGCTGTCAGCGGCGTTGCCCTTGCTGAGGACCGCATCTTCGCCTACACGCTGGGCGACAACGGCCAGATCGACTCCTTCAAGCATGCTGAGGCCGCCAAGGACATCTCCACGGTCCTGTCCGGCACCTCCTCCAAGTATGACAAGGATACCAACCGTCTGTCCATCACTGCCGGCGGCAGCGGAAACGGCCTGCTGAGCGGCGATACCGTGATCTACAACAAGTACGAGGGCAGCAAGTACGCGGTTCTGAAGCTGTCCGATCTGCCCAACTTCAGCACCACGAACAAGATCACCGACGCCGCCCGCGACGGCAGCGACATCCAGGTGCTGCTGATCGAATCCGCCGCCAAGATCGGCGCGACCTCCGACGAGTACGGCCTGGTCATCAAGGCCATCAAGAACTCGGCCTCGGGCAGCAAGGTCAACTACACGCTGAAGATCGCGATCGACGGCAAGGTGGAGAACTTCACGAGCAAGGACGTCTCCAATTCCAACACCGCCGGTGAAAACAGCGGCCTCAACGACGCCGACCTCAAGGTTGGCGAAGGCGTTGTCGTCGGCTATGCCAAGGTCGTGCGCAACGCGGCCGGCCTGGTCACCGAGATTGCGCCTCTTGCGTACGCCGATGCCGAAGACGCTGAAGAGCTTGCGAGCGGTACGGCATGGACCCACGGCGCCGTGGCCAACAAGTCCACCAGCGGACGCGGCCTGACCCTGGCGACGGTTGAGAACTACGTCGCCACCGAGGGCGCAAAGGTCGCCTACGGGTTTGAGTACGTGATCGACGACCTGGGCTTTACGCTCGACGAGGACTGCCAGGTCTACACCATCAACATCAAGCCCTACGAGGCGGTTGCCGACGGCTTCCCGGCGTTCGACGATGATGATGACGACGCGGAAGTCGAAAAGATCATGCATGCTGGGGCTGGCGCCAACGTGGTCTTTGGGACCGGCAAGACCGTCGGCGTTTCCAGCATCGGCAACATCGACAAGTCCGATCTGCCGGGCACCGGCTGGATGGTCGACCTGCTGATCGAGGCCGACGACGACGGCCCGCTTGTCAAGGCCGTGTTCGCCTACAACTCGGTCGGCAACGGCGAGGACGTCACCCCGTAACAAAAGACAACTGAACAGCAAAGCCTGCCGCCTTCGCGGCAAGCAAAAACAGGGATGGGGCCAATCGGCCCCATCCCTGTTTTGTTACGTCTGCAGACCTTCCAGGACTCGGCCCAACTGTTCCGCCGCCTTTGTGCGCCCCCAGCTAAACCTTTAGCAACAGCAAAATAAAAATGAAAAAGTGACAAAATTACACAAAATGTTGCAATATATCATATTTTTTGCGATATTTTATTGCCTTGATAGAACGGGGCTGCTATACTGAACCCAACACAAGACAGGATTAACCTGGAAAAAGGGGCGGCAGCGCCTTTGGTAGGGGGTACGGTACTTGCGGCCATCCACATCGGACAGGCCCTGTGCCGGTGTCTGTCTGCAACACCGTTGAACAACCATTGCAAGGAGGTAAGTGCGTTGACAAGCCCAAGCACAAAGTACAGGATCCTGGCCATGCTGCTTTCGGCCGCGCTATTGCTGTCGCTGCTGGTCCTTCCAGCCGGCGCGGCGGAGCTGACCGACACGGCCGACCACTGGGCCGAGGATGTCATCGACACCTGGGTGGGCCATGGGGTGCTCACCGGGTATCCGGATGGGAGCTTTGGTCCCGACAATCGAATCAGCCGCGCCGAGCTGGCCAAGCTGTTGAACGCTGTCGTGGGCTATCAGAGCCGCGGCAGCGCCGTCTTTGTTGACGTGCCGGCCGACGCCTGGTATGCCGACGCAGTGCTCAAGCTGGCTACGGCCGGCGTGATGCAGGGCGATGCCGGCCTTGCGCGGCCCGAGGATCCCGTCACGCGGCAGGAGGCCGTGGTGCTGATCGGCCGCGCCTTTGCGGTGCCCGAGGCCGCTGCCGGCAGCTTTGCCGATGAACCGGCGATTGCCGACTGGGCCAGGGGCCTTGTGGGCGGTATGCAGGCGGCCGGCTATGTGCAGGGCAGCGGCGGCAACCACTTCAACCCGGCCGACAGCATCACGCGGGCCGAGGTGGTCAAGCTGCTGGACAACCTGATTGCCGAATACCACAGCGCGGCCGGCAGCGTTGGCGGCGACGAGGCGCGGACAGTTTCCGGCAACGTCGTGGTCAACGCCTCGGGCGTGACGCTGAAGAACCTTGTGATCGAGGGCAGCCTCTACCTGATGAACGGCATTGGCGAGGGCGATTTTGACGGCGAGGGCCTGCAGGTTGCCGGCACCACTTACGTGTGGGGCGGCGGCCAAAACACGGTCCGCCTGAGCGGCGTCTACGACCAGATCGTCATTGACGGCGACCGGGTGCACGTGGTCCTGGACGGCAGTGTCGAGACCCTCTCGCTGGCCGGCGGCACGCTGGACCTGGCGGGCGTGACGGTGAGCGAACTGGTCATTCCGGCCGGTGCAACGGTCAATGTCGGTGCGGACAGCGTGATCAGGGACGCGATCGTGGAGCAGGGCGGCGCGCTGAACGTCAATGACGGCGGCCGTGTGGAGCAGGCCGAGTTGCGTGGCGGCGACATGAAGGTCGAGCGCGGCGGCGAGGCCGGCACGGTTGTGAACACCGTGGGCGGCGGCACGCTGACCAACAACGGCACCATCGGGCAGGTCGTGGGTGCCGACGGCTCCGTCGATTCCGGCGGCCCCGGCGGATCGGGCGGCGAAAGCGATACGCCGCCCACCTCCAGCCCCACCCGCTTCAACCTGACGGTGATCGAGCCGGTTTCGGATACCGAACTGGTCGCCACCTTCAACCTGGCTGTGAAGGACGACGCCAATCTGGTTGCTGCCAATTTTGCCTTTAGCGGAGATGCCAAGGAGGCAGGGGAGTGGGAAGACCTTGTCATTGACAGCGTGACGATCAACCCCGAAAACAGCAGGCAGATCCTCATCGAGATAAAAGAGTATGACATCACCGGGCAGGATTTTTGGTTTGGAGTGGTGGGTGGTCTGCGCTGGGGCGGCACGATTACGCTGACCGCAGAAAACCTCGTGTCGGCAAACGGCAGGGCGCTCTCGCGGAAGGCTGCCAGCTACACGGTACCCGAGAGCAGCCTGGCCGATGGAACCGTCACCTACGCGCTGGGAGAAAGTGCGGCAATTGTGCCCACAGCAGATGAGCTTGCGGACCAGGTGGTCCTCCAGGCCGAGGGCAATACCCACTTTGCCTTCCAGGTGACGGTGGCCGACAACTTTGCCACCGAGCCCATCAAGGCGGCCTTCTGTTGGAACGATGCGGGTTGGTGGGCCGATATGAGCGCCGAGGCCGTTGTCCTGGAGCTTGAGCCGGGCTTTAACCGCCTTGAGGTCAGGTACACGGCGCAGGACGGCAGCGAGGCCTTTATGACCGCCGTCGTCGTAAAGGGAACCATGAACACCGTACTGCTGATGCCGCAGGACGGCGTGCCCTCGCTGGGCACGGCCGGCGATGGGAAAATCACCGGGCTGACGGCGGGCACGTGCTATGTGCTCTATGTGGACGGCGAGATCCATTATGTCAAGGCCGACGGAAGCGTGTCCGACCGGTGGGTGGACCTTGCGCCGCTCACAGGCACCGAGATCACCGGACTTGAAAACGGTGGCACAAAGACCTACTTCGTGCGCGAGGCCTATGCCGACTTCGAGCCGGTGATGGCAGACCACCTCACGCTGTCGGGCGGCAAGCTCACCGTCGACGCAAAGCAGATCCCGAATGGGGACGTGGCCTATGCGGGATGGATCTATTATTTTATGGACTTTACGCAGTCCGCAGGCTATAAGATTCTCCCGGCGGATGAGGCGGCTGCGGTCACATCCGTTGACGCACTGGATAGTGCGGATGCAGTGGATGAGAATACCGACGTGGGCGTGGGGCATGTGCTGCTGGTGGTGCCCGAAAACCGCTCAAAGGTGGTCAAGTACACGATCGTGCGCAGCCAAAACAGCGACATCGCGACGCTCGATGAAATGGGCATTTACGTCGACGGGCTTGGCAGCTATAACGAGTCGGATGAGGTCGGCAACGGCGGCGCCACGCCGGCCGTGGCCGAGACGGTGGAGCTGCCGGAAATCCCGTACGATCAGCAGACGGAGTCGTACGCTTTCTGGATCATCTATGACAGCCCCTATGCCACGATCACGTATAAGCAGGTGGCCGCGGGTGTCGGCGCGCCGACGTCCGACGCCATCAACACCGCGTTTGAAGCTCACTACGAAGCGGAGTGGGTCCTCGAGGCCGAGGTTGACCTGGCCGACGGCGACCAGCTCTTTGTCAAGGTCGTGTCCGAGGACGGCAAGGTCACGCGGTTCTACAAGCTCGTCGTCAGCCTCGAGGCGGCGCCCGAGCCGGAGCCCGAAGCGGCGGGCGCCTCTACAAGGACAGTCGGACCCGGCAGCGCGGTGGGCAGCTTTGCAGTCAGCGCGGGGGAAGATTCGGATGTGTGCTACGTGCATGTGGCCGACGAACCCCTGCTGAGCGAAATCCCCAATGCGGGTAACGAACTGCCGATCGGACTGTCCATCGACAATCCGATCGCGGCGGACACGGCTTCGGGCGATGTGGCCGGCGTGGTCGGACAGTGGGTCGAGATTTTTGAAGTGGACGACAGCGACAACACGATTGTCGCCTACGGCAAGGCGCAGTTAACCAATGATAACCTCAAGGCCCCGGCGGTGAGCATCGGAGAAGACCAGGACGACCTGCTCGCAGCAGGCACGCTGGCGGGGGTGTACGCCTACGGGGATAGTGCGGCGGACCCGGACTACACCTACTACATTGTCGCGGCCGGCGCTGAAGACATCACGGATGTGGACGGCATCGAAGAGGCTGCGGTCGATGAGCTGGCCATCACCAGTGCCACGGAGGCCGAGCTGCCCGATGACATCGAGGCGGGCGAGTACGTCGTCTACGTGGTGCACACCCCCTCCAAGACCTATGGCGTCAGCGAAGAGTCCTTCGCGGTTGTCGAGCCGGAGCCCGAGCTTGGCGAATCCGACATCGAAGTGACGGCCGGCATCGAGGCCGTGGGCAACTTCTCGGTCACGGCCGGCACAAATGCGCTCCTGGTTGGCGTGGTGGATGTGGCAGATGAAAACAAACCCGAACTGGACGAGGATGTCAGTACTTTGATCGGCGGTGGCGGTACGCACGTCAAGGTTTTAGCCGAAGCGTCGGCCGAGCTGCTTGGCGTTGTCGGCCAGTACGCCGAGATCATCGAGGTCGACGCAGAGAACAAGGCCCTGGCCTACGCCTGCATCCTGCTGGCCGAAGCCGACCTCTGCCCGCGGGATACGGCGCTGATTGCGGAGGGCACGGTTGTGCCCAATGACGCATCGGTTCTGGAACCCGAAGCCGGCTGCAGCTACTACTATGAGAAGGTGGTGGACGGGGACGAGCCGCTGGAAGACGTGGAAGCGGTGGAAGAGCTGCCCGAGCTGGATGAAGACGGAGCCGTTCCGGCCGCCGCTTCGGCCGACGATGGCGAATACAGGGTCTACATTCTGCACGACTCGTTTGACACGGCCGCGGTCTGTGACGAGCCCTTTGTGCTGGACAACACCGCGCCCAGCTTCGATCCGGATAAGGCCAGTGTGGAGAACGGGGTGGTCACGGTGATCTTTACCGAGGCAAACGGGCTGTTCCT